>NZ_CP023009.1:926669-1235559 GCF_003515985.1 Lonsdalea britannica | reverse complement strand
GCGACAGGATCGTGTTGGATCATAGCGGCGATGGCGACGTCTCCGGCGGCGATCCGATCGATCCGCATCATAAATACGGCACCGTCGGGGCCGTGGCGCTGGATGCCGCGGGCAATCTGGCGGCCGCGACATCCACCGGCGGTATGACCAACAAACAGGTCGGTCGCGTGGGTGACTCCCCCATCATCGGCGCGGGCTGCTACGCCAACAACCAAACCGTCGCCGTGTCCTGCACCGGCACCGGCGAAGTGTTTATGCGGACGGTGGCCGCCTATGACGTTTCTGCGCTGATGGAGTACGCCGGACTGCCGCTGGCGCAGGCAACCGAACGGGTCGTGATGGACAAAGTGGCTAGGCTCGGCGGCAGCGGCGGCCTGATCGCCGTCGACCACGCGGGCAATATCGCCTTGACCTTCAACAGCGAAGGGATGTACCGCGGCTATGGCTACGTTGGCGCGGAACCGGCCGTCGAGATCTATCGGTGAATGTGAATGCTCGCCCCGAGGGGGCGAGCGCGTTCATCCGTCAGGCAGCCGATGGCGTCCGTCTTCCGCCCAACAGCCGAAAATCGGCGGGCCATTTAGCGCGTCCGTGCGGTTCCTCTTTCCCACGATGACTTCCCCACTGTGACGTAGCACCGCGACTCAGTTTCACCATTTTGGTGCAAACCGGTCTGGCGGCGAGGGACACCGCACCATCATGGAGAAAACCAGCCGCGTCTCCTGCTCGTCCCGGTCTTTTCCCCCTTCCCTGCATCGCGGGCCTGTGCCTTCTTCTCTCCTAAGTCATAACAACATGGCGTAAATGTTGCATTTGCAACAATCAGTTTGATGCGTTTCGCCTCCGGCGGTTCGATTTCCATCCGCCACACTGTTGGCAAAATGACTTAAGGTTCAGGCTATGCGACTACGCCATATCGAAGTTTTTCAGGCCATTCTTCAGGCTGGCACCATTAGCGGCGCGGCGCGCTTACTGAACGTCTCCCAACCGAACGTCAGCCGGGTGCTGAACCACGCCGAGCAACAGCTTGGCTTTGCCCTGTTCGAACGCCGCACGCAAGGCATGGTCGTCACGGACGAAGGCCACCGACTGATCCCGCAAGTGCAGGCGCTGCATGAGCAGCTCCAGTCCATCAATGCCCTGACGGAACAAATTCGCAAAGGACAAAGCCAGACGGTGCGTCTGGGCGCGGCGCATGCGTTCGGCCAGATGATTGTCGCGCCAGCGATGGTGGCGTTTCACCAGCAGTCGTCGCGGGTGAACGTGGAGTTGGTGACCGAACACTTCAGCACGTTGTGTCAGGAGATCCAGCAAAATCAGCTGGATCTGGCGTTGGTCTTCGGCCAGCAGGTGCCGTCCGACCTGGTCGCCGAACCGCTGTGCCAGTCCACGATGGTCGCGTTACTGCCGAAAGATAACCCGCATCAAGGCCCCGTCTCGCTGGAGTGGCTGTGTCAGAACAACTTATTGATGATGCAGCAGCAAGACCCGTTGGGCCGGGTGGTTCATCGCGCCCTCAACGACCGTGGCCTGCAACCCGCCGCCTCCCTGTTTATCAAAACCTATTCCGTCATCGCCGATATGGTGCTGGCCGGCGGCGGCACCGGGATTGTGGATTTGTTCACCGCGCGCCGTTATACCGACCAGCTGAAAATCGTCCCGATCATTCAGCCATTGCCGTTCGAGGTGATGATGATCAGCCGTCGCGACACGCCGCAGTCGCGCGAAGCGATCCAGCTGAAACAGGTGCTGAAACACCAATGTGCCGAGCTGGCCAATCAGTGCGCCTCTTTCCTGCTCGCCGCCTAATGCTCTCAACGTCAGCGTCGCCCCAAGGCGGCGTTGCCAACCGTTCAGCCCCCACGTCCCTTCTTTCATTTATCGGGCAGTGCTCGCGCATACCGGCAAAAGGCTGACTACACGTTCCTGCTAAACCGATCGTGCCCCGGCGCGCCGGACCGCTTTTGCTATCATGACGTATCCCGCAACGTTATAATCCTTCCATCATTTTCTGACAGGTACGCACCGATGATCCGTAGCATGACCGCTTACGCACGACGAGAAATCAAAGGCGAGTGGGGAAGCGCAGCCTGGGAGCTGCGTTCCGTTAACCAACGTTATCTGGAAACTTACATCCGTTTACCGGAGCAGTTCCGCAGTCTGGAGCCCGTGGTTCGCGAACGTATTCGCAACCGGCTGACGCGCGGCAAAATCGAATGCAACCTGCGTTTTGAACTGGATCCCCGCGCGCAAGGTTCGTTGATTATGAACGAACGACTGGCGAAACAGCTGGTTGAAGCCGCAAAGTGGGTCAAGATGCAGAGCGACGAAGGGGAAATCAACCCGGTCGATGTCCTGCGCTGGCCGGGCGTAATGGCGGCGGAAGAGCAGGACCTGGACGCCATCAGCGCCGAACTGATGCAGGCGCTGAACGCCGCGCTGGATGACTTCATCGCCGCGCGTGAAAGCGAGGGCAACGCGCTGAAAGCGCTGATCGAACAGCGTCTGGCGGGCGTTAGCGCCGAAGTCGCCAAAGTTCGCGCCCATATGCCGAACATCCTGCAATGGCAGCGTGAAAAGCTGGTCAGCAAACTGGAAGACGCGCAGGTGCAGCTGGAGAACAACCGGCTGGAACAGGAACTGGTGCTGATGGCGCAACGCGTCGACGTCGCCGAAGAGCTGGACCGTTTAGAAGCGCACGTAAAGGAAACCTACAAAATCCTCAACAAGCAGGAAGCCGTCGGCCGCCGTCTGGACTTCATGATGCAAGAGTTCAACCGCGAGTCGAACACGCTGGGCTCTAAATCCATCAACGCCGACATCACCGCCTCCGCCATTGAGCTGAAGGTCCTGATCGAGCAGATGCGGGAACAGATTCAGAATATCGAATAATTTCCGCCCTTTTCCACCGACTGCCACAACGCTCTGTTTTCAGGGCGTTTTTGTTGCCAACGACCTCAACTCTACCTACAACCCAAATCCACTGCCAAATAGGTACTCCCCGCGCTTTACAAACAACAGTATTCGTTTTAAGGCCAATCTCCACATCCCTTCTGTTTTTCAAGAGCGCTGCGAAAAAAATATTTATGTTCTATAAGCGCATCAAATGTGGGCCAAATCACAGGCAATAAAAAGGTATAATACTTTGATTTATAATCAATATTTTTATATTTTTGTTTAAAACAGCGTAAAGTGTACAATCAGGATGTACATTTTAGGAGAAACATTATGCGTACTTACACTTCAACTCAGGCTCGTGCCCATATTTCAGAAGTATTGGATGCCGCCACTCAGGGTGAAGCCGTTGAAATCACCCGTCGCGATGGAAGTTCTGCGGTAGTGATCAGCAAATCTGAATTCGAGGCATACCAAAACGCGAAACTGGATGCGGAGTTCGATGAGATTATGCAACGTCATGGTCACACGGTAGAGGCGCTGACAAACCGATGATATGGATTAGCGCTCAGGAAGTTATCGCTTTTCATGACCGTATATTGCAACGGCTTCCCGGCGTTGCTGGCATTCCCGATCCCGGCAGAGCCGAAGCACTGATCTATCGGGTACAGAACCGCGCACACTATGAAGATATAACCGATATTTTCGAGCTCGCAGCCACTTACTGGGTAGCTATCGCTCGGGGGCATATCTTTAATGATGGCAACAAACGCACCGCGTTTTTCGTGACCATGGCTTTTCTCCACCGTAATGGCATCAAAATCCGTGATAACGATAATGCGTTGGAAAATTTAACCGTAGAAGCCGCCACGGGAGAAAAGACCGTTATTCATTTAGCGCAGCATCTACGGGATTTGAGGGATAATTCCATTTCCACTGATTTTCCCCCCGTTGATTGATATGGACTGACCCACTCCAGCAAACGAGCCTTATCAATATCGCTAAATGGCTCGAACTTCGAATCGACCTTAGGCCATGGAATACTTAACAGCCAGAGGACGGACTAGCAGGCTATGGCATTTTGCTCAATAACATCCTTTAATTCCCCGGTATCTCAACCCGGCGCGGGTATATCTGATTTATATATCTATGTTTATCCAACCATTGTTTCGCCTTATTGATATCGCCTGATTCGATATCCACATTTTTTGTGTTTTAAGACTTCAGACGTACCTGCCTCCTACGAGACATCTTTTGCAGTACACCTGCCTTCGACAGACTTTAGAACGACGATGTTCTGATGTTTGCTGAATCGCGCATTTCCCTTCATATCTTTGAATACGATCGTATTGCAAACACCAAGAATTCAAATACAATTGTATTTAAATCACACACGGGAGCTAACACGATGGCTTGGATTTACGTATTGATAGGGGGCGTATTGGAGGTGGGGTTTACCACCTGCCTGCGCTATACCGACGGCTTTAAAAACATCCCCTGGACGCTGGCTTTTCTGGTCTGCATCATCGGGAGCATGTGCTTTCTGGAGCTGGGAACGCGGAGCATCCCCATCGGTACCGCCTATGCGGTCTGGACGGGGATCGGCGCGTTGGGAACGGTGCTGGTTGGCATGATCTGGTATCACGAACCGGCAACACTGGTCCGTGGGTTACTGATTTGTCTCCTGGTGAGTTCTGTCGCGGGCCTCAAACTGACTTCCGGTCATTAATGACTAACGACCTTAACACCCTGTATAAAAAGAGGTTTCAAGTGGGAAGAAAACCAACTATTGACCGAGAAGCCGTGCTGGATGCCGCAGAAGGCGTAGTGTCAAAACTGGGCGCAGCAGGGCTGACGATAGATGCCGTGGCGAAGGCGGCAGGTATCACCAAGGGCGGCGTCCAATCCTGCTTTGGCAACAAGGAATCCATGATTGAAGCCATGATCAAGCGCTGGGACATGTATTACCAAAAGCAATTAGCGGAACTGTCGGGTCACACCGCCTCGCCTGACGATAAGCTCAAAGCGCATGTGGTCACGACGTCTCAAGATGACGAAAGCAACGTTTCGCGCTCTGCGGTGCTGTTATCCGCGCTTTTGCAGTCTCCGGATTATCTTGGCTCGGTACGCGATTGGTACATGGAACGACAGCGTGAATTCGCGCTCGGGGAAAGCGACCATGACGATACCCGGCGCATCGCTTTTCTCGCGACGGAAGGTCTGTTTTTCCTGAAATATTTTGGATTGATGGCGTTGAGCGAAGGCGAATGGGAGCAAAACGCGGCGGCGATCCGGCGGCTTCTCGACGTCGATGAAAAATAAATCATCACACCCTACGGGAACCCTTCCCCTACCGAGGCCACTCATAAGAACCCTGTCATGTGAGCATCGGTTATGTTGAATGAAAAATTTCATGCTATCTCTCGTGCCATTATCCAGAGATATCAGCCCGGCGAGCTGCCGCCGCCGCGTCCGGAGGAAGACCTCTATAGGTTGGTCTTCGATCACGATCTGCATATCCATCTGATCGGCAGCCAACCGGGATATCTGAATATCGTCGCGACGTTTGTCGCTCCCCACGCGTGGCGAACACCGGAGGGATTTCAGGCGTTGTTGGCAGAAAATGTATTCAGTCTGCGCCATCCGGCCATCACACTGGGCTACGACAGCCCGAGCAAAAAAATGGTGCTCTACGCCCGTCAGCCATTGGAAGAATTATCAGCGGAGCTGGCGGTGAAAACCTTCCATGAATTTCTGACACGGGCTGACGCCTACTGCTGCGGAACGTCTCTTCCCACGGTCGATCAGTCTGATGAATCCCCTTCTCATCGCCACGCTGGCTTACAACGTGTTTCCAAAAAAGCATGAGGAGATAGTTCTACGTTCCATTCCTGCTGGGGACGGCATTTTTTAGAGCTTCGGAGGCAACCCATGCCAAGGTTTAATATTTTCCGCGGGTCTTCTTCCTCTTCAACGTATAGCGCGATTGTCGAGAATGAGGATACCGGTAGTCAAGTTCATGATACCCACAGCGCCAGCCAGCTGGGGTTATCAAACTATCAGCATAAAAACGTGGTGGTGAAATCCGGCACCCTGTCTGCACTGGCGGATGCCTGCTGGGCGAATCGCGTAGTCAAAAATATGCTCCCGCACGGGGCGGGAAATCAGCGGCAGGATGTCCGGGCCTCATCGGGAGAGAGCTGGGCGAGAATGCATCTGGCATACCAAAAGTATCCTCATGGCGGAATCGAAAATCAGATCAAACGGGCGCAAAAATTTCAGGGTGGCAACTGTGCGGTACATGCCGCCGTCGCCGTCGCCGCGTTGAAAGAACGCAACGTGGAGCGGCCGATATGCCGTGTACGACTCCAGCTTCCCGAAAACAATAGCCACGAGTTTGTGATGCTGGGCGACCCTCGCGATCCCACCTGGGGCGAACGCAATACGGTCGTCGTGGATGCCTGGCCAACGCACCCCAGCGCATGCACGCTGACTCAATCGGTACTACACGATATGCAACGCGACACTCACACGCCGATGACGGCGCTGATGGCAACACACAGTCATTTACTCTGGGATGCTTCTGACTCCGCCAACCGAAGTGATACCCGGCGTCTTCGGGAGGTGGTACCGCTCAGCTCAGAGACGCTACAGAAAAAACTGGCGAAAGCCGGTTTGCCGTCGCTGCATTCCGACGATTTAGTCAGACATGCATTGAATGACGACTCTTTTAACCGTTTTGATGTGCGTGTCGCGACCGATCCCTCTACGACCTACAGCGTTGATGCGAGCTACCGAGGTCAAAATTTCGACTTTTTATTGTCCGACCGATAGCAGCGCTTCGTTATGCGGTTCCCTCCGTTCACCGTGACAGGGCCGCACAACGAAGTTGCTCGATGAATGCAGTCCTACGACGCAATACACCCGATAAGTAGAACAGCCCCGTGATGGCGAGTCGATATCCGCGCTGATTTTTTCTGCGCTCGCAATGTGGCCGGAGAGTGTTCGGGATCATCGCTGACGGACAACCTTGGCCTCCCAAGTCTGGCTCTTATCGGATCAGATGGCTCGCTTAAGCAGCGACCGAAAAAGGATCCATGCGGCCTCAATACCGCATTCCTTCGCCGAACGCCCCTTCCATCATGCAAATGCGCGCCGCGAAGACGGCGCCCTGATGCAGACTTTCGGGCAACGTTTTTCCACCAAGGTGAGCCAATAGAAAGGCGGTGATGAAAGCGTCTCCGGCACCGAGCGTATCGACGGGTGCGATCGGCTCCGGCGGCTGACTGAACCATTGATCGCCGTCGAACAGTATTGCTTCCTCCGCCCCGCGCGTGGCGATAACCCACCGGCAACCCGCGTCGTGAGCCGACAGCAGAAGCTGACGGGTTTCATTAAGGGGGCGGTCCGCGCAGGAGAAAAAAGCGTAATCCAGCCAGCGGCTCTGGGACAGCGCCTGATCAACGTCGAAGTCATCCGAAAAGTCATAGGACAAACGGCCGGGTAGCGAACCGAGATCCGCCAGCAGCGGGTCGATATAGCTGTAGGCGCTGGTATGGATCAGGTCGAAGCCGCCCAGCCACGAGAGATGAGCCAGTACGAAATCCATTGAAGTGCTTTGACGGATACCGCCCGCATTAGAACCGAGGAACACGCGTTCCCCCTGCTCAAGGGTAAGACGGGCGTGGCCGCTTTCGCCGGCGACCGTCAGGCAGTGTTCGAGGCCAACGCCACGCTGTTCGAGCACACGCCGAATGTGCTCCGCCGCCCCATCATCCCCGAACACTCCTAAATAGGCGGATTGCGCCGATAACATGCGGGCATAGACGCTGAAATTTAGCGCATTGCCGCCCGGATAACCGATGCCGGTGTGGGTATATCGATCGATAACGTTATCGCCAAGTCCCAGGACTTTCATGACGCGTACCTCAGTAATCCACCTGACCCATGTATCGCCGCGTCTCAAGAGGATGCTGACGCACCTTCGCCAACGCCGCGCGGTATTCGCACATGACGCTGTAGAACAGTATCGGATTGAAATACTCCACTACGCCAGCCGGGATTACGCCCAGCCCGAGCGCTTTGGCGTCAATGACTTCCACCTTGTCGGCATAGCGGCTCAGGAAGTCCCGCACACGCTCATCCAGCGGCCGAGTGCGGCCCTCGTTCATCATCAGGATCCAGGGCGTGCTGTGATCCGTGACTTCGAAAGGCCCGTGGAAATATTCGCCGCTGTGGATGGACGCGGCGTTCAGCCACTGCATTTCCATCAGCGAGCAGATGGCGAAACCGTAGGCGTGACCGTAAGACGCGCCGCTGGACAAGATGTAAAACAGCGACTCCTTCACATAGCGGTCGGCAAACGCCGCCGTGCGGGTCTGCACCTGCTGGCGTGCGCTCGCAATCACCGCGTCGATCTGCCCCATTCCCGACTGAAAGTCAGCGTAGCCGTCAAAGCCCTCAGTTTGCTGCAATGCCTCGACGCACAGGCTGAGGATCAACGCCATTGGATTATTCACCACCTGACTGTCATTCCCCCAGGCGTACAGCAGATTGCCGTCGGAGAAATCGATCAGACGCGCAGTCTCATTATGCGTCAGCGTGACCGTCACGCTGCCGCGCTGTTGGGCCAGCTCCGCCGCCGCCACCGACTCCGGCGTATTGCCGCCGTGAGAACAGACGATGGTCAGTGACTGGTTGCCTAATGTTTTAGGGGCCGCGTAAACAAACTCGTTGGCGGTCATCATGTAGCTGTGCAGCACCGTGGACTCGCTATTCAGGAAATAGTGGGCCGGGTACATGTCGACCAACGACCCGCCGCAGGCGACCAAAAACACCTGCCGTAACCCTCCCTGCGGGCGGAAACGCTGTTCGATAAGGGAAGCTATCATCGCTGCTGTATTCATGAATTAGTCGCCATACACGTTGAAGGTGAAGTATTTTTTTGCCAATCGGTCGTAAGTGCCATCCTGCCGGATCTGAGTGATAGCGCCGTTAAGCTGTTCCAGCAGTTGGGCATCCTGCTTCCTGACGCCAATACCGGTGCCGGGGCCAAACACGGCATCGTCTTTCACCTGCGGCTCTATCAGGTTGAACCCCTTGCCCTCCGGCTTATTCAGCAACGCCTCGGTCACCACCGTGGCATCATCCAGCGTCGCGTCCAGACGACCGACGACCAGATCGGCATAGACCGCTTCAGCGCTGGGGTAAGACACCAGCTCAACGCCCTGAGATCGCCAGTATTTCTGCGCGTAAATTTCAAATACCGATCCCTGCTGCACGCCAACGCGCTTGCCGCGCAGCGACTCGGCGGTCGGCTTCAAACCGCTGTCCTTCGCAGCGACCAGATAAGCCGGCGTGTTAAACAATTTGTGGGAAAAGTTGATGGCTTTCTGCCGTTCTCGGGTGATAGAGAGCGAAGAGAGGATCGCGTCGAATTTACGGGCATGCAGCGCGGGAATCAAACCGTCGAAACTGCTTTCCACCCAGACGCATTGCGCCTTCAGACGCGCGCAGATCTCATTGCCTAAATCAATATCGAACCCCTGCAACTGCCCATTCGCAGCCTTAAACTCAAACGGAGGAAAGGTGGCGTCGGTGCCAAAACGGAGGGACTGCTGTGCGGAAGCCAGCCCGGAGAAGGCCGTCATCACCAGACTCAGGGATAACAGGGCAAGCGTTTTTTTCATCATTCACTCCCTATAAATATACCGTAAACTATACCACCAGAGATATACGCTTATCATTCACGCCGGGCAACGAATTTATCCATATTATTCAATTATAATAGGGTATTAGGGTGTTGTGGTCTGATTAGCTCAGGGGGATAATAGGGCTGTAAAGCGCAATAACGGGTGATAAAACAAGCGATAGCGCTTGCGGTAATCGCTCTTTCTTCAGCATGGAACAGACCAGAAAACATACCATGGATAAAACGAACACTGGCAAACGCCGTCCACGCAAAGCGTATCTGGAAGCCAAGCAGGCTCTGCTGAGCTTGTTGAATACCCCCGAGTACAACGATGGCGATCAGATCCCGGCGGAACGGGATCTCGCCGTCGTGCTCGGCATCAGCCGAATGACGCTGCGTAAAATTATCGATGAACTGGTCGACGCCGGGTTACTGGAAAGACGCGGCAATCAGGGCACCTGGCTGACCCAGACCACGATTGAGCGGCCGCTGACGCAGGCCATTGAACAGGGCATCAGCAAGATCACCGAGCTGAATGGCGCGGTGCCCGGCAGCCAGTTACTCTATTTTCAGGACACGGCCGCCAGCGCCCGTATCGCGCCCCTGCTGAACATTGAAATAGGCGATCCGGTGGTGATGATCAAACGACTGCGGCTGGCGGACGGCGATCCGTTTTGCTTAGAAACCAGCTACCTACCGCGCGCGCTGATGCCGGATCTAACGGCTGAAATGCTGGAGGAGAGCGGTTCGCTGTATCGGCTACTGGCAGAACGCTACCGCCTCTTCGGCGTTTCCGACGAGGGCACCATTCGGGTCGGGATAATGAATGAGGAAGAGCAGGCGTTGCTGAATGCGCCGCCGGACAGCCCCGCGCTCATCTATCGCGGCGTGATTGCCGACCGTTTTCAACAGCCCGTCGAATATCTGGTATCGGTCAACCATCCGCAGCGGGTGTCGTTTCGCATCAGCCACCACCCTAACGCCGAGCGATAAGACGGCGGTGTCTTCGGGATATCGGCCCGAGCGCGCGCGGTTTTTGGTCAGGCGTCACAGAGAAAAACACCGCCTCTCAGCCGCGTCACACGCCATGAAAGTCGCCGCGTAAAGGGCTATGCTCTTGGCAGGACATTACAAACGGAGTCAGCAATGATACGCCATATCTTACTTATCACTTTCAAAGCGGATGCCGCGGAAGCCGACATCGAGCGGGTGAAATCGGCTTTTTTGCAGATGCCAACCGCCATCGAAGGCGTCGTCAGCGTCGAGTGGGGATGTAACGATAGTCCGGAAGGTAAAAATGAGGGATTCACGCACTGCGTGATGATGACGTTTAAAGATGAAGCGGCGCGCCAGCGCTATTTACCTCATCCCAAACACGATGAATTGAAAGCGATTTTCCGGCCAATTCTGGGCAATCTCATCGTGCTCGACTACCCGATATTAACGCCACATAAAGCCCCACAGCCGGTAACGGCTCCGCGATAAATCCCACGCGCGTTTGCGGCCACTGAACCACGGCCGCAATGCCATCGCCGACCACCCCCGACGGCCGGTTATCCTCAAACGACCGCTCAGGACAACGCGTCCAAGGCCCGGTGACGCTAGACCAGCATCACCTCGACGCCTTTGTCTTTCAGCTGTTGGATCACCTGCGGGTTGGCGTCACGGCCGGTGATCAGCACGTCAATATGTTCGGCGTTGCAGAACAGCATTCCGGCGCGCTGGCCGAGTTTGCTGCTGTCCGTCAACACCGCCAGCTTGCCGACATGATCCAGCATTTTCTGTTCCGCCATCGCCGTCAGCATATCCATTTTGTACAGCCCCTCAGCCGTGAGGCCTTTGCCGCTGGTAAACATCCAGTGCCCGGCATACAGGGACGAAATCTCATCCTGCGGCGCCAGAGTGATGGACTGGCTCTTGTTGTACTGCCCGCCAATAATCACCACGCCGTCATGCTCTTGCTCAATCAGATAGTTGGCCAACGGAAAGTAGTTAGTGATGACCTGAACATCTCGCCCGCAGATTTCCTTCCCCAATAAAAAGGCCGTCGAGCCGCAGTTGATCACCGCGCTCTCACCCGGCTGCACTAGCCGAGCCGCCGCCTGAGCGATGCGCACTTTTTCATCGTGAGTCGAGGTGCTTTGGCTGTCCAGCGGTGACCAGAGTCGTTTGGTCGGCATCAGCGCCTCTGCGCCGTTGCGGACTTTTCGCACCTGTCCGGCTTCGTTTAGCTTATTGATATCGCGACGCGCGGTCGCCGGAGAAATCGAGAACGCCTGCGTCAGGCTGGCCACGGTCAGATGGCGTTTCTCATTCAGCAAGGTCAGAATAGCGCTGTGTCGTTGTGTTTCTGTCATGTCTTGCCTGATTTATGATTATTTATGATGTCTTATGATTGTATAACGCTGTTTCCAAAAATCAAAGCACCGGGCGGGAAAGCCTCCCCGCCCGTTTGTGCATCGTCAACCTAACGCCAGTCCAGCTTCCTGCGCCATCGTCACCAAACGCGATCTGGCTTGCCGCAGGTGGTCAGCCCAATGCGCATCCTGCGCCCACATTTCAACGACCAGCGGCGCCGAATAGTTCATCCCGGCCAGCGTGCGAAAAATGGCGGGGAAGTCCACCTGCCCTTCGCCGATACACAAGTCGCGGAACTGTCCCGAATGATCGGCGCTGACACGGAGCGTATCTTTCAGATGGATTTGGACGATGTGTTCGCCGCTCATCTGCAACTCGGTACAGACATCGTAATTCCAGCCGGTGATATTGCCGACGTCGGGATAGGCCATAAAATAAGGCGAAGGCACCGCCTTCTTGAGCACTTCAAACTTGCACAGCGAATTCAGGTAGGGCGTATCCATGATCTCCACGCCCAGCATGATCCCCGCCCGCTCAGCCAAACGCGCGCTTTCGCGCATACCGTCGACGAACCGCTGATGCGTCGCGTCGCTGTGCGGCTCGTAATACACGTCATAGCCCGCTAGCTGAATGCAACGTACGCCCAGTTTGTAAGCCAGTTCGATGGCTTTACGCATGATGACGCCCGCCTGAGCGCGCACCGACGCATCAGCCGATCCAAACGGGAAACGACGGTGCGCGCTCAGGCACAAGGAGTGCACGGGCATGCCATATTGCTCGCACAAACGGCGCAGCCGAAAGATCTCGTCATCCCGCCAGTCCAGGCGTTGCAGGCGTTCATCCGACTCATCGACGGACATCTCAATGAAGTCGAACCCCAGCGTTTTGGCGGCCTGAATCTTATGCTCCCAATCCAACCGCGCCGGCATGGCCTTTTCATATACGCCCAGCCGCAACGCGCTATTCAGGTTATCCATCGCGCACCTCGTGAACAGAGAACGTTACAGGAACGAGCGGAACGGCAGCTCGGGTTCATCGACGAAAATGTCGTCAAACCCGCGCGGGTGCTGGTAATGCATCTTCGCCTTGTCCGTCGGGAAGGTGTACTTGCCGCCTACCTGCCAGAAGAACGGCTGGAAGCCGTAGTTGAGGCGATCTTTTTTCCTGTGCCACAGCAGCTCGATTTCGCCGGGATCGCTCTGGAAATTCGCCCAAATGTCGTGATGAAAGGGGATCACTACCTGCGTGTTCAGCGACTCCGCGGCACGCAGAATGTCTGAAGAGGTCATTTTGTCGGTCACGCCGCGAGGGTTTTCGCCGTAGGAGAGAAGCGCCACGTCAATCGTGTTGTCGTTGCCGTGTCGGGCAAAGTAGTTGGAGTAGTGCGAATCGCCGGAGTGGTACATATTGCCGCCGCTGGTCTTCACCAGATAGTTCACCGCACGTCGATCCATACCGTCCAAAATGCTTTTATCGCGGGAAGATACGCCCTCCGGCAGCGTCACCAGCGCGGTCCTGTCAAACGCGTCCAGCACTTTGATGGTGATATCGCCGATCGCGATCTCCTGCCCGACCTGCGCCACAATGCAGCGTTCGGCCGGTACGCCCCATCCCGTCCAAAGCTCGACACACGCCTCGGGACCAATGAACTTCACGTGATCGCCCGCATTTTGCAGCACCGCCGCCGCCACGTTGATATCGATGTGGTCAGCGTGATCGTGCGTCGCCAGCACGGCGTCTATCTTCTTGATGCCGAACGGATCCAGTACAAACGGCGACGTGCGCAGGTTGGGTTGCAGCTTGCGTACGCCGCCCATGCGCATCATCTGATGCTGCTTTTTCATGTAGGGATTGGCGTGAGTTTTCTTGCCGGTGCCGCACCAGAAGTCGATAGCGATCTGCGTATTACCCGCCGACTTTAACCAGATGCCGGTACAGCCCAGCCACCACATGGCGAACGTCCCTGCGGCGACCTCCTCCTGCTCGATTTCCTCGTTGAGCCAGGTCCCCCATTCGGGGAACGTATTCAATATCCATGACTCCCGGGTAATGTCTGTTACTTTGCTCATCGTTTTATCCTTCTTCATGATTACAACCGCCGCCGACCGGTTTCCACGGGTCGCAGATCGTGTCACCTCCCGCTTCGCGTTTTCCTTTCCCGAGGCGCTCATCACAAATGAGTGATTTCTGGTGATTGAAAATGACTATATCAATCACAAATATGATTATCAATGATTAGTTATTGCGCTTCGTGATTCGCTTTTATTGGGATTTAAGTACCAGAAAGATAAGTACAAAAGAACCTTTGGCTCACCCAAATAACACATAACTTATTATTTATATTATGTTTTTATTACCACCCCGGAAAACAAATCAACCAACGTGATAATCATAATTGAAAGCTTGATCTTCACTACCGCTTGTCTATGATGATAAAAAAGGTCAAAAGAAATCACCAAGTGATTTTTCGTGATTTTATTGATTCAATAAGACCCAGGGAAAGGTCAAAACGCACGTTGGCAAGAAAGAACGCAGGTAACAGGGATTGAGTTATCACCGTCGGGCATTACGCCTTCATAGACACGGAGCTGCATCATGGAAACGCTATATGACATTTTTTACATCTTCTACAGCCAGGTAATGACAAAAGCGCCGCTGCTGCTGGGATTGGTCACCTGTATCGGTTACCTCCTGCTGCGGCGGGATCTCTCCACCGTGCTCAAAGGCACGCTGAAAACCATCATCGGTTTTATGCTGGTTCAGGTCGGCGCGGATACGTTAGTGGCGGGTTTCAAACCGGTCATCGAAAAAATCGCCGAATTTCATGGTCTGTCCGGTTCCGTCATTGACCCTTACACCGCCATGATGGCGACGATGTCTGTGATGGGGGATCGCTACTCCTGGGTGGGCTACACCGTGTTGCTGGCGCTCGCGCTGAATATTCTGTTGGTGCTGCTACGCCGCTACACGGGGATTCGGACGATCATGCTGACGGGACACATCATGTTTCAGCAGGCCGGACTGATCGCGATGTTCTATCTGATGCTGGGCGCCACGATGTGGGAAACGATTTTTGCTTCCGCCGTCATCATCGCGCTGTACTGGGGGATTTTCTCCAACCTGATGTTCAAACCAACGGAAGCCGTGACGGGCGGCGCGGGTTTCTCCATCGGCCATCAACAGCAGGCAGCCTCGTGGATTGCGACCAAGATCGCCCACCGGCTGGGCGATCCGGCAGATAGCGTCGATAACCTCAAGCTCCCTCGCTGGCTGAACATCTTTCACGACAGCATCGCCGCCACCGCCATCGTCATGACCGTGTTCTTCGGCATTATCCTGCTCTCCTTCGGCCTGAAGAACCTGCAAATGATGGCCGGTTCGACCCACTGGAGCATTTATATTCTGGAAACCGGTCTGAAGTTCGCCGTGGCTATTCAGATTATCGTGGTCGGCGTCCGCATGTTCGTCGCGGAGCTGTCGGAGGCGTTCAAGGGCATCTCGGAACGGGTCATTCCCAACGCCGTGCTCGCCATCGACTGCGCGGCTATCTATGCCTATTCCCCGAACGCGATGGTCTTCGGCTTCATGTGGGGCGCCGCCGGTCAGTTCGTTGCGCTTCTGCTACTGCTCGCCTTCCAGTCACCCATCATCATCATTCCCGGCTTTGTGCCCATGTTCTTCTCCAACGCCACCATCGGCGTATTCGCTAACCATTTCGGCGGCTGGAAGGCCGTAATGAAGATGTGCTTCGTGATGGGCATCATCGAGGTGCTGGGCTCCGCCTGGGCGATAGCGCTGTTTGCTCACCACGACACCCCGCTGAACGGTTGGATGGGCATGGCCGACTGGGCGTTGCTGTTCCCGCCCATTATGCAAGGACTCGCCTGGTCGCCGCTGTTTCTGTACGCCCTCATGGTCGCCGCCGCCGTGTATATGGTTTTCGCCTCCCGACGTTTGCGCGCGGAAGAAGATACCGCGTTATCGATGGCGGCTCAGCCTGCGGCGGCGACATTGCCTGCCACCGAACCCGCGCCGGTCAATTCGGGCCGGGCCGTGCGCATTCTGACCGTCTGCGGCAATGGGCAAGGATCGTCCATGATGATGAAAATGAAAATCGCCAAATTTCTGGAGCAGCGGGGCATACCGCATGTGATGGAGTCATGCGCCGTGGCGGACTACAAATCGAAGCTGCCGATGACCGACATCATCGTCGCCTCGCGCCACCTGGCCGGAGAGATGGAGCCGGGGACGGGAAAATTCGTACTGGCCGTGCAGAACATGCTCAATCCCCATTCGTTTGGCGACGAATTGCTCAACCTGATCAGAACGCATTTTTCCCGCTAACGTCCGGCTGAAGGAACGGCCGACAAAGGAGCACACCATGAACTTCAAGCAATCACTGATAGACAACGACACTGTCCGACTTCAGGCCCATGCGGCTGACTGGCGGGAAGCGATTGGAATCGGCACCAGCATGCTGGAGGCCTCCGGTGCGGTGGAGCCTCGTTACCATGCCGCCATCATCCGCAGCATCGAAAAAATGGGCGCCTACTTCGTCATCGCCCCCGGCCTGGCGTTGCCGCATGCGCGACCGGAAGACGGCGTCAAACGGACAGCTTTCGCACTGGTGACGCTGGCCACTCCCGTACGCTTTGAAGGCGAAGACGAACCGGTCGATGTGCTGATTACGCTGGCGGGCAGTACATCCGACGAACATATCGAAGGTCTGATGGAAGTCACCCAGACGCTGGAGGACGAGAGCAGCCCGACCGGCATCAACCTCGACAGACTGCGGACATGCCGCAGCAAAGACGAGGTGTATCGCGCGATCGATAACGCGCTCGCGCAGGCGGCCAAGCAGGAGGGATAACGGATGCTAAGCGACTTGAAACACACGGTTTTGGCCGCCAACCGGCAACTACCGCATTACCGGCTAGTCACACTGACCTGGGGCAACGTGTCGCAGATTGACCGCCAACGCGGGCTGATCGCCATCAAACCGTCGGGCGTGAGCTACGAAGCCATGACGGCTGACGACATCGTCATCGTCGATCTGGACGGCAACGTGGTGGAAGGACAACTTCGCCCTTCCAGCGATACCGCCACGCACCGGGTGTTGTATCGGGCCTTTCCGAGGCTCGGCGGCATCGTCCATACCCATTCCCGGCATGCGACGATATGGGCGCAAGCCGGCATGGATATCCCAGTATTGGGCACCACCCACGCCGACTATTTCTATGGCGATATCCCCTGTTCCCGCCCGCTGACATCAGAAGAAATCGCTGACGATTACGAAAAGAACACCGGCGTCAGCATCGTGGAAACCTTCCGCCGACGGGACATCGACCCCATGGCCGTCCCTGGCGTGGTCGCCTATGGCCATGCCCCATTCTGTTGGGGTGAAAACGCCGAGGAAGCCGTGCATAACGCCGTGGTGTTGGAAGAGGTGGCGGCGATGGCGTTGGCGACGCGGCGGCTGAATCACCATATCCGCCTGCCGCAGACCCTGTCCGACAAACATTATTTTCGCAAACACGGCGCTGACGCTTACTACGGCCAGACTGACGCAACGATGGAATGACGCTGGCTGCGCTTGCCGTTCATCGCGATCCGGGCGGCGCATGCCGCCGCCTCAACATTAAAAAAGGATGCTCACACCATGACCCAACCCCTATTACAGATTGCCCTGGACTCCACAGATCTTCCCACCGCGGTCGATCTCGCCGCCCACGTGGCGGAATATGTCGATGTCATCGAAGTCGGCACCATACTGGCCTTCGCTGAAGGGATGAATGCCGTTCGTACGCTGCGCCAGCAATATCCGGATCATATTTTGGTCTGCGATATGAAGACCACGGACGGCGGCGCCATTCTGGCGGAGATGGCCTTTACCGCAGGCGCGGACTGGATCACCGTGTCCGCCGCGGCCCACATCGCCACAATCACCGCCTGTAAAAACATTGCGGATGAGCACCACGGAGAAATTCAGATGGAGCTTTACGGCCACTGGACGTGGGAAGACGCGCAGGCCTGGCGCAAACTCGGCATCACGCAGGCGATCTATCACCGCTCGCGAGACGCGGAGCTGGCTGGCGTCGGCTGGACGCCGGAAGACATCCAACGTATGCATACCCTGTCGGAGATGGGGTTTGAGGTGTCGATCACGGGCGGTATTGTGCCGGAGGCGTTGCAGCACTTCCGGGGGATTAACGCCAAAACGTTTATCGCCGGGCGAGCGTTAGCCGGGGATGACGGCAGCGCCATCGCTGACGCGCTGCGCCAGGAAATCGTGCGCTATTGGTAAACCGTCCTGATGTCCGCCCTTGGGGGATTATCCTCGGGCGGGCCTGCTTCTCCGAAATAGCGCCCCGCCCCCACCCGCCGCCATCGCAACGGTCTTTCCCGACCCTTACTGAATATCGTGATGCTTATCACCCGGATAACCCGCCATTTGCGTTTCTTTACGCGTTATCCGGGCAACTTCCCTTAATTCTTACGCGAATATTGCCGATAAATTGCCATGTGAACGCAGTTCATCAGCTTACAAGCTATACATTTATTAGAGGGCGTCACGATCTTATCGCCCCGCTTCAAGCGGGTGAACGCGTCCATTTTTTCCATAATCCAGGAAATCCCTAACCATGACTTCCCCATCGCCCCCTTTTATGTCGTCCCGCTGCGCTCACTGCGCGGACAGTCATAATTTGGGCCTCGACTTCACCATGGCGTTCCAGCCTATCGTGGACTGCGTGACGAAACGCGTGTTCGGCTACGAAGCCTTGGTTCGAGGCTGCAATAACGAGTCGGCCTTCAGCATTATTTCGCAAGTTAGCAATGACAAGCGCTACGGCTTCGACCAGCTCTGTCGAATCAAGGCTATCGCGCTCGCTGCCCGACTGAAGCTGTCCGGCATGCTGAGCATCAACTTTTTGCCCAACGCGATTTATCGCCCGGAACGTTGCATTCGCTCGACGCTGGAAGCAGCCCGAAAGTACCAGTTCCCGATCAAGAACATCATGTTCGAGTTCACCGAAAACGAGCAGGCCAAAGACAGCAAACGCATACAGTCGATTATTGAATGCTACAAAAAGCTCGGTTTTAAAACGGCGATTGATGACTTCGGGTCGGGTTATTCCGGGCTGAATCTGCTGGCGGATTTCCAAACGGATATCGTCAAGCTGGACATGGCGCTGATCCGCGACATCGATCAGGACGAAACACGCCAGACCATCGTCACCCACTGCGTCAGTATGCTGAAAGCGTTGAATATCAGGGTGCTGGGAGAAGGCATTGAAACAGAAAAGGAATATCATTTTCTAAAAGGAATCGGGATTGATTTCGCTCAGGGATATTATTTTGCCAGACCCGGTTTCGAATCTCTGCCTGAGGTCGATACCAGCCTTATTTAGCACCGGAAACGAAGCACTTAACGCTACATACAAACCCGCTGAACCGGCTTCGACCGTCCAGCGGTTTTTTAATGGTACCGTTTACCTTTCACCGCCATCTCACCGCCATCCTCTTATTTCCGCGTTTAATGTTCGCATCATCGACACGACCCGTGATCTCCATCTGCGGGTATAAAGCGATAAAACACACACAAATCGCCTGAATATGTACACAAAAACCCATAATTCGCCGAATGCAATTTAGAACAAGTTACCCCCTAAGCGACCGTTATACTGCGCTCAATACAGCGAGTCGGAGAGTTTGTATGGCGCACTCAGAATCTGGGCATCAGCGTGACGATGCAACACATGTGCTCGTACGCGAGCTGTTGAAAGCCATCGGGGTGGATCAGGGGCGCATCAACGCCATATTTCAAGGCGCGCCAATGTACGCCCATGACGGTTTGCTGGATTCCGTCAACCTCATCAGCCTGATTGCCGTCCTCAGCGATCGCTATGAAGCACACGGCAGGCTAACAGGGGAGCTGTTCGATCTGATGGATGAAAACGTTTTCGACGCCTTTCACACCCTCGATACCCTGACGCGTTTTCTGCACCAAAAAACCTGCCATGGTTAAGGCCCGAACCCCGCTGCGATCAGGACGGAGGATGCATGATGCACATCAACACGTTAGCCACCTGGGTTCCGTCAGCTCGCCTGAATGCCGAGGAAATCATCACTCAAACGGGATATAGCCCCCGCGAAGCCAATACGTTCTGCCAGCTGTTCGGCTTTCGCCGCATTGCCGCGCTGGAAGCGACCGTTTCTCTTTATAGCGTTTTCTATCAACTCATTAGCCGATTAATGCAGCAGTCATCGGGACCTGATCTCCCGATTGACGCGCTGATTTATGTACACGGCATACCGGAGCCATCGGGCGAACAGGCAGCGTGGCTGACACAGCTGAAACAACACCATCCGTTTGTCAGCGCTGAGGCGCACTGCCACGAACTGGACCCGCAGCACTGTGCGACTTTGTTCTGGGCGCTGGCTTACGCTCATCGGCTGCTGGAGAGACAGGAGGCAAAACGCGTCGCCATCATCGCCGGTGATACGTTGTCGCCGCTAGGCGTCTCACGGCGCTACGTGCCGGGCTACACATTGATCGGCGATGCCTTCGCCGCACTGCTGCTGGAGCGTGAAGGCGCAGGTCTACGGTTAGGGAAACCGTTTCTCGGCCGGCGACTGGCGTTTTGTGATGGGCTAAATAGCGGACGGGAGGCAAAGACGGCGTTTTATCAGGCCCACGACGACATGGTGGCGGAGGCTTTGGCGGGCGCTCAGGCAGGCGATCCCAACCGCCTGTCGCTGCTGCCCCACAATATCAACCGCATCTTTTGGCGTCGCTATGCGCGCCGCCACCAGCTACCGCATGAAGCCATCTCGCTCAGCCTGCTGCCGGATATCGGCCACTGCTGCACCGTAGATCCTCTGCTCCTGCTGCCAGCCGCGCTTCCCGCCATCCGTGCCGGACGACCGCACGTGATGCTGTCAGTAGGGCTGGGAGCCGCCTATGGCAGCTGCTCCGTTTCTTATCGTTCGCAATGATCCTGATTCGCCGTCAGTCAACATTCCGCCCCACAATGCACAGCATTGATCGTGCGCACTGCAATTATTTTTCTATCTCACAATTTCAGACAACAATGCCCCCAGTCACCGGGCATAATCTTTTTAAGGAAGCGTTTTCGCTGGCATAAGCAGGCGGAAATATACAAGGATGTATTAACGTCACGGTCAGAGCGCAGGATTGCGCCGTTCGAACAGGGATGAAGACGGATCGTCGCGGTGTCAGCAAGGATGTTGATGGTCTGCCTATGCCGGTTACTCTCATGCTCCAGCAGGATGACGGGAGATGAAGATCGGAATGGGAACGCTTTCTTTCTCTGTTAAAGCTCTGCGTACATACCCCTCAGGTGGTCTGCGCGTCGACGCCGGAGAAAACCATGGATGCTACGCCCTTTGCGGATCGGGATATCCGCAAAGGGCGCCTTCTTTTCTTTCTCGTCAATGACGGGAAACTTCACGTCATTATCGGCTCTCTCTGCTAAAACGTCTGGACCGGTCTACGACAAGAGCGGCGAGCGCCGTTCTGCCTGTTCGTGCCTGTATTACCCCAGCCAATCCGTTAACGCGTCCGGTTCCGTCAGCGTGGTGTGCCGCCAGCGCAAGGGCGTTTCATCGGACGACAATAGGCAACAGTTGAGCGCCATCCTCTCTTCGTCAAACCAGACCTCTTCCATCTGCGCGCTGGCGGGATGAACGTCGTCCTGCACCTGAATCCGCCCGTTTTCTTGCATCAGGCAGCTGAACGAGTCCAACGGCTTGCTCAGGCCAAGTCCTAACGCTTTCAGATAGGCCTCTTTGCGCGTCCATATCCGAATGAAAGCCTGTACATACGCTTCTTCATCGCAAAACTGCTCCAGCCAGTCAGCTTCATCAGGATGGAAAAAGCGTTTCGCCACGCCGCGCTTATGCTCGACTCGCCCTCGATTTCCCTCAACATCGACCCCGACCTCGTCACCCTGTGCGATGGCGAAAGCAAAAGCGGCCTGAGTGTGCGACTGGTTGAAGTGAAGCTGCGGGTATCGGGGTAAGAACGGTTTGCCGAACGGGTTGCGGGCAAACGTTAGCTCGTGCGGCAACGCACGACACAGCGGCGCCAGCAGGCATCGAAGAATCCCCTCCGCCAATGTGCTGTCGTTGAGCGTATCGTACGACGACATTCGGCAGGCCGAACGCACATAGGCAAGCATTTCCGGGCGCTCCAACGTCTGCCTATGGATCACAATACACTGAGGGTTCGCCAGGTCTCGCTCGCGATGCTTAGCGCTACCACAGAAATTCATTCGGCTGTCCTGGCTCATGTCTGCTCCCTCTGTCCAATGTATCCCGCTTTCCCTGTTCACCTCATTCACGTTGTCATCCTTGTTTGCCACGACGTCTGGAAGACCTCGGCTCGAAATCACGAACGTCTGATGTAAACGTATACATAGCAACGTCTCATTACGATGCATTTTTGACCGGTCGGCGTGAATATCTTAGCGGTATTACCTTTAGAGATGAGTTTTAACGAAATCTTGTCATTTCACTCGCAATCACGCTGAGAGCGTTGACCATTTTCGAGACGAACAATCCCAATAACGAAATGTCGCCATCCCAAAAATGGAATGCCGAGTGGAAAAAACGTTACGTATCCCGCTGAAAAAGGCCATTCCAAATATGGCACACAATTTGCGTGAGTACCCCTGTCAATGACAGCAATGACAATAATTAACAACCCAATACCAACGCCGTTTTTAGCATTTTTATTAACCGCTCCAGGCACGGTAAATACATTTTTGGATGACACCATGAATCTACATAATGCCTACCCCCACACCTTGGATAATGAAAGCTTCAACCATAATCTTATTCAGGACATGTATCGTCGTCACCCGAACTTAAAAAAGACATTGGAAAACAATAATAAAGCAACAAGTCTGGTTGGGATCATCGACTACATTATTGAGAATATCGGCGATAACATCACGCTGGAACAACTCGAAACCGTAAGTGGCAAATCGAAATTCGATATCTGCCGATTATTTAATCAAGTCTATAATATTACGCCCATGCGATGGATCTGGCGCGTTCGCGTCACCCTGGCGAGAGAGATTATTCATATCTCGCCCAACTGGTCTCTGACCGATATTTGTTATGCCTGTGGTTTCTCCTCGTTACCGCATTTTTCCCGCTGCTTTACAAAAACGTATAATATTCCGCCGCTGAAATATCGGAAAACCGTCTCGTCCGATCGCGAGCCGCCCCGTTTTATTAGCAATATGAGCTTCGATATTATTTTCGGAAAACAACGTCACCTGTTTTCTCGTCATGTATTGCTGGATAATATCCACAATCTGTCTAATTAACGTTCTTGTTCGACGAGCACACGAAAAAAAGTCCCTCACGGGATTTTTTTATTTTAGTGACGGGGGAAATATCGCGGTAAGTCAGGTCCGGAATCATACGTGCGGTCCCGTTTGACCAGGGTGCCGCGATCCGCCTGCTTTTGACACATACCCTAACGTTTACAAATACTTTGCCAAGAAACAGAGGTCGTTTTTATCCCTGATTGCTGAAACAGCTCCCTCGCCCTTGTTGTTCACCGCGAAAATGAGATGGGGCAAAGGCTCAGGGAGGAAGGAAGCTTAGCGGACAGAAGGCAACACGGATAATGCCTGCCACCCACGATAGCGGCAAAAAAGGCATACCGAGGTATGCCTTTTTAATGCATCAGACGAAGGCCCGACGCTTATTTTTTGGTTTTATCCTGCAGCAGTTCACCGCTTTCTACCTGCGGAACACCGGCGCTGCCCGTGATCAGCAGGCCGCTTTCCATGTAGCTGAACAGTTTTTCACGCGTGTCGGTGATATCCAAATTGCGCATGGTCAGCTGGCCGATACGGTCATCCGGCGAGAAGACAGAGTCTCCTTTCTCCATCGTCAAACGCTCAGCCTTGTAGGTCAGATTGTCGGACACGGTGTTCAGGTAGGAGAAATCATTGCCACGACGCAGTTCAACGGTGACCTCGCCGGTGATTTCACGGGCGACCCAACGCTGTAGCGCGTCACGCAGCATCAACGCCTGTGGATCGAACCAACGCCCCTGATACAGCAGGCGGCCCAACTGACGACCGTGCGCATGGTACTGCTCGATAGTGTCTTCGTTGTGAATGCCGGTGACCAGACGCTCGTAGGCAAGATGCAACAACGCCATCCCCGGCGCTTCATAGATGCCCCGGCTCTTCGCTTCGATGATACGGTTTTCAATCTGGTCGCTCATCCCCAGACCGTGACGGCCGCCGATACGGTTGGCTTCCAGCATCAGCTCGACGTCATCTGCAAAGGTTTTTCCGTTCAGCGCGACCGGATGGCCTTGTTCAAAGCGGATGGTGACCTCTTCCGCAGGGACTTTGACATTTTCGTCCCAGAATTTGACGCCCATGATGGGATTGACGATTTTCAGGCTGGAGTTCAGGAACTCCAGATCCTTCGCTTCATGCGTCGCACCCAGCATGTTGGAGTCGGTGGAGTAAGCCTTTTCCGCCGACATTTTATAGCTGAAGCCGGCTTCGGCCATAAACTCGGACATCTCCTGACGGCCGCCCAGTTCATTGATGAAGTCGGTATCCAGCCAAGGTTTGTAGATTTGCAGCTCCGCGTTGGTCAGCAGTCCATAACGGTAGAAACGCTCGATGTCGTTGCCTTTGTAGGTGCTGCCATCGCCCCAGATATTCACGCCGTCTTCTTTCATCGCGGCCACCAGCATGGTGCCGGTGACTGCACGGCCCAGCGGCGTGGTGTTGAAGTAGGTCATACCCGCGGTGGTGTTATGAAAAGCACCGCACTGGATCGCGGCGATGCCTTCGGCAACCAGCTGCTTGCGGCAATCGATCAGGCGCGCATTTTCCGCGCCATATTCCTTGGCGTGACGAGGAATCGCGTCGTAATCTTCTTCATCCGGCTGACCCAGGTTCGCGGTGTAAGCGTAAGGCACTGCGCCTTTTTTACGCATCCACAGCAAGGCGGCGCTGGTGTCCAGCCCTCCGGAGAAAGCGATGCCGATACGTTGACCAACCGGAAGATGCTTCAAAATCGTCGTCATAACAATTAATCCCTGCTCGAGTTAGATGGCATTGAGTGTAACCACTCCAACGCCGAATTACGTAGGTTACGCCGCACTAAATTGGACACAATGCAGAAGAAGATCGCGGCACTTCACTCTGTCGACGGCATTTTCCTCGCGTACTCCGCAATGAATATTTATGCAGAATATATGATTTATAATTTAAACATCTTTTCCGCCGGACAGGAAGAGACTCGTTAGGATTTCGGCAAAAAATTCATTCTGGCCTGACCGGCGAAACACCGCCGATGTTTATCTGGTCCGGATTTAGCCCTATCGTGTCCGGATTTGGCCTTCTCCCGTTTTAACGCTGGGCGCATGATAGACAACATCATGAGCAAGGAGATAAACCATGTCGCGAACTGCACTGTTAGTTATTGATGTTCAAGATTCTTTCTTACATCGCCCTTTCTGGCAGGACGACGATCTCCCAGCATTTCAGGCAGCCCTGCTGCGCCTGATCGATGGCTGTAAACGGCAAAACGTCGCGTTGGTGGATGTGTTTCACGTCGCGAAAGAGGGGCCTTTCTCGCGGGAGTCAGGCTTCGTCACACGGCAACGTTTTCTCCATCATCAGCCGGATAAACAAGTCTACAAACACGTTCACAACGCCTTGACTGACTCAGGACTGCATGAATGGTTGCAGCAGGAAAATATTCACCATCTGATCATCTGCGGCATGCGCACCGAACAGTGCTGCGAAACCACCGCGCGGGTTGCGTCCGATCTGGGCTATCAGGTAACGTTCGTGACTGAAGCAACGCTGACCTTCCCGATGACGCATGACGGCAAAACGCTGAGCGCCAGCGAGCTGAAACATCATACCGAAACCGTCTTGGTTAACCGGTTCGCGACCCTAAGCAGCGTCGAGGCATGTCTGGCGACGTTGACCCCGACGGAGTAAACACGGCATGGCACGTCAGGTCTATTTTTTAATGTTGCCCGGCGTACTGTCGCTCGACATCGCCGGACCGGCAGAAGCGTTACGCCTGGCCGGCGACTTTGACCTGCATTACATCAGTCCGGTGGAGAGTCTGCGCTGTTCTATTGGACTGACGCTTAACCAGTTGGAACCGCTGCCGACCCCGATGCTGCCGGACAGCATTTTAATTGTCCCCGGCGTCACCCCGTCCGAACATTATTTCGCCACGCCGCTGGCCCAGATTGCCCGTGACTGGCTGCGCGAGCGGCGGTCTGAACTCGAGCACCAAACTCTGACGCTGGTCTGCATCTGCTCTGGCTCGCTGCTCGCCGCGCAGGCGACGCTGCTGGACGGTTACCAGTGCACCACGCATCACGATATCCTCGACCGTCTCTCCGAACAGGCTCCGGCGGCGTTAATCAGAGAAAATCGCATTTTCGTGGAGGACCGCAACGTCTACACCAGCGCGGGGATCACCGCCGGTATTGATCTGGCGCTGCATCTGGTCGCCCGGTTCCGGAGCAACTTGCACGCTTTGCAGGTGGCCCGGGAGATGGTGGTGTACTTCCGCCGCGCAGGCAACGACGACCAGCTATCGCCCTGGCTACAGCACCGTAATCACCTCCATCCGGTGATCCACCGTGCGCAGGATTTGCTGGCCGCGGCGCCAGAATCCTCGTGGCCGCTGGACCAGCTGGCGGACCGCGTACATGTGAGCGGTCGCCACCTGACGCGCCTGTTTCGGGAGCATGTCGGGATTACCGTGCGCGAGTATCACGAACAGCTGCGGCTTACCGTGGCGGAACAGCGGATCAGGCAGGGCATCGGCGTGGAGAAAGCGGCGTTGCTGGCCGGCTTCTCCTCGGCGCGTCAGCTGCGCCGGGCTCAGTCGCGTCAGCCCTAGCTCACCAGACGACGATGGTCCAAACGCTGTAGCATCAGTGAAAACAGCAGGCCGACGGCCAGCGCCATCGCAAAGACGTAAAAAATATCCGCCACCGGAGAGCCTTCGAGCGTCAGTTGATGCGTGCGCAAATAGTGGATCACCAGCGCGTGAACGCCGTAAATCGCCAGAGAATGACGTGCTATTAGCGCCAGCCCCGGCAAAGGCGCCGCGTTGAGGTAGTATTTTCCACCGACCAACAGAGCGGAGGCAGCCAGGAACACCAGCGGCCCGCAGTAAAGATAGTAAGTCTGATCAAAGTCGCCGTTGACGAGCGTCACATGGCGAGTCCCGAGCGTCACCAGCATCACCCCTAGAGCGAAAACACCCAGCGCCGAGCGCGCCGCCCAGCGAGGGATCGTCATCATTCCGATCATCCTGCCGGTGATGGCGTACAGCAGGTAATAGATGGTGTCGCCAAACATATACAGGTTCACCGGCAACATCTGATGCTGACCGTCCATCACGGCGGGCATATTAGGGTTGGCGATCACCGCCAATAATACAATCGCCGCCGCCAGCGTATAAGCTGACGCCTGACGCACTTTAATCAACGGAGAAAACAGATAAATGACGGTGATGGCGTAGAAAAACCACAGGTGATAGAACACAGGTTTTTGCAGGCTGTCTCGCAGCGCCAGCCACGGATTGATGGGGGTGAGCCACGCCATATAACACAGCGCCATCAGGCTGTAGAACAGGAGGCAGCAACCGATGCGTAGATAGTGTTTACCCTGAGCCTGCCGCTCGCCGAAGAACAGGTAGCCCGAAATCATGAAAAACAGCGGCACACAGACGCGAGAGGCGGAATCCAGCAGATTAGCGACGTCCCAATAGACATGACCCGGCGCACCGTCGTCGGTGACATACCCTGCGGCGCTGTGGACCATCACCACCATCAAACACGCTATCGCCCGCAGGTTATCCACCCAGCCGATCCTGTCGGTCATCCGCGCCTCGCCCTATTTTTATTCAATAATAAACAGATTATAGGGAGCCCCGCGGCAACTCAATGCGATTGCTGACCAAAATGTTGGCATATCAGCATCAGGGCCGCCGAGGCAGCCCTGTTCGTTAAACGCCTGACTCTGCGATGTCTAGAACAGCCCCATCGGTTTGTCGGAGTAGCTGACCAGCAGGCATTTGGTCTGCTGGTAATGTTCCAGCATCATCTTGTGGTTTTCCCGCCCGATGCCGGACTGTTTGTAACCGCCAAACGCGGCATGCGCCGGATAGGCGTGGTAGCAGTTAGTCCACACGCGCCCGGCCTGAATGCCGCGCCCCATGCGGTAGGTAATGTTCGCATTACGACTCCATACGCCCGCCCCCAGACCATAAGGCGAGTCGTTGGCGATTTCCAACGCATCATCCAGCGTTTTGAACGTCGTCACCGCCAGTACAGGCCCGAAGATCTCCTCCTGGAAGACCCGCATGTTGTTTTTGCCCTGCAAAACCGTCGGCTCCAGATAGTAGCCCTCCGTCAGATCGCCGTTCAGCGCCTTGCGATGTCCGCCGGTCAGCACCTGCGCCCCCTCTTTCTTACCGATATCGATGTAGTTGAGGATGGTATCCAGTTGTCCAGACGATACCTGCGCCCCCATCATGGTATTAGCGTCCAGCGGATTGCCGACGCGAATAGATTCCACCCGCTTGATGGCGCGCTCCATAAAGCGCTCGTAGATCGACTCCTGCACCAGCGCCCGGCTCGGGCAGGTACAGACTTCGCCCTGATTGAAGGCAAACAGGGAGAACCCTTCCAGCACTTTATCGAAGAAGCTGTCTTCTTTGTCCATGACGTCGGCGAAGAAGATGTTGGGGGATTTCCCGCCCAGTTCCAGCGTCACCGGAATGACGTTCTTCGCGGCGTAGCCCATGATCTGCTGGCCCACTTCGGTCGAGCCGGTAAACGCGACCTTGGCGATCCGCGGCGACGTCGCCAGATATTCGCCGATCTGTCCGCCCGCGCCGTTCACCACGTTGATCACGCCCGGCGGCAGCAGATCCTGAATCATTTCCATCAGCAGCAGGACGGAGAGCGGAGTCAGCTTCGCGGGCTTCAGTACGATACAGTTGCCCGCCGCCAGCGCGGGCGCCATTTTCCAGCACGCCATCAGCAGCGGAAAGTTCCAGGGGATAATCTGCCCGACGACGCCGAGCGGTTCATGGAAATGGTAGGCCACGGTGTCGTGATCGATCTCGCTGATCGCGCCTTCCTGCGCCCGGATACAGGCAGCAAAGTAGCGGAAGTGATCGATCCCGAGCGGGACGTCGGCATTGCGGGTTTCACGGATCGGTTTGCCGTTGTCCCAGGTTTCGGCGTTCGCCAGCAGATCGATATTCTGTTCCATACGATCGGCAATGCGGTTGAGGATCTGCGCGCGTTCGGCCGCCGACAGCGCGGCCCAGCCCGCTTTGGCTTCGTGCGCGGCATCCAGCGCCAAATCCACGTCGTGGGTGTTCGAACTGGCGACTTCACACAGCGGTTTCCCGGTAACGGGCGTCAGGTTGACATAATATTCGCCGCTGGAGGGAGGCACCCAGGCGCCGCCGATAAAGTTTTCGTAACGTTTTTTCAGGCTGACATCGAAGCCATAGGCTCCGGGAGAAATACGGCTTGAGCTAGAGGAAGTGTCGTAGGTCATTTCTGTCTCCTTTGTACGCTGATGCTGCGGACTGGGCGTGGTATTCGCAGTGCCGCCGCCCGGCCACCTGATACAGAACGGTGTGCTTACCTAAACAGAAAATCGTTGGACTCATCCTAGAGGATGTTAATCAGTTGTGATAGACGCAGGCGGTCTGAAAAAGACGGGAATTCGATTCAGCGCTCATTTTTAGGCAACGAATGGAACCTAATGCGAAACGGTGCGTCTGAAGCCGCCCCGCGTATTCACCCTCCCCCGGAAGAGATAACATTCGCGTCCCGCCGGGCGCGGTGAAATACTGATGCCACGACTTCACATCACGACCGCAGGAAGTACGGGTGAAAAACAACCATTCTCAGCGCGAAGAGACGCAAGCGCCTTTGATCGGAGCCAGTCAACACACGATCTGGCATCAGTCTGCATTGGCCGAACCTCGTCGCGACTGGCTGGCGGAAGAAGTGCCGGTCGCCTTGGTCTACAACGGCATATCCCACGTAGTGATGATGGCCTCCCCCAAAGATTTGGATGCCTTCGCGCTGGGTTTTTCACTGTCGGAAGGCATTATCCAGTCGCCTAATGACATCTACGGCATCGACGTCGTCCCTACCTGTCACGGTCTTGAAGTGCAGATTGAGCTTTCCAGTCGTCGCTTCGCCGGGCTAAAAGCCAGACGCCGGGCAATGGAAGGCCGCACCGGCTGCGGCGTGTGCGGCGTCGAACAGCTGGAGGAGATCGGCAAGCCGATAGCGCCGCTTCCGTTTACCCAGACGTTTTCACTGTCGCGGCTTGAGTCCGCGTTGGGACAATTGAGCGATGTTCAGGTCGTCGGCCAACGCACCGGCTGTACCCATGCCGCCGCCTGGATTTCGCCGGAAGGATTGCTGTTAGGAGGGTGCGAGGATGTAGGCCGACACGTCGCGCTGGATAAGCTGCTGGGCCTACGCGCTCGTCAGCCCTGGCAGCAGGGCGCCGCATTGGTGTCCAGCCGCGCCAGCTATGAGATGGTGCAAAAATCCGCCCTTTGCGGAGTAGAAATTCTCTTTGCCGTCTCCGCCGCCACCGCACTGGCCGTTGACGTCGCACAACGCAGCCAGCTGACATTAGTGGGTTTTTGCCGTCCGGGACGTGCGACGATCTACACCCATCCCCAGCGGTTGCGCGACTAGTCGCTTAGATCAATTGGTTGTTAGCCCCAACCACTCACTTATAAGTGACTGTAGAAAAAGGATTAAAATTGCCGCGCAGCGGCAGAAAGGCAAGAATAACCATTTTCAATATCATTTAATTAACTATAATGAACCTCATGCTTACGCGGGACTAACAAACCAAGTGCCGCGACATCTATACCAATGCACGCCAACTATGGAGATGCAAAATATGAGTTACACACTGCCATCCCTGCCCTATGCCTATGACGCACTGGAACCGCATTTCGACAAGCAAACGATGGAAATCCATCACAGCAAACATCACCAGACTTACGTCAACAACAGCAACGCTGCATTAGAGTCTCTGCCTGAATTCGCGAAGCTTTCTCCGGAAGAGCTGATCACCAAACTGGATCAGGTGCCAGCTGATAAGAAAACCGCGCTGCGCAACAACGTGGGCGGCCACGCCAACCACAGCCTGTTCTGGAAAGGTCTGAAGCTGGACACAACGCTGACTGGCGATCTGAAAGCCGCCATCGAACGCGATTTCGGCAGCGTTGACGCCTTCAAAGAAACGTTTGAGAAAGCAGCGGCAACCCGTTTCGGTTCCGGCTGGGCTTGGCTGGTGCTGAAAGACGATGGCAAACTGGCGGTCGTTTCTACGGCTAACCAGGATAGCCCGCTGATGGGCGAAGCGATCTCCGGCGCATCCGGCTACCCGATCGTCGCTCTGGACGTGTGGGAACATGCCTACTACTTGAAATTCCAGAACCGTCGCCCGGACTACATCAAAGCGTTCTGGAGTGTCGTCAACTGGGACGAAGCCGCAAAACGCTTCGCCGAAGCCAAAAAATAAGCTGTAAGATCTTGAATCTGCGCCACTAAACGCAGGCTCATCCCCAACCCGGAATAACCTTAAATATTCCGGGTTTTTATTTCCGCATTTCATCTCATAATACCGAAGTAAATAGTAAAGCTTTTCTTTACCATGCCGATAATTTTCTTGAGCCCTCTTTGATTATTTTCCGCCATCCTGCACAGGTCGGGGGAGATATTCTTCTGGCTAAAACAAATAGCAAATCAACACATTAGGGATCTCCCTTAATGACAGAGTTCATTAATAATGGAAGAGTAAAATGGCGATTAAATTTGAAAATATCAAGGTAGGTAGGAAGTTAGGATTAGGCTTCTCTCTGATTTTAGCGCTGACCCTGCTTATAGCGGCTGTGGGAATGATGTACATCGGAACGCTGAAAGATCGCTTCGATAAAGCGACTTTTAGCGCCCAAATCAATGATGAAGTCAACCAAGCCCGCTATTATCGTGTTCTGTACAGCGCGGGGTACAACCCCGATGCCATTAAAAACAATAGCAAACATATTAACAATATTGTCAATTTAGTCAGCGAAGCAAAAAATAAGTCCTGGTATTTAGATTACGAAGACCGTCTGGAAAAAATATCTGAGGCCATCGTTGAATATCAGAAAAAACAAAAAGATTATGTTGATGCTGTAAATAAAAAGGACCAGGTAAGACAAAGCTGGAATATTTCTGACACGCAAACCGCATTAAATGCATTTGAGCAACAGACTAGAAGTGAAGGTAATTTTCCGCTACAACTTCAATTAGCCAATCTCGATCTAAAACTCACCAATATTCGCTACCAAGCTCGCGGCCTGCTGCTAGCCCTGAATCAGGAAGCAGAAAAACCCCTCATCGCCGCAGTGGAAGACACCGAACAAACGCTAAACCAGCTGCTCAAGTCGCTGCCCGCGGAACGTCAATCACAGCTCACGCCAATCGTCACATCGCTGTCGAGCTATAAAGCTCAGGTCCTGGCCTACCTTCCGGCTTATCAGGAAGAGCTGAAACAGGTCGATTTGCTCGGCGTACAGGCCAATAACCTGATTTCACAGGTTACCGGCATGGTCGAAAACGAGACTCACGCGACCCAGAAAGATATCAACGAAGCCACGCTGTGGCTGTCTCTGACGGCGCTGGTCACATTGCTGCTCGGCATCGGCATCGCCCTGTATATCTCTCGTCAAATCACTCAGCCTCTGAACCAGACTGTCGATATCGCGGAAAACATCGCGGCCGGCGACCTGACCATGCCGATTGTTACTACCCGACGCGACGAGCTGGGGATGCTGTTGAACTCCATGGCGAAAATGAAAGCCAATCTGCACAACATCATTGACGATATCCGTTTGGGCGTCAGCCAGATCAACACCGCCGCCCGCGAAATCGTGGCAGGCAATGACGATCTGTCTTCCCGCACAGAGTCTCAAGCCGCCGCTGTGGAAGAAACCGCCGCCAGCATGGAACAGCTGACTTCGACCGTGAAACAGAACGCCAGCAACGCCCATCACGCCAATAAACTGGTGCTGGATGCCACCCAGACCGCACAGTCTGGCGGAAAACTGGTGGAAGAGGTGGTCAAAACCATGTCTGAAATCGAAGGCAGCTCAAAACGCATTGCGGAAATCACCTCCGTCATCAACGGCATTGCTTTCCAGACCAACATTCTGGCGCTCAACGCCGCGGTCGAAGCCGCTCGCGCCGGTGAACAGGGTCGAGGATTCGCCGTGGTGGCGGGTGAAGTTCGTAATTTGGCGCAGCGCAGCTCTCAGGCGGCGAAAGAGATTGAAGGGCTGATCTCCACCTCCGTGAATCAGGTCGGCCACGGGGCGAGACTGGTGAACGATGCAGGGACAACGATGCACGATATCGTGACATCGGTAACGCACGTCCATGACATCATGGGAGAAATCACAGTGGCTTCGGATGAGCAAAGCCGTGGGATTGCACAGGTTAATGAAGCCATCGTGGACATGGACAGCACCACGCAACAGAACGCCGCGTTAGTCCAGGAGTCCACCGCCGCCGCCAGCTCGCTGGAAGAACAGGCCATTGTGCTGTCCAACGCGATTGCCGTCTTCCGCCTGTCCAGTTCACCGGAGCGGGAGAACAACGGGCAGCAGGCGCTTACCGGCGCTCACGCACAACAGCTGACTTACAACCCGTAACATCACGCTCTCCGGCTACGCCGGAAGCGCATGTCTCTTTGACGGGCTGAGAGACGCCTCTCAGCCCGTCATTCCCCTTTAACGCACGGCAATCAGCGGCTGCGCCTTCAGGATCGTCGCCAGATTCTGCTGCTGCGAAGAAAGCTGCGTCATCATACCGTTGTACTGATCGACCTGCGCCTGCGTCTGGAACTGCACGCCATTGCCGTTGAACGTCACCTGAGCGCCTTGCGTCTGCAGATAGTCACCGACTTGCACCAGCGTCTGCGCAAAGGAGAGACTGACCGGCACCACCGCCGCGACGGCCGTCGCGGGTTTCGTCACCACTCGCTCATAGACCCGGTTATAAACCGCCTGAACATCTTCCGGCTGTTTCAGCGCGTGTCGGGCGTTGTCCGCCTGCACTTTCGCAGTTTGAGTCTGCTGACTAAGTAAATTCAGAGCGCCGGTGCTTTGACGCAGATTTTCCCGCTCGGTCAGATAATCCTGCGGTACGCGAATACGCGCGACCTGCTCCAGCATCGGCGTCAAACTGCCCGCCAGCGCCTGATCCAGCTGCTGACTAAAGCCCGTCAGAATCGCGTAATCCTGCGCATAACGACCGAAACTCTGCTTTTGCTGATCCGTCAAACCCGGTAGCTGACGCCCCGGCTCCTGTTCCACTCCCTGCAAAAATGCGTTAAACGCCTGGCGCTGCTCTTTGTCTTTATCACCACAGGCCGCCAGTTGCAGCGTCATCAAAACCATAATCACCGGCATCAGCCAGCGCGAACGGATATCCGCCAACATGTCTACTACTCCTGTTTTTTGTTTCGCCGTCGTGCGTATAGAAGGTTACCCCGATAAGCATAGCCGAACGGCTTTCCCGCAAGATGAAAAACAGCGCGCATAATCTCGCTGTTCTCCCCGTAGAGGCTGCGGTGAGAAACCGCAACGCAGCCATGTCACCACCCACACAGCACCCACCTAAAAAAACAGGGCCGTTAAGGCCCTGTCGTAATTCAGCGAGCGTGAATCTTTACTGCAACACCGAAATATCAGCCACTTTCAGGAACAGATTACGCAGTTCATTGAGCAGCGTCAGACGGTTGATCCGCACTTCCTGCTCTTCCGCGTTCACCATCACTTTGTCGAAGAAGTTATCCACCGGCTCACGCAGCTGCGCCAGCTCAACCAGCGCTTCCTGATAACGCCCTTCGGCGAACCACGGGTCCAGCTTGCTGTTCAACGCGGTGACATAAGTCGCCAGCTGAATTTCTTCTTTCTCCTTCAGCAGCGAGGCCTGCACGCTGCCGTTCAGACTTTCGGTCGACTTCGCCAGAATGTTGGATACGCGTTTGTTGGCAGCCGCCAACGCAACCGCCTGTTCCAGCGTACGGAAGTGACTGACGGCCTTCACGCGGGCATCAAAGTCGGCCGGACGGGTCGGACGACGCGCCAGCACCGCTTGAATGGTATCCACGGTATGGCCTTCTTCCTGATACCAGGCGCGGAAGCGGCCCAACATGAATTCGATCACATCGTCGACCACATTGGCGTTCGTCAGCTTGTCGCCATACAGACGTACGGCTTCTTCCGTCAGCGTTTGCAGATCCAACGGCAGCTGTTTTTCCACGATGATGCGCAGAGCACCCAGCGCGGCGCGGCGCAGCGCAAAGGGGTCTTTATCGCCCTTGGGATGTTGGCCGATACCGAAAATCCCGGCCAGCGTATCCATTTTGTCGGCGATGGCCAGCGCACAGGCGACCGGCGATGAAGGCAGATCGTCGCCCGCAAAACGTGGCTGATACTGTTCGTTCAACGCGACCGCGACATCTTCATCTTCACCGTCATGACGCGCATAGTGCATACCCATGACGCCCTGCGTATCGGTGAATTCGAATACCATGTTGGTCATCAGGTCGCATTTGGACAGCAGGCCCGCACGCGTAGCATGATTGACGTCTGCGCCAATCTGCGCGGCAACCCAACCGGCCAGTGCCTGAATGCGGTCGGTTTTATCGCGCAGAGAACCCAGCTGCTGCTGGAACAAAACGGTTTCCAGACGCGGCAGATGATCTTCAAGACGTTTTTTACGGTCGGTATTGAAGAAGAATTCGGCATCCGCCAGACGCGGACGCACCACTTTTTCGTTACCCGCAATAATCTGCTGCGGATCTTTCGATTCGATATTGGCGACGAAAATAAAGTGCGGCAACAGCTTGCCTACGTCGTCGTAAACCGGGAAATATTTCTGATCGCCCTTCATGGTATACACCAGCGCTTCCGCAGGCACGGCCAGGAATTTTTCTTCAAACGTCGCAGTCAGCACCACCGGCCATTCAACTAGGGACGCCACTTCTTCCAGCAGGCTTTCGCTCAGGTCGGCTTTTCCGCCAATCTTCTGCGCAGCCTGTTCAGCATCGCGTTTGATCATCGCTTTACGCGCTTCGTAGTCTGCGACCACTTTGCCGCGTTCGAGCAGAATTTCAGGATATTGATCGGCATTGTCGATGGTGAATTCGGCTTCGCCCATGAAGCGATGGCCGCGCAGCGTGCGAGCGGAGTCGATGCCCAGCACCGTGCCTGGGATCAACGTGTCGCCCAGCAGCATGGTCACCGTGTGAACCGGGCGAACGAACTGCACATCTGAGTCGCCCCAACGCATCAGCTTCGGGATCGGCAGTTTGCTGAGTGCTACGCTCACCATGCCCGGCAGCAGCGTTTGCGCCGACTGGCCTTTGACCTGCGCACGGAACAGCAACCATTCGCCCTTGTCGGTGGTCAGACGCTCAGCCTGATCGACGGTAATACCGCAACCGCGCGCCCAACCCTGAGCCGCCTTGGTCGGCTGACCGCTGGCGTCAAACGCCTGAGAAATGGCCGGGCCCCGTTTTTCTACTTCACGATCCGGCTGAGACGCGCTCAGCGCCGTCACTTTGAGCGCCAGACGACGCGGCGCCGCGAACCAGTTCACGGCCTGATAGGTCAGGCCTGCCGCATCCAGTTCAGCGCTGAAATTGGCGGCAAAAGATTGCGCTAGCTGACGGAGAGCCTTCGGCGGCAGCTCTTCCGTGCCGATTTCCACCAAAAAAGTTTTATCAGTCATGGCCTGTTAGCTCTCTTTTCTATTACACATCGGGAAGCCCAGCGCCTCGCGGGAGGCGTAGTAGGCTTCGGCTACCGCTTTGGTCAGCGTGCGAATGCGCAGGATGTAACGCTGACGCTCGGTAACGGAAATCGCCTTGCGCGCGTCCAACAGGTTGAAGCTGTGGGCGGCTTTCAGAATACGTTCGTAGGCAGGCAACGGCAGCGGGTTTTCCAGCGCCAGCAGTTCCTGAGCCTCTTTTTCATACTGCGCGAAGCAGGTAAAGAGGAAGTCGACGTCGGCGTGTTCGAAGTTGTAAGTTGATTGCTCCACTTCATTCTGATGGAACACGTCGCCGTAGGTCGTTTTGCCTAGCTGCCCGTCGCTCCATACCAGATCGTAGACGCTGTCCACGCCCTGGATATACATCGCCAGACGCTCCAGACCGTAGGTAATCTCACCCGTGACCGGTTTGCATTCCATACCGCCCACCTGCTGGAAGTAAGTGAACTGCGTCACTTCCATGCCGTTCAGCCACACTTCCCAGCCCAGACCCCAGGCGCCCAGCGTCGGGTTTTCCCAGTTATCTTCGACAAAGCGAATGTCGTGGATCGTCGGATCCAGACCCAGCGCCTTGAGCGAGCCGAGATACAGCTCCTGAATGTTTTCCGGCGAAGGTTTGATGATCACCTGGAACTGATAATAGTGCTGGAGACGGTTGGGGTTTTCGCCGTAGCGCCCATCGGTAGGACGACGTGACGGCTGGACATAGGCGGCAGCGATCGGCTCTGGGCCAAGCGCCCGCAGGCAGGTCATGGGGTGAGAGGTTCCCGCGCCAACTTCCATGTCCAACGGTTGAACAATGGTACAGCCTTGGCGCGCCCAATAATCCTGTAACGTCAGGATGAGGCCCTGGAAGGTCTTGGTATCAAACTTTTGCATTTGGATTCGCACGCGATACAAGTGGATTTACAATGAATGCGCCAGTATACCCTCTGAGTGCAAGATATACAGCCGGAATGCGGCAACAAGTTCGTATCCGGACGAATTTACCACGCTGTGCGGGACGCGGTTTCCCAGCCCGAATGCGACAGCTATCCGGGCTGAAACCCATGACATTCGATCGCGGCTGCGGGAAGGACTTACGGCATCCGCCGCCGTCCTTTGCCCTCATCAATCAGAGCGAAATGGGCTGGGAAACGGAGGGTTAACCCCAAAACACCGTTTGCAGCATTTTCAGGCTCAGCAGCAGCAGCAGCGCTGCGAAGATCTTCCTTAGCGTGGAGACGGGCAGACGATGCGCCAATCGCGCGCCGACCGGCGCGGTGAAAAAACTCACCAGCGAAATCAGCAGCACTGCGGGCAGCGACACATAGCCCAGGCTGTACTGCGGCAATCCGGGGACGCCCCAACCATTGACCATATAACCCAACGCTCCCGCCAACGCGATCGGCAATCCGACCGCCGCCGACGTGCCAATCGCCTGCTGAATACGCACGTTGCACCAGGTCAGAAACGGCACCGTCAGCGAACCGCCGCCAATCGCCACCAACGCTGAAATACCGCCAATGCCGAGTCCGGCCAGCGAAGTTCCTGCCGTCCCCGGCAGTTGACGATTGGGTTTCGGCTTGATGCTCATCACCATCTGAAACGCAATATAAGCCATAAAGCACGCGAAGAAGATCGCCAGCGCCTGAGTCGGCAACAACGCGGCCAGCCAGGTGGCACAGAATGTTCCAACCAGAATCCCCGGCGTGATACGCCAAACGACCGGCCACAACACCGCCTGATGCTGATGATGCGTACGCAGACTGGAAACCGCAGTAATCACGATGGATGCCATCGACGTCCCCAACGCCATATGGACCAGATGCTCAGTTTGAACACCTTGAGCGGCAAATATGGCGGTCAGTATCGGCACCATAATGCCGCCGCCGCCAATACCTAATAGCCCTGCCATAAACCCAACAACGGCACCAAGCGCAAGATAAGCAATAACCCACTCTACCCCCATCCCCTACCCCTGATATGTAATGTTTTCCAATTAATAACTCTAGTTTTTCAATGATATGCGGTAGCCCTGGACGGATTGCCGTTCTAATAAAGGACCTCTTGCTACCGCTGGCTACGCCGCCGCTTTCGAACGGCGAACGGAGGCGTTCACGATTACGTTTTAACCTGACGTAAACAGCCGCCAAAGCCCACAGAGGCCTTTAACACAATCAGCCTGCCCTGTCGGCATACCTTGCATGCGCATTATTCATTTACGCTTAAATATCAAATTCCGCCATCAAAAATTCGTTCAGATGTCCGTCGTGGATAAACTTTAACGCGGTTTCTCTGTACATTTTGCGATCTAACCCCACAAAAGCATGGTTGCCCATCCAGTATTTAGCGTGTGATGATACGGCAGTTCACTACGCACACCGCGCAATACGCCAGAAGTCCATCATGAGAGTCAGGGGTAAATGAACTTGTGGCGAAAATGAGCGGAAATTAACAGAGGAGCTTTCCATGAATCGTTGCGGTTGGGTGACGGCAGATCCAATATATTTGGCCTATCACGATGACGAATGGGGTAACCCCTGCACTGACAGCGACAAGCTATTTGAGATGCTCTGTCTGGAAGGCCAACAGGCTGGTCTATCCTGGATCACCGTGTTGAAGAAGCGCGAACACTATCGGCACTGTTTTCACCAGTTCGACCCAATCAAGATTTCGGTCATGACCGAAGACGATATTGCCCAACTGATGCAAGATCGCGGCATTATTCGCAACCGTCTCAAAATCGAGGCGATCATCGCCAATGCCCGGGCGCGTTTAAATATGGAAGCCCAGGGCGAAAATTTTTCTGACTTCATCTGGTCATTTGTCGACCACCGCCCCGTCACGCACGCCTATGTAACGCTGGCCGAGGTGCCGGCTCAGACGGCCACTTCGGAAAGCCTGTCGAAAGCGCTGAAAAAGCGCGGTTTTAAATTCATCGGCCCAACGATTTGTTACGCCTTCATGCAGGCGGTCGGGCTGGTCAACGACCACACGACTGACTGTATTTGCCACCCGAACAAGCGTTAATACCTACAGCGCAGGCAACGTTCAAGGCAGCCGCGGTAACACCCGACACGATGGGAGAGCCTGTCCAGCAACAGCGAAATCGCTCTCTTTTGCTGTCATACTGTCGTGATAATGTAGAGAGTAAGAGCGTAGGAAAGGATTGCCTCGCATTCTACCGATTTGTTTATCGCGCTGGCCGCGGCATGTTATCCGCTGTCCGTCACGATGCGTGATATTGCTCATTTCCTGCGGCGATATCACCGTCATCGATGAGCGCGACAACGGAAAGATACACAGACTAGGACTGCGATAGTGCTAGCTTGTGTTTGGTTTTTTTACGTTAACGACAATAAAGGAATATTGTATGAATAAAACCATGGCTAAACTGGCCTTCATGATGATGATGGAATGGTTCATCTGGGGAGCTTGGTTCGTCACGCTCTGGCCTTTTCTCAATCATAACGGATTTACTCCCACGCAAATTGCCTGGTGCTACTCCTGCACCGCCATTGCAGCCATCATTTCGCCTATCGTGGTGGGATCGCTGACCGACCGTTTTTTCCCGGCGCAAAAGGTGTTGGCGCTGCTGATGCTGGTCGGGGCGGCCCTCATGTTTTTCACCGCGCAACAAACCCATTTCAACAGCTTCTTCCCGCTGCTGCTGGCCTACTGCCTGACCTATATGCCGACCATCGCATTAACCAACAGCATCGCGTTTTCCAACGTTGCAGATGTCGAGCGTGACTATCCGAAGATCCGCGTAATGGGAACCTTGGGGTGGATTGCCGCGGGCATCGCCTGCGGATTTATCCCTTCGCTGCTGGGCTACGGTAATATCACCGCAACCCAAACACCGCTGCTGATTGCCGCCGCCAGCTCCGCCCTCCTCGGGGTGTTCGCCCTATGCCTGCCGCATACCCCGCCGAAAGGACACGGTAAACTCAGCCTTTCCGTGATGTTAGGCTTGGATGCGCGCGTATTGCTCAAAGATCGCAGTTTTCTGGTCTTCTTCATCTGCTCATTCTTGTTCAGTATGCCGCTATCGTTTTATTACATCTTCGCTAACGGCTATCTCACTGAAATCGGTATGTCGAACGCCACTGGCTGGATGACGCTGGGACAGTTTTCAGAGATCTTTTTCATGCTGGCGCTGCCTTTCTTCATTAAGCGTTTCGGCATCAAATACGTGTTGATTCTTGGTCTGTCGACCGCGTTACTTCGCTACCTGCTTTTTATTTTCGGCGGCACCGAACAGCTGTTCACCTACGCCCTGCTGTTTATCGGCATCCTGCTTCACGGCGTCAGCTATGACTTTTACTTTGTCACCGCCTATATCTATGTCGATAAAAAGTCCCCGGTCTACATGCGCACGGCGGCGCAAGGCCTGATTACATTGGGATGTCAGGGAATCGGCAGTCTCCTCGGCTACCGACTTGGGGGACAGCTGATGGAAAAATGGTTTTCTTACCCCGAACCGGTTCAGGGCCTGACGTTCCACTGGGCTGGAATCTGGGGATTCGGAAGCGTCATGATTGCCGTCATTTTCATCGCCTTTCTCATCCTGTTCAGAGAGCCGGCGCAAGGCGTTAAACCGATAGAGATCAAACAAAGTAAAAATGGATGTGGTAATACCATGACATAACCTTGCCATACGCTAACATCGAGAGAATTCACAGAAGATAGCGTCTTTTCGCATTGCGAAAGGGCGCTATCCTGTTTTGATCAGGGAGAAGCAAAAGGAATGATCATGTCGCAAATAAAAGAGAATCGCATTGCAGGGGCGCTCTACGGCCAGATGCTGGGCGATGCTATGGGTATGCCTGCCGAACTTTGGCCCCGTACGCGCGTAAAGGCGCACTTTGGCTGGATAGATCGTTTTTTGGACGGCCCGCAGGACAATATCGTCGCGCGCTACTTTAAAGCCGGTGAATACACCGACGACACCGCCATGGCACTGGCGTTAGCGGATGCGTTGATTGAATGTCAGGGCGACGTGGTGCCCGATACCATCGCCGCTCACATTCTGGCCTGGGCTGACCGGGTAGATGCCTATGGCAAAGTCATGCTTGGCCCCAGTTCCAAAATCGCATTGGCGGCGCTGAAAAACGGGACCGCTATCCGCGATCTGGAAAACAACGGCGTCACCAATGGCTCAGCCATGCGAATCTCCCCGTTAGGATGCATGGTGCCAGTACACACGCTCGATCGCTTCATTACCGACGTCGAACTCGCGTCCAGCCCAACGCATAAATCCGATGTCGCTATCGCGGGTGCCACCGTCATTGGCTGGGCGGTCTCTCAGGCCGTGGATGGCGTCAGTTGGGAAAGGCTGCGCGACCAGCTCCCGGCCGTCGCCAGAGCGGCCCAGGAACGGCAAGTGACGACCTATCACGCGTCCATGTCAGCACGTATTGAACTGGCGCTGGATATCGCCAGCCACTCCGGCGGTACGGAAAGTACAATGGATCGCATTTACCAGCTGTTGGGAACGACCAGCGATATTCTGGACTCCGTCCCATCGGCCATCGCCATGGTGGAACTGGCGGGAACGCAGCCCAATCGCTGTGCCGTGCTATGTGCCAATCTGGGAGGCGATACCGATACGATAGGAGCAATGGCGACCGCGATTTGCGGAGCGCTGCATGGGGTGGAGGCGATTGATCCTCTATGGCGTCAGCAGCTTGATGACGTCAATCGCTGCGATATTGGCCACTACGCTCGCCAATTACTGGCGCTGCGACTGCAGCGGGAAAAGAGAAAGGACGTTTAACGCTCATTCGATAGCGGGACGGCATCTCACCGATCCCGCTATCGACGCTTAGAGACGATAACTCAGATCGTCAGGTTCGTACTTACCGTTCCGACACGAAGACGTATCGGTCGGCGCGACAGTGGTTGATACTAAACTCGATAGGAACCCCCTCCTCATCACATACCTGCTGTTTGAGCACCAGCATCGGCACCGATGCCTTGATATTCATCACAGACATGAAGTGTTCATCAGAGGCTTTGGCCGTCACCCAGTTACGTGTATGTTGCGGCGAAATATTCTGAGCTTTGAAATAGGCATAGAGTGACACCCCAATCTCGTCCGGATCGCCTATCAGCGTGGCAGGGACATAGGATGTCACGATTGAAACGGGTTCATCTTCGATAAAACGATGGCGAAGCAAGCAATAAACCGACGTATCCGGCGGTAGCGCCAGCTGTTCGGCCACCTCTTCGCGACACGGCACCACCTTCTTCTCCAGCCACATCGTGCCGGGATTTTTGCCTTTTCCCGTCACTTGACAGCTAAAGCTGGCGGCACTGCCGATTTGATATTCCATCTGGAAGTTGATGTAGGTACCGTATCCTCGCGTACGCACAACCACATTACGGGATTCCAATAATTTTAATGCGTTGCGTACGGTGATGCGGGAAATACCCAGCAGACGGCAAAACTCTCGTTCGCTGGGTAGAAAGTCTCCCTCGCGGAGATCGCCATTTTGTACAGCCTGTTGCAACGCATCGCTGAATTTGACGTAGAGGGGCGTATGGTCCCTCTGCTGTAAACGGTGCTGCAACCGCTCTACCAGGGCTGAATATGTGTCCATTTCTTCCTCCTGTATCCATGGTGGCTAAAGCGTCATCGACGCTTTCCTTGTTAAATAGTCCCTTGTAACTCAAAAGCATGGCTATCCAGCCAGCTGTATATTCCTTACTTCTCTCCCACCTCCTAACAAACGTAACGTCCAAAAAACGGGCAAAAGGTCAATCTATTGTAAAACCATGACTCGCGCAGTATTGATGATATGACACTATTTCTTTTAATTTGATTCACTAATTTGCAGTATTCTTTAGACTCAGTCACCCTTCTGCGGGTTATTTCTCCAATCTTATCGACGATCCCCCGTCATAGCGGAGCTTACTCATGAAACCTGAAATTATTTTGTACGGTCGTATCCCCGAAGACTTACGCGCTCGTCTGTCATCTCACTTCACCGTCAACGAATTTCAAGGCCTCCCACCGGTCGACGATCCTGCGCTGGCAAAAGCTGAAGGGCTGATCGGGGCCGGCGGTCAAATCGATCAGGCGTTTCTTTCCCACCTGCCGCGCCTGCGCGCAGTCTCGACCGTTTCTGTCGGGTACGACAATATCGACGTCGCCGCGTTAAATCAAAAAAATGCGCTGCTGATGCACACGCCTACCGTATTGACCGATACCGTGGCGGATACGGTGATAACGCTAATGCTGATGACAGCCCGCCGCGCGCTCGAATCCGCAGAACGCGTCAAAGCCGGAGAGTGGCAGCGCAGTATCGGCCGCGACTGGTACGGCGTTGATGTTCATCACAAAACGATCGGCATACTCGGCATGGGCCGCATCGGTATGGCGGTCGCGCAACGTGCCCACTTCGGTTTCAACATGCCTGTCCGCTATCACGCCCGCCACCGTCATCCTGAAGCCGAACAGCGCTTCAACGCCCACTACGACGAGTTAGACACTCTGTTGGCCGAATCGGATTTCCTCTGCATCACGCTGCCGCTGACCCCACAAACGCGTCATCTGCTCAATCGCGAAAGATTGGCGAAAATGAAGCCCGGCGCCATTTTGATCAACATCGGTCGCGGTCCCGTCATCGATGAAGCCGCACTGATTGATGCGCTACGTAATGGTCCACTGCTGGGCGCGGGCCTGGACGTCTTCGAAACCGAACCGCTGCCCGCGGACTCACCGCTGTTGACGCTGCCCAACGTGGTGGCGCTGCCGCACATCGGATCCGCCACCCACGAAACCCGTTATGCCATGGCCGCCTGTGCGGTGGATAACTTGATCGCCGCACTCACCGGCGACGTGAAAGAAAATTGCGTCAACCCGCCCCCGTCACGATCATGATCTGAACGTCAACATCCCCGGCCGCTTTCGCTGACCGGGGATGTCAGAGAAAATCATGACCGCAGAAAAACTATTCCACTGCCATCGGCGTCTCCGTTACCGTCGTCGACTGGCTCCCCTGAATCTCTTTCACCCGCTGTTCTGTCTTCTGCACCGCATCCGCGTTGCTCAACAGACTATAAGTCAGTTCGAACGTCGTACTTTGCCCAGGTTGCAACTGTTTCACACGCCCCATCTTGCGTTCGACGGTGACCGGATAGGCATAACTGGTGCCGGGTTCGATCCCCGTCACATAACCTTGCTTTTCGGTATCCGTATTTTTCCATAGGGACAATACCGGCAGCTGGCGGGTATCAAACGCAATCGAAACGCCTTTATCGCCCGCTTTGTTCACCAATGCCGCCAGCGTCTTGCCGTCTTTATCGGCATAAGGCGCAACGTTAAATACCATCTCATCGAAGTCTTTGGTCGGTCCCTGATAGGTCTCCCAGTCTTTCAGACCCGGTTTCGCATAGTCGTTAAAAGGTGAGATCTCTTTGACTGGAGCGACGAAACGCGCGCCCTGTTCCAGAATCGGCTTCCCAAAGTTGCTGTGATAGATGATTTGGTAATCGCGCGGGTAATCCGCCTTGTTGGTCAGCACATCGTGAATCGTGAACGACTCGCTGCCCGGAACGTAGCGCAGTTCGGTCCACGTCTCCAGATTGGATTTTTTGAAGCTGTTTTCTTTCAGCAGGCCGCGCACCACGATCGTATGCGGCGCTTGGTCGTCAATATCCACCACCACTTTAGAGGCGGGGGTATTACCAGCGCGGCCGTGCAGGGTATAAAGCATGCCGTCGCTGGTGACCGGGTGGCCGGTCCATTCATAGCCGCAGCGCACCATCATTTCGTTGAAGCCTTCGAGCCACCCCAACCCGTTGCGACTTTCCAGCGTGATGGTATTCGGGTTGACCACCTCATCCACCGGAGAGTCCCACCCAAGGCGGATATTTTTACCGGTCACATGCAGCAAATCCATGCCACGCGTGGGGCTCAGCGTAATCTGCAATCCATCAGGGCTGGTGATGGTAATAATCTTACTGCCTTCCTGACGCCCGCCGTGCAGCACTTTCTGCTCGATGCTGAATGCCGGAGCTTTCGCCTTCAACGAGTCGCTACCGACCTTCCAGTTGCCCTTTTCCACGTTAGTTTCAGCATCGGTCAGCACAAACGTTTGGGCTGAAATCTGCCAGGAAACCAACGCCAGGGAAACGCCCAGAGCCAATAACTTTTTCATGCTATGTATCCTCAGTGGCTGAATTGATTTAGCTATTACCATTGAAGACTACAAATCCCGAACCGGCCAAAATGTGATTGCCATCACTGCCTGTATTTATGCTGTTTTTTTGACGTGTATTTGCCGATGAAGTCACAAAATTGTTAAGTGTTTTTGAATTTTTTGCACTGAAAGTGGGAGGTAAAGCAGGTCGTAGCTGACACGATTTCAGCTCCCGCAGGCGCGTTTAGGAACGACCACAAAGCGAAACTAATCACGACGATATTTTATGCCGAAATAAACAATACCAGTAGCATAAATGAAGAAAGCGATATTCATCCCGCGTTGCACCGGGATAATACACGGGGTAAGGTGGCGGCCTCATTCGTGTTTCAGCATTTATTGACAAGCTATGAACTTTTCCGTCTTTGGCAACAAATTCACCCGCCGCTCCGGTATTACTCAACTGATGGACGACCTGAACAATGGGCTGCGCACGCCCGGCGCCATCATGCTTGGCGGTGGAAACCCCGCACATATTCCGGCCATGGATGACTACTTTAAATCCCTGTGCGGCGATCTGCTGGAGCAAGGCAAACTGACCGATGCGCTATGCAACTACGATGGGCCGCAGGGGAAAGATACGTTCCTGAATGCACTAGCTGATCTGCTGCGCGAGACGTTGGGCTGGGAGATAGGACCACAGAATATTGCTCTGACAAATGGCAGTCAGAGTGCATTTTTCCACTTATTTAATCTCTTCGGCGGACAAAAAAGCGACGGCAGCCGCAGCAAGGTGATGTTCCCACTGGCGCCGGAGTATATCGGCTATGCCGATTCCGGGCTGGACGAAGACATGTTTGTCTCCGTGCGTCCGCAGATAGAGCTGCTGCCGGAAGGGCAGTTCAAATACCACGTCGACTTCGAACAGCTGCACATTACCGATGATATCGGGGCGATCTGCGTATCACGCCCGACCAACCCGACAGGCAACGTGCTGACCGACGACGAGCTGCGTCAGCTGGATGCCATGGCGCGTCAGCATGAAATTCCGCTGATTATCGACAACGCCTACGGCGTCCCGTTCCCCGGCATCATCTTCAGCGACGCCACGCCGCTGTGGAACCAGAATATCATTCTGTGCATGAGCCTCTCCAAGCTGGGCCTGCCCGGCTCCCGCTGCGGTATTGTCATCGCGGCCGAAGAGGTGATTGAAGCGATGAGCAATATGAACGGCATCATTAACCTGGCGCCCGGCTCTATCGGTCCTGCTATCGCACACGAAATGATCCAGCGCGGCGACCTGCTGAGGCTGTCTAACGAGGTGGTGCGTCCGTTTTATCAGCAACGCGTTCAGCAGACGATCGAGACCATCCGTCGTTATCTGCCGGAGGAACGCTGCCTGATCCACAAACCGGAAGGCGCGATTTTCCTGTGGCTGTGGTTCAAGGATCTGCCCATTACCACCGAGTCGCTGTATCAGCGGTTGAAACAGCGCGGCGTGCTGATGGTTCCCGGCCATCACTTCTTCCCCGGACTGGCGCAGGAGTGGCCGCACGCCTACCAGTGCCTGCGCATGAACTATGTGCCGGAGCCGGAGAAGATTGAGCAGGGGATCGCCATTCTGGCGGAGGAAGTGGAACGCGCCATGCAGGAAACGGTGGTGTAAGCACGCTGCCGAGCGTTGTCCGCTCGGCGTTATAGCAGGCTTCACGACGAACGCCCCCTACCCGCCACTGAGCACGATTGGAGAGACTCATCCGCCCCCAGCGCTATGCCGTGGGCGGATGCTTTCTGCCACGCCGACGTTTAACCTCGCCCTGCGACACCCGCCGTTTCCAGCACCGCATGCAAGAGCACATTAGCCCCCGCCGTCACCTGTTCTGGCGACGAGTACTCGATTTCGTTGTGGCTGATGCCATCCTTGCACGGGATGAAAATCATCCCGGTCGGCGCCAGCATACTCATGTAAACCGCGTCGTGGCCCGCGCCGGAAACAATATCCATGTGCGAATACCCCAGCGCCTGCGCCGCTCTGCGCACCGCGTCTTTACACTCCGGATGGAACGGCGCCGCAGGATAATCCGAGACCTGCGCCAGCTGAATATCCAGACCGGTTTCCTGCGTCAGAGCCTCGATGTACTTTTTCAGCGTCTCATCCATCTGCGCGACCGAGGCATCGTCGATGTTGCGAAAATCGATGGAGAACTTCACGCTGCCCGGCACCACATTACGGCTGTTAGGATGCACCTGCACCATCCCAACCGTGCCGCGGCCGTGCGGCGAAAAGCGGTCGGCGATGTTGATCACTTCCTGCATGATGCGCGTGGAAACCTGCAACGCGTCTTTACGCATCGCCATCGGCGTCGGCCCGGCGTGTGACTCCATGCCGGTGACCACGCAGTCGTACCAGCGGATTCCCAGCACCGCCTGCACAACGCCAATCTCGATATCCTGGTCCTCCAGAATCGGCCCCTGCTCGATATGCGCTTCGAAGTAGGCGCCAATGGGATGATCGCCCGGCGTTTGCGGCCCGACATAACCAATATTCTCCAGCTCGTCTTTGACCGTTTTACCGTCCACGTCCGTCGCGGCGTAGGCATATTCCAGCGGAAAGACGCCGGCAAACACCCCGGATCCCATCATGACCGGTACGAAACGGGAACCCTCTTCGTTGGTCCAGGACACCACTTCGACCGGGGCCTCGGTTTCAATCTTCTGATCGTTCAACGTACGAATGACCTCCAACGCAGACAGCACGCCGAAGTTACCGTCGAACTTACCGCCGGTCGGCTGTGTATCGATATGGCTGCCCGCCACAATCGGCGGCAGCGCATTATTGCGGCCGGGCCGGCGCATAAAGACGTTGCCGATTTTATCCACTTCGACCGACAGGCCGGCGGCCTTGCCCCAGCTCACCAGCAGATCGCGACCTTGCCGGTCGAGATCGGTCAGCGTCAGTCGGCATACCCCGCCTTTTGGCGTTGCGCCGATCTTCGCCAGTTCCATCAATGATTCCCACAGACGTTCGCCGTTCACCCGCATGTCGGCCGTCGTCACGGTGTCCGCTACCGATAACATGTCATTACTCATCGTCGCTTCCTCACGGTCAATGCATCACTGTTTCTGTTCAGCGGTTAGCGCTGAACGCTGTGCGGCGCGCGGGCTTTTTCCCATGCGGCGGCCGCGCTGAAGTCCGGACCAAATGCCGGACGCTTGATATAACGACCCGCCCCTTCCTGCGCCCGGAGGTCGCCGTCGGCCCAGACCACAATGCCCTGGCTGATGGTATACACCGGTATTCCGGTGACCGTGCGACCTTCAAAGACGTTGAAATCGTTGCGGGAATGATGGGTTTTGGCAGAGAGTGTTTTGCTGCCGTTCGGATCCCACAGCACCAGATCCGCATCCGCGCCCGTCGTCACACAGCCTTTGCGCGGATAGAGGTTGAACAGCCGTGCGGTGTTGGCGGAGGTGACGGCCACGAACTCACTGGGCGTCAGACGCCCGGTGTTGACGCCGCCGTCCCACACCACCGCCATGCGCTCTTCCACGCCGCCACAGCCGTTGGGGATCTTGGTGAAATCGCCGCCGTTGGCGGCTTTCTGGCTGGCGCAGAACGTGCAGTGATCCGTCGCCGTCGTGTGCAACTGGCCGGACTGCAGCCCGCGCCACAGCGCCTCCTGATGCCCCTTGGGTCGGAATGGCGGGCTCATGACGTGCGCCGCCGCTTTGCGAATATCCGGATCGAGATAGACGCTGTCGTCGATCGTTAGGTGCCCGGCCAACACCTCGCCGTAGACCCGCTGGCCACGAGCACGGGCGCGGGCAATCACCTCGGCGGACTCCTGACAGGAGACGTGCACCACGTAAATCGGGACCCCCAACACATTGGCGATGGTGATAGCGCGATTGGCGGCTTCACCTTCGACCTCAGGCGGCCGCGACAACGGATGTCCTTCCGGTCCGACGATCCCTTGCGACAAGACCTGCTGTTGCAACAGGTGCACCATCTCGCCGTTTTCGGCATGCACCGTCGGCATGGCGCCCAGTTCCAGCGCGCGACGAAAACTGTTCATCAACGTTTCGTCGTCGCACATGATGGCGTTCTTGTAGGCCATAAAGTGCTTGAAGCTGTTCACCCCCTCTTCCCGCACCAGCGTCCCCATATCCCGGTGTACGCTTTCGTCCCACCAGGTGATGGCCACGTGAAAGCTGTAGTCGGCCGCCGACTTTTCCGCCCAGCCGCGCCAGAGCTGATACGCCTCCATCAGCGACTGTTGAGGGTTTGGGATCACAAAGTCGATGATGGTCGTCGTACCGCCCGCCAGCGCCGCCGCCGTGCCGCTGTAAAAATCGTCCACCGTGACGGTGCCCATAAACGGAAAATTCATGTGCGTATGGGGGTCGATGCCGCCCGGCATGACGTACAAACCGCCTGCGTCCACCACCTCCGTACCCGCCGGAACATCAAACGTGGCCGCATCGCCCACGGCCGCAATCACGCCGTCGACGCACAGCACGTCGGCGCGGAACTGGCGGTCGGCATTGACGACGGTGCCGCCTTTAATCAACAGAGTGTGACTCATCGTTGTATCCCTCTTTTTCGCCGGTGATCGCACCCGCTTGCCGCGGAAGCCGACACCGTCAGTGGTGAAAACGCGCGCGGTTCAGAGCGCGTCGGCCTCGGTCGCCATCGGGTTGTTGGGATGTGTGGTCCAGTTAGCGTATTTTTCGCTGACGACGTTGCCGGTCCGCACATCCACCTCGCCGGGCGCCAGGCTGCGCAGCGTGATGCAATTTTCCACCGGGCAGATGGAAACGCACAGGTTGCAGCCCACGCAGTCTTCTTCCTTCACCTCAAAATGGCGCTCGCCATCTTTCGTATGAGTGATGGCCTGATGAGAGGTGTCTTCGCAGGCCAGATGACAGCGCCCGCATTTGATGCACGTCGACTGGTCAATCACCGCCTTGTCGACGTGGTTCAGGTTGAGGTAGCGCCAGTCGGTGACGCTACTCACGGCGCGTCCGCGAAAATCGTCCAGCGTGCGGTAGCCCTTCTCGTCCATGAAGTTGCTCAAGCCGTTGATCATGTCGCGCACAATCGGGAAGCCATGCACCATGACCGCCGTACAGACCTGCACCGTGCCGCAGCCCAGCGAGATAAATTCGGCGGCGTCGCGCCAGGTGGAAATGCCGCCGATGCCGGAGATAGGCAATCCCACGGTGTCCGGATCGCGGGCGATTTCGGCCACCATGTTGAGCGCAATCGGCTTCACCGCCGGGCCGCAATAGCCGCCGTGTGAACCTTTGCCGCCGGTATTGGGATGGATGCTCATCTGATCGAGATCCACCCCAATCACCGAATTGATGGTGTTGATGAGCGATACCGCGTCAGCGCCTCCGCTACGCGCCGCGCGGGCCGGATAGCGAATGTCGGTAATGTTGGGCGTCAGTTTGACGATGGTCGGCAGGCTGCAATACTGCTTGCACCAGCGCGTCACCCGCTCGATATACTCCGGCACCTGACCCACCGCCGCGCCCATGCCGCGCTCGCTCATGCCATGCGGGCAGCCGAAGTTCAGCTCGATGCCGTCAGCGCCGGTTTGCTCCACCAGCGGCAGAATGTATTTCCAGGCTTCCTCCTCGCACGGCACCATAATCGACACAATCATGGCGCGATCCGGCCAGTTGCGCTTCACGCGGGCGATCTCTTCCAGATTGACGTGCAGCGAACGGTCGGTGATCAGTTCAATGTTATTCAGGCCGAGCACCCGTCGGTCGGCGCCCAGCAAGGTGCCGTAGCGCGGGCCGCTGACGTTGACCACATGCGGATCGATCCCCAGTGTTTTCCACACCACGCCGCCCCAGCCGGCTTCGAACGCCCGCACCACGTTGTACTCTTTGTCCGTCGGCGGCGCGGAGGCCAGCCAGAAAGGATTCGGGCTTTTGATGCCCAAAAATTCGGTACTGAGATCAGCCATGCGCACACCCCCGGTCGAGCGATACAGAAATCGATGCGTCGTTGACGACCTGGCGTCCCGACACGGTTAAGGCCAGATCGATAGCGCGGGCGGCGATTTTGCCCTGCCGCACCGCATCCACCGTCAGGTCCAGTCCGTCGGCGCAGCAGTCGCCGCCCGCCCAGACGCCCGGTACTGAAGTCCGCCCCGACTCATCCGTCACGATACGCCGATCATGGAGTCGGATAGCGTCACCCGCCGGCTGTGGGTCATAGGTCTGCCCAATCGCCTTCAGCACCATGTCCGCCGGCAGCGTGTAGGTTTCCCCGCTGGCGACACGCTTGCCGCTTTCGCTCTGGATCACGGCGAACGATACGCCCGTCACCGCGCCATGTTCGCCGTGGATGGCCTGCGGCGCAGACCAGAAACGCAGCGTGACGCCGCACTGCTTGGCCCACTCCTGTTCGTGGACCGACGCCTTCATCTCCGCCTCGCCGCGGCGGTAAACCAGCGTGACATCGCGCGCGCCCAGTTTTTTAGCCTGCACGGCCGCATCGACGGCGGTCATTCCGCCGCCGATCACTACCACCTCACGGCCAACAGGCACCTGGCTGAGATCCGGTGCCTGACGCAGTTCGGCGATAAAGTCGACCGCTTCCCGCACGCCGTTCAGCGGCGTTTCGGGAATACCCAGCGCATTGACACCTGCAAGCCCCATGCCAAGGAATACCGCATCGAACCCGGCCCGCAGCTGCTCCAGCGTGATATCGCGCCCCAGCCGCTGACCGAGACGCAGCTCAATGCCGCCGACGGACAGCAGCCAGGCGATCTCTTTCTGGGCGAAGTCATCGGTCGTCTTGTACGCCGCCAGCCCGTATTCGTTCAGGCCGCCGGGCTTGGGCCGGGCGTCGAAGATCACCACGTTATGACCGCTCACCGCCAGCCGGTGCGCCACGGTCAATCCAGCCGGTCCCGCCCCTACTACCGCGATGCTTTTGCCGGTGGCGGCGGCCCGCATAAACAGCGGTCGTCCCGGATTGGCAAAGTAGGCGTCGGTCGCGAAGCGTTGCAGCAGGCCGATTTTCACCGGTTTACCGTCCTGATCGTTGCGCACGCACGCCTGCTCGCACAGCGTTTCCGTCGGACAAACTCGGGCGCACATACCGCCCAGCACGTTCTCATGCAAAATGGCCTCGGCGGCACCGCGCACGTTGTGCTGCGCGATGCGGTGAATGAAGCTCGGCACGTCGATATCCGCCGGGCATGACCGCGTACAGGGCGCGTCGAAGCAGTAGTAACAGCGATCCGCTTCAATCACGGCCTGCGTGCCGGTCAGGGGGGGCGCGCTGTCGCTAAACTGACGGGCGTACTCCTCCTCCATCAGCCGTTCAGCCCGGATGCCGGGAGTATTTACCCCCGCGGGGGTCTGGTTTTTCATGCGTCGAACTCCTCTGTCCAAGCCCTGTCGGAAACAGGGGCGTGCAATGATCTAAGCTGGCGCGCGATGTCGCCGGGTGCCTCTTGCTCATCATGATGCTCAAGCACACGAAGCGGCGGCGCGAGAGTAAATCCTGACCAACTGGTTAGGTTTTCTAAATTAACAATGCGATTAATGTGCCATCTTTTTGCCTAATAGCGAACCCACGTAAAACAAGGGGTTATCAAGCCATAACTTTTCATGATGGACACACAATCGTCTCCATTTGGTGCAATTCGCCCCATTTTTGCAGCAAAGATGATCAATCACGATCTTTCGAGGCAGAAAAAGAAAAACGGAGGGCCGCTATCACGCAGAGCGATGTTCAGGGGAAATCACGACAGGTTGCGGCAATATGTGGAACCAAGCCGCGTAAAGTTAATCTCGGCGGCGAGTCTCTATCCACACAGCCCCAGTGGAAAGAGGGAGTTGGCTACGACGCCAGCCCGCAAATGCGAAATACGCAGCTCAGGACATGATCGGTAGCCCGCTGCTGCTGCACGGCCAATCCCTCGTCTTCGCCCATCACAGCGGCGATCTGCACCGAGAAATCCGCGTAGGTTTGAGTCATGGACCAGACAGAGAAAAAGAAGTGACGGGTATCCAGCGGCTTCACTTTTCCGGCGGCGATCCAGCCTTCAAGTACGGCTGACTTTTCGTCCACCAGCTGGCGCAGCTCCGTCTGCAAACGCGCATGCACCCTGGGTGCGCCCTGCAGTATTTCATTGGCGAACAGCTGCGATGCTTCGGGATGTTCGAAACTAAAGCACATCTTATGAATGACGTAGCGTTCAATCGCCGTTTTCGGGTCGGCCTGCGGTTGAAAATCATCCAGCGGCGCGAGCCAGTCGTGCAGAATGTCATCCAGCACCGTGTAATACAGCGTTTCTTTGTTGCCGAAGTAGTAATGCAGGTTGGCCTTGGGTAAACCGGCCGCTTCGGCGATCAGCGCCATCGTGGCCCCTTTGAAACCGTAACGCGCGAAGATCTGCTCCGCCGCCTGCAAAATGATGGCCTCATTATCCTGCCGGATACGCCCTTTCTCCGTCTCTTCGGCACGTTCGGCGGGTCGAGCGCTATTCGGGAGCGAGGAAGCCTGTGCGTCTGACACTTTGCTATTCCACATCATTCACGTTCTCACTGTTACGCGGAAACTGCCGCCATCCCTGGCGACGAGAGTCTGTCCTGAGCGACCGTCGTTATTTTGCCGCGGCGTCCCACACCACGTGGCTCATTGCGGCATCGCCCGGATCTTTTTTGATGACCGGCGTTCCGCCGCTGTTCAGCAGTACACCCACGGTACGACGGTAGGCGGCCGGATCGAGATAGCCGATTTGCGGCGTGTTGGCATGCGTGATCAGCTTGGCGACGTTCTCCATCTGACGCTGTTGCACTTCAACCGTAGCCGCGCCCGACGCATCCTGCTCAACGATGATTTCCGCCGCTTCCTGCGGATGCGACACCGCGTAGTTCCAGCCCCGATACGTTGCTTTCAGGAACTTGGCCATTTTGGCGACGAACGCTGGATTGCTCAGGCTCGGACCCAGCACGTACAGGCCATCTTCCAGCGTGGAAACGCCCTGATCCTCATACGGGAACGTCACCAGATCGCTGGGTTTCATGCCCGCATCAATCAGCTGCCAGTACTCGTTATAGTTCATGGTGGAAATGCAGGCCGCCTGATTTTGCAGCAGCGGATCGACGTTAAACCCCTGTTTCAGCACCTTGATATCCACATCAGGCTTGTAGCCCAGCTTGTTCATCCAGTTAAAGAAGGGGTACTCGTTGCCGCCGAACCAGACGCCCAGCGTTTTCCCCTTCAGGTCAGCGGGCGTATTCACGCCGCTGGATTTTCTGCAGGTCAGCATCATGCCCGAGCGGTCGAAGATCTGGGCGATGTTGACCAACGGCACACCCGCTTCACGCGCCGCCAGCGCGTCCGGCATCCAGTTGACGATAACGTCCGCCGACTTGCCGGCGATCACCTGCACCGGCGAGATATCTGTGCCGCCGGGCTTGATGACCACGTCCAGCCCTTCATCCTGGTAGTAGCCTTTCTCCTGCGCGACGTAATAGCCCGCGAACTGCGCCTGCGGCACCCACTTCAGCTGCAGCGTGACTTTCTCGGCGGCATACGCCGAGAAACAGCCGCACAAAGACAGTGCGGCTAACCACAGCCCACGACGAATAGCAGAACATTTGATCATCAGAGGTATCCTCAGCGTTAAGTGAACACAAAGCTTCCGTCTCGCGGCCGCACCGCGATTACGACATACCGCGTACGGCGGGATGCCAGAAGTTAATTTGTTTCTCCAGTCTGACCAGCGCGGCATAGGCCAGCGACCCGATGACCGACGCGACGACAATCGCCGCCCAGACGGTCGCCATATGCATACGCGCCGCCTCCGTCGAGATGCGGAAGCCCAGTCCAGCGGTCGGCGAGCCGAAAAATTCCGCCACAATCGCACTGATCAGCGCCAGCGTGGCATTCACCTTCAGCGCGCCGAAAATGAACGGCAGCGCGGCGGGTAAACGTAATGAGAACAGCGTCTGGCGCGGGCTGGCGGCGTAGCAGTACATCAGCTCGCGCTCCATTTTGCCGCTGGCCTGCAACCCCGCCAGCGTGCTGACCAGCGCCGGGAAGAACGTGACCAGCACGATCACCGCCGCCTTCGAAGGCCAGTCGAATCCGAACCACATCACAGCGATAGGCGCGACGCCCACCAGCGGAATGGTGCTGGTCAGATTGGCCAGCGGCAGCAGCCCGCGCTGCAAAAACGGCAGCCTGTCGATCAGCAAAGCGACGAGGACGCCCAGTCCGCAGCCGAGCGCATAGCCAATCAGCACCGATTTCACCACCGTCTGCATCACGTCACCCGCCAGCAGACCCGCGCCCTCATACAGCGCGCGCGCAATATCCAGCGGCGTGGGCAGCAGCACCTGCGGCACCGCGAATACGGTCACCAGCAGCTGCCAGAAATACAGCACCCACAGGCCAAACAGCGTCGCCACCAGACTCGGCGGCAAGCCAACGTCGCTCACGCCCGCCAGCCGCTGAACACTCAAGCAGGCCAGCAGCGCCACCGCCGTCAGGGCAAGCCAGTAGGCGGCTCCGCCGCCGTCGAGGACGATCAGCCAACCCGCCGCGCCCACGACAGGCACCGTCAACAGCAGCCAACGACAGAGCGACGACGAGGGAGAAAAACCCAGCAGCACGGCAACCAGGGCAAACACGATCACGCCAAGCAGAAGGTCACGGTCGGCGACATCGCCGATCATTAACCATTGGCTGAACGCCAACAGCACCATCAACAGCGCGGCAACCAGCATCACCACGCCGGAGATTGCTTTTGCTTTCATCGTCCCCCCTTGCGCGACATCATCACGAGTCTCTCCGTTTGGCTCACCAGCGCCGTCAGCGCCAGCCCCAACAAGGACGCCATGACCAGCGCCGACCAAATCTGGATGGTGTTGCCGTAGTAAGAGCCGGTCAGCAACCGCGCGCCCAGTCCGGCCTGCGCGCCGGTCGGCAGTTCGGCGACCATCGTGCCCACCAGCCCGCTGGCAATGGCGACGCGAAAGGCGGGAAACAGATACGGCAATGACGACGGCAGCCGCACCATCCAAAAGGTGTCGACCCGGCTGGCGGCATAGGTGTGCACCAGCTCCATCTCCATTTTCTGCGGCGAGCGCAAACCTTGAACGGCGGCGATCGTCACCGGGAAAAAGCACAAATACATGGCGATGGTGGCTTTCGGCAGCAGCCCGGTGATCCCCATGCTGCCCAAGATAATCAGCACGATGGGCGCGATAGCCAGCACAGGCACGGTTTGCGACGCCACAATCCACGGCAGCAGCGCTTTATCAAGCGTGCGGGAGTGAACGATGCAGACCGCGAGCAAGATGCCCAGCACGATCCCCATCGCGAACCCCGTCAGCGCGGCGCTGGCCGTGACCCAGGTGTGCAGCAGCAGGTTGCGTGGTGAAGTGAGCGGCCAGCGCGTCAGGCTGGTCCAGATATCTACGATGATTTGGTGCGGCGCGGGCAGTACCGGACGCGGCATGGACAGCGTGACGCTGACCAGATCGCGCCAGCTCCAGGCACCCTTCGGCGCCAGCGTGCGTTCGATCGCGCCCGGCGCGTTGAGGGCGATGGCGAGCAGATACCAACTGACCACGGCGGCCACCACTATCACCCCGACCGGCAGTGCGTGATAGCGCAAAGCGTTAGTGTTCATGGTGCCCCTCCACCAGCGCTTCCCGCACCTCTTGCGCCAGACGAATAAATTCTGGCGTGTCGCGCAACGACAGATCGCGCTCAGGCGGCAATGGCGAGGTCAGCACTTTGACGATGCGGCCGGGGCGCGGCGACATAATGACGATACGGGTGGAGAGATAGACCGCTTCCGCAATGGAATGGGTGACGAAGACCATCGTGCGCTGTTCGGCATACCACAGCTGTTGTAGCTGCTGGTTAAGGTTGTCACGCGTCAGTTCATCCAGCGCGCCGAACGGCTCATCCATCATCAGGATCTGCGGAGAGAACCCCAACGCGCGGGCGATGGAGACGCGCTGTTGCATCCCCCCGGACAGCTGCCAGGGAAATTTTTTCTCGAACCCCGCCAGCCCGACCCGCGCCAGCTGTTCGCGCGCGATGGCCTCGCTCTGGACGGGCGGACGCCCCTGGATCTGCAACGGCAGCATCACGTTCGCCAGCACCGAGCGCCAGGGCAGCAGCACCGGCGCCTGAAACACGTAGCCGTAAGCGCCCGCCTGCCGCGCTTCGGACGGCGTCATGTCGTTGACCCGCACCTCGCCGGAAGTTAACGGCTCCAGATCGGCGATCGCGCGCAACAGCGTGGTTTTCCCGCAGCCGGATGGCCCGATAAACGACACAAACTCGCCTTGTCGGATGGTCAGATTGATATCTTTCAGCGCATGCACCGGCTGGTCGGCCGAGGGATAAATGATGTTGGCGTCGCGCACCACCACGGCGGGTCTGGCCGTCGCGGTTTTCAGCGTCAAGACGGAGGGTTCCTCAGCGGACATGAATTGGCTCATTGCGGTTCTCCCTCTGGCAATTTTGACCGGGTGGTTAGGTTTTCTCATCCTGATGTATGCGATTTCCGTGCCATTTTCAGGCTTGAGCGGATAACCTTACGAAATGCGCAGGATTACTGACGTTGTCAGCAACATATCGATAATTTATGGCTAAATTGGTGCAAATGACGGCACGTTTGCGTTGATATGGAGCAAGAAATTACGCAGTGGGAAGCGGGTATATCCCGCTGCGTGAGGACAGCGGGATAAGGAGTCAGGATCAGCTAAGCGTTGCCGTCAGTGCGGCGAGCGCATCGTCAATAATCGCCAACCCCTGCCGGGCCTCGTCGGCCGTCACGATGCACGGCGGTACGACGTGGACGCGGTTCTCCGCCAGAAAACCGAGCATGCCGCGCGCGTAAAGGTCGGCCTTGAGTTGCGCCATTTTGTCCGCGGGCATCGGCGTTTTGGCAACCGGATCGATCACCAGTTCCAGCGCGTGGAAGACGCCTTTACCGCGCGTTTCGCCGACGATGTCGTATTTTTCTGCCAGTTGGCGCAATCCAGGCGCCAGAACGCTGTCGCCGACCTGCGCGGCGTTCTCGACAATTCCCTCTTCCGCCATCGCATCCAACGTCGCGACAATCGCCGCCATCGCCAGCGGATGCCCGGAGTAGGTCAGTCCGCCGGGGAACAGCCGGTCATCAAAGAAGTGGGCAATCGGATCGGAAATGATCACCCCGCCCGCAGGCACATAGCCGGAGTTCACGCCCTTGGCGAAGGTGATCAAATCCGGCGTGATGCCGTAGTGTTCGAAGGTAAACCAGCGACCGGTACGCCCAAACCCGGCCATCACCTCATCCATAATCAGGAGAATGCCAAATTCACGCGCCAGCGCTGACACGCCCGCCAGATAGCCCGGCGGCGGCATCAAAATCCCTGCCGTGCCGGGAATGGTTTCCAGCAGAATGGCGGCGATGGTGCCGGGGCCTTCGCACTCGATAGTCCGACGCAGATGATGCAGCGCCGCCTGGCACTCCTCTTCCTCGGTGGTGGCGTGAAACTCACTGCGGTACAGGTATGGCGTGAAAAAGTGGATATGACCGCGGAAATAGTCGTTCGGCAACCGCCGCCAGTCGCCGGTGGCGCCGATAGCGCTGCCGGTGTTGCCGTGATAGGAGCGATAGCTGGAAAGGATCTTGTCCTTTCCTGTGAACAGACGCGCCATGCGAATGGCGTTCTCGTTGGCGTCGGCACCCGCGTTGGTGAAGAACACCTTGCTGAAGTTCTCCGGCGCCAGCGACACAATGCGCTTCGCCGCTTCGCCACGCGCCAGATTCGCCGTGGCGGGCGCAATCGTCGTCAGCTGATCTGCCTGCGCCTTGATCGCGGCCACGACCTTCGGATGCTGAGCGCCGATATTGGTATTCACCAGCTGACTGCTGAAATCGAGATAGGTCTTCCCGTCGTAGTCCCACAGACGGCAGCCCTCGCCGCCCGCAATGACCAGCGGATTTAAGCCGCCCTGCGCCGACCAGGAGTGAAAAACATACTGTCTGTCGAGCTGACGGACCGTGGCGTTTGATGGTGCGGTCATCTTTCTGTCCTCCTCAACGACCGTCTTACGGTCGGCGGCTATCGGAATCGAACTCTGTCATGGCAGACTAAAAACAAATCCGGCCGATGCGATAGAGCCAGTTGCGGATAATCGTTGGGCCAGAAGGTGTGTCCCATCGCTTTTTCCCAACTGGCCCTATGACGGTGCCGCCGGGATTCGTAAAGTCATTTTTTCACCGTGGAGCGCACCGCAGGCCCACGGACCATTTGATTGAGGGGAGAAGACGTTTCATGCCAAACATCGTATTTATCACCGGCGCTACCTCCGGATTCGGGCAGGCCGCCGCCCGCCACTTCGCCGCACAGGGCTGGTCGTTAGTCCTCACCGGGCGTCGGGCGGAACGCCTGCAAGCGCTGTATGACGAACTATCCCCAAAAACGCCGACCTTTATCGCCCCGCTTGACGTCCGTGACGCCGCGGCGGTTCAGACACTCGTGGACAGCCTGCCCGACGATTTCAAGGCGGTGAAAGCACTGGTCAACAACGCCGGACTGGCGCTGGCGCCGCAGCCTTCTCAGACGGTCGCGCTGGAAGACTGGCACACCATGATCGACACCAACGTCAAAGGGCTGGTGAACGTGACTCACGCGCTGCTGCCGACGCTGATTCACACCGGCAAAGGGGCCAGCATTATCAATCTCGGCTCCATCGCCGGACAATGGCCGTACCCCGGCAGCCACGTCTACGGTGCCTCTAAGGCGTTTGTGAAACAGTTCAGCTATAACCTGCGCTGCGATCTGCAAGGCACCGGCGTGCGCGTCACCGATCTGGCCCCCGGCATCGCCGAAACCGAATTCACGCTGGTCAGGACCAAGGGCGATCAGACCGCCTCCGACCAGCTCTATCGCGGCACCACGCCGCTGACGGCGGAGGACATCGCCGAGCAGATCTTCTATATCGCCACGCTGCCGGACCATATCAATATCAACCGCGTGGAAGTGATGCCGGTGCGTCAGGCCTGGTCAGCATTCGCCATCGACCGCGATCCCAGCTGACGGTGGGGGCTTCCCCCTTGCGGTCAGAAGGGTGGCGAGGGGGAAGTTAGTTAGAGCAAAATAAGCAAAGCCTGAAAACTATCGCTGACTTGCATTACTCGCGATGAAATTGATTTCGCCATGATTTTATGAATGATACTCACCACAATCATCGGGAAAGGGTTGGTAAATTCATGGATATCAAGGACTGGCTTCTGTTTATCGGCGGCGTTTATCTCGTCGTGTCGTACACTCGCAGCAAAGGAAGACCACAGGCTCCGCGCGTTCGTACATCCGAACCAAAAACACACCAATCAGAGCGAATAGTAAGAACCGCGGCCAATCCGCACGATCAGCTATATTTCGTTTCCAATAACGATTTTGGTCGACGAAAATTGATGAATAAGGACGAATATTGCCTATTCAAAAGAATCGAGAAGCTTCTTAACGATCGCCACTGTTATTTTCGCATTTTCCCTCAGGTTTCATTGGGCGAAATTCTCTATTCCAAAGATAAAAATGCCTATAGTTCCATTAATAGTAAACGTGTCGATTTCGTCATCATCAATGCCTATGGCGACCCCTGTGCCGTAGTCGAATTTCAAGGAACCGGCCATTATCAGGGCAATGCCATTTCCCGCGATGCCATCAAAAAGGAGGCGTGCAGAAAGGCCGGGATTAAGTATTTTGAAATTCATCATGACTACAACAGCGATGATATCGAACAGATAGGTCGTTATTTAAATAGTAGCGTTAATCATCAGCCTACCCCGATAAACTGAGTACTCATTTCTCGCGCCGCAAACGGCGCTTTTTATATAACGAATTAATTCATCACGTTTTTTAGCTCTGCTAATCACGATATATCTCTTTATCGGATGACTGCACATCGATGCTGAGACGATGAAAATAAATTTGTTGTTCGGATACTGTTTATTTTTACAAAGAGTCAATGGCTAATGACGTATTAATATAGGGAAATAAAAAGTTAAAAACGGCACTGAGGAGAATTCACATCGGATATATAATATTTATTCAAAAGGAATATCCCTAAGAACCATAACCGTATTCTCCCATCTGCTCATAGGCCATGCACACCATAATCTCCTGTCATTCATCTATTTCGCATACCTGGAACAAATGGGTCCCAGCCGTTTCCCATCCACCATTTCAGCCGTGATTGACGTAAAAAATAGCTTATTAAGGATATTTATCGAGCCTATGACGAGGATCATAATCCTATTTAATCAATGTGGATTTATCGCTAAACCTCTGATTAACAACGCAGTATAATTTAGCCCCATAGATTTCTGATTAAGGTTAAAGTTGTTAATGAAATATATCCCATTATTTACAGCCAGCTTATTTCTGGCCTGTTCATCCCCGGTATTGAGCGCAGAACATGCCCATTGGTCTTACGAAGGGGAACACGATCCCGCTCATTGGGGCGCGGATTTCCACACCTGCGGCGACGGCATGTATCAGTCGCCTATTAATATCACCGCTGTTCAGCACACGCATCAGAAGCCGTTGCAGTTGCATTTCAGTCAAGAAGACAGCCTGCGCGTGATTAATAACGGTCACACGATCGAAGTCGAAGATAAGAAAGGCGATACCTTAACGGTCGACGGCGAGGCATTTACCCTGCAACAGTTTCATTTTCACGCTCCGAGTGAAAATCAAATTGATGGGAAAACCTTTCCGTTTGAAGGCCACTTCGTGCATACCAATGCGCAGGGCGAGGCGGTTGTCGTCGCCGTTATGTATCGCATCGGCGCGCCCAACCCGGAACTGGACAAGATCTGGCAGCAGATGCCGACCGAGATTGCTCACGAGAACGCACTGACCGCCCATATTCGGCTGCGTAAACTGCTCCCGCAGAATCTGAGCTACTACCGCTACAGCGGCTCCCTGACGACCCCGCCTTGCACCGAAGGCGTGCGTTGGATGGTGCTGAAACATCCGCAAACGGTCTCCGAACAGCAGATTCAGCGCTTTAGCGCCGTCATGCATCATCACAACAATCGTCCGCCTCAGCCGCTGCACGGCCGTGTCGTGATCGATTAACGCCGGGCAGGCTCCGTTGCCGCAAGAGATTCGGTATAGATATTGCTACTCTCATCCTGAGGCTATTCAGACCCATGAGGACCACAGGATGATCGATCGCTGTCTGCACATCGATTTTGTCGCCAGCCGGAGCCTGCAGGAGCAGCTGCGCGAAAAGCTGATAGATGCCATTCTGACGGGCGTATTCCCGGCGGAAGAGCCGCTGCCGTCTTGTCGGAAGTTATCGAACCAGCTCGCCATTTCGCGCAACACCGTGGCGCTGGTGTATGAAAGCCTGCTGAACGACGGCTATCTGATCAGCCGTCCCCGCAGCGGCTATTTTCTGCATCCGGACTATCACCAGCCCGAGACGCTCGCCGAGATCCGCCGCCAGCAAAAGATCCCTGACGAAACGCAGCAGCCGCCGGACTGGGGCAAACGACTCAACGTCAGCCCAAGCGGTTTCTTCGCCATCATGAAACCGGCGCGCTGGATGGACTACCCCTTCCCGTTTATCTACGGTCAGCCGAATACCCAGCTGTTTCCGCTTGAACAGTGGCGTGAAACCACCCGCCGCATCACCGGCCTGCATCGCGACCAGCGCTGGCTCTACGACCATATCGATCAGGACGTACCGCTGCTGATTGAACAGGTTCGACAGCGAATTTTGCCCAAACGCGGCATCATCGCTCAAGCCGATGAAATCCTCATCACGCTCGGCTCGCAGAACGCACTTTCGCTCCTGTCGCAGCTGCTGTTTAACCCCGGCACCCGCGTCGCCGTGGAGAATCCTATTTTTCGCGAGGCGGTGAACACCTTTGCGCTCCAGGGCGCGCAGATCGTGCCGCATACCCTGGACCACGAAGGCCTGCAGTTAAACGCCGTCTCCGCCGAGTGCGACTATTTTTACGTCACGCCCAGTCATCAGGCGCCCACCGGCATTCGGATGAGCAACGCGCGTCGTACCGCGCTGCTGGAGTATGCGCGCCTGCACGATCGGATCATTATCGAGGATGATTACGACTCGGAAACCAACCTGGACCCACAGCCGCGCGCCGCGCTGAAGGCCAGCGATGTGCATAACCGGGTGATTTACGTCAGCAGTCTGTCCAAATCGCTGTCCCCCGGCCTGCGGCTGGGATTTCTGGTGGCCCCCGCCGAGCTGATTGACGAGCTCCGGGCGCTGCGTCGCCTGTCCTATCGCCATCCGCCGACCAACATTCAACATCAGATGGCCCATTTTCTGGCGCAGGGCTATTACGAGGCCTATCTTCACCGCTATCGCGAAGACTCCGCGCGCCGGTGGCACAAGTTGAATGAAGCGTTGGAGCACTGCCTGCCCGCCTGCCGCCGAATGGCGGGAAGCGAACATGCCAACGCGTTTTGGCTACAGGCACCGGAGGGCGTCGATACGCATCAGCTGGCGTGGCGGGCCGCGCACAGGGGCGTGTTGATAGAACCGGGACAGGCGCATTTTTTGGGTTCCAATGCGCCAGACAACTTTTTCCGGTTAGGCTTTCACGCTATCGACGAGGCGCGGATTGCGCCGGGCATCGCCCGTTTGGCGGAGACTTTCCGCACGTTGGGCGACCCCGATGTCGCCGCCAGCGAGCTTCAGAGGGTGTAGCCCAACGCCTGACGCAGATAGGCGCCAGCGCCCAGCAGACCGGGCTGTTTATGAGAGATCATGAAGACCGGGATGGGTGCGAGATAGTCTTTGAAGCGCCCCTTGTCTTCGAACGCCGCCCGGAAGCCGGAGTGACGGAAGAATTCCATAAACCGAGGCACGATCCCGCCCGCGATATAGACGCCGCCGAACGTGCCCATCGTCAACGCCAGATTGCCGCCGAAGCGCCCCAGCATGACGCAAAACAGCGATAATGCGCGACGGCAGTCGATGCAATCATCCGCCAGCGCCCGTTCCGATACCGCTTTGGGACTCAGATCCTCCGGCATGCGGCCGTCGGCCTTCACCACCGCGCGATAGATATTGACCAGCCCCGGACCGGAAAGCACACGCTCCGCCGACACATGGCCCATATCGTGACGCAGGACGGACAAAATCGTGTCTTCCTCCCCGCTGTTCGGCGCGAAGTCCACGTGGCCGCCCTCGCCGGGAAGGCTGATCCACTTGCCCGCCACCGGCAGCAAATGCGCCACGCCGAGTCCCGTTCCTGCGCCGTACACCGCCACGGGTTTGCCCGCTTCGGCGCTCTCGCCGCCGAATTGGATCACATCATCTTCCCGCAGCACCGGGATCGCCATACTGACCGCCGTAAAGTCATTGATGACGTCCAGACGGTCGAACCCCAGCCGCTGTTGCAGATCGGTGATGGAGAACGCCCAGTAGTGATTGGTCATCGCCACCCAGTCGTCCACGACCGGACAGGCAATGGCGATACAGCCGCTTTTGATCGTCAGTTCGCTGTGCTCGGACAGAAACGCGTTGATCACCGCTTCCAGACTGGGAAAGTCGTCGACCGAATACTGTTTGCTGCGTGAAATCGCTCCGTCATCCAACTGACAAAGCGCCAGGCGGGCATTCGTTCCACCCACATCACCCACCAATGCATACTGGTGCATATTTTATGTTCTCCGATTAGATGGCTGCGTATCCCAACCCCAAAATGACCGACCGATTGCCCGACAGCGCACCGCCCGTGGCAAACGGGATAGGGCTTTCCTGACGGGGAGATGGCGTTAGGCCGCAAAAGAAGCGCCCGGCTTAAGGCAGAACCTTGGACGCTGACCGCGACCCGCGAACAGACCCCGGTTTCACGGCGGAATACGTTTCGGTAAGGTTATCTCGACCCCTGACACAAATCTAGCCGGATACGTCCGACTCCGCTGCGTCGCGGTAAAATTTCCGTATCGCTTTCCGCCCATCCTGAGTATCTTCATCTAAAAGAAAAATCAGCTCATTCCCTAAGGAGATATGCATGACGCTCACCATTCCGGAGGCGCTTATCCCCGCCGATCCTCGTTTCGGCTGCGGCCCTTCGCTCATTCACCTGGAAGATTTAACCCGCCTGATGGACAAAGGTCCCCACCTGCTGGGCACCAGCCACCGTAAAGCGCCGGTACGCGCGCTGTGCGGCGAGATTCAGGAAGGCCTGCGTTCTCTGCTGTCCGTGCCGGACGACTACAGCATCGTACTGGGCAACGGCGGCGCGACGCTGTTGTTCGATATGGTCGGGCTGGGAATGGTGAAAAAACGTATCGTTCACCACGTCTGCGGTGAGTTCTCCGGGAAATGGTTTAAAGCTTCCAAGCGCATTCCGTGGATTGAGGCCGCCAGCCTGGAAGTGGACTACGGACAAGGGCACCGCGAGTTCAACACCGCCAACGCTGACGTCGTGACCTGTACGCTGAACGAAACGTCGACCGGCGTGATGAACACGACGCTGCCCGAGGTGGGTGATGATTGTCTGCTGGCCGTGGATGCGACCAGCGGCGCCGGTCAGATCGCCTGCGACCTGTCGCGCGTCGACGTGTTCCTGTTCTCCCCGCAGAAAGTCTTCGCTAGCGAAGGCGGACTGTTCGTCGCCATCCTGTCGCCGAAGGCGAAAGCGCGGATCGCAGAAGTTTCAGCCGACAAGACGCGTTATATTCCCGTCTTCGCCGACTGGCAGATTGCGCTCAACAACAGTGAACAACAGCAGACTTACAATACGCCGGCGACCGTCACCCTGTTCCTGTTCGCCGAACAGGTGAAACGGATGAGCACGCTTGGGTTTGCCGAAGTACAGCGTCAGGCCGCCGCCAAAGCGGAGCACCTCTACCAGTGGGCCACCGACAGAGACTATCTGACGCCTTACGTGGAAGATCCGGCTTTCCGCTCCACCACCGTCGCGGCGATTGACGTGGCCGACGCCTTTTCCGTCGACCAGTTGACCCGCTATCTGGACGAGCAGGGGCTGGTGCACGGCATCGAAGGGTATCGGGCGCTGGGACGCAACCAGCTGCGTATCGCCCTGTTCCATAACATCGCACTCGACGATGTGAAAAAGCTCACCGCGCTGATCGACTTCCTGATAAGCAGCGGCGAGTTCAACGTCGCCTAATCGGCACCCCGCCCGCCAATGTCAGACGGCATAGCGTCTAGCGTTGGCGGGTGCTAGCCCGTACCACCAGCGGGGCCGGAAGCAACTGCCTCGCGTCGACCTCCTGCCCCCGCAGCTCCGCCAACAGCTGTTCACCGGCTAACGTCCCCATCTGCCGATAGGGCAGCGCAACCGTGGTTAGCGGCGGCGAGCAAACGGCGGAAAGGTCGCCGCCGCCGAGGCTAGCGACCGCCAGCTGGCTGGGCACATCCACCCCTTCCGCATGGCAGGCCATAATCACGCCGCAGGCAACCTCATCCGTGGTGCAGATCAGCACGTCCAGCTCCGGCCAGGTCAGACGAATTTCCGACAGACGCTGATGCCCGGTGGCGAACGCCGGTGGTTCCGTCGTCGCGATAACCCGATGCGGCGAATGATTCACGGCCAGCATCGTGCTGTGCCAACCGTGCATAATCTGTTTGAGCATCGTTCCGCTGGTCTGGCTGCACAGCAGCCCCAGATGTCGATAACCGCTTCCCGCCAGCTGGTGCACCAACGCCGCCACCGCCTGGGCGTAGTCGACGCCGACGCTGACATCCAGCGGCTGCGGATGCAGGGCACCCACCTGCATCACCGGCAAACCGGCGTTGATTAACAGTCGGCGTCCTTCGTCCGTGCTATCGAAATTAAAATGCACCATCGCGGCAGGATGATAGGCAATCAGGCGCTCAATCAGCTGCCGTTCGCCGCTGGCGGAGTGATTCGCTTCCACCAGCATCATGCTGTACTCCGCTTCCTTCAGCACCGCTTGCAGCGCTTCCGACACCTGCGCGCATCCCGGCGTGGCAAAAGAGGGCACCACCATGAGGATCAGCTGCGATGAGGCGGAAGCCAGCGCGCTCGCCGCCAGATTAGGCACGTAATCCAGCTCGGCAATCGCCGCCGCGATCTTCTCACGCAGCACCGGCGACACTTTTTCCGGCATACGCAGCGCCCGGGAGGCCGTCATCGCGCTGACGCCGACTCGCTGAGCCACATCGGCCAGGGTACTTTTCCCTGTGTTACGCCGCCGTTTTTCTTTCATGCTTCACCGCCTCCCTCTGTTCGCCTGTCGCCACTTCCGCCCGGGCCATCGTCCCGATGCGCCACCGCCTGAGACGGTCAACCGCCGTCCCATCCGAACCGGCGGCTTATGGTAACACTGCCACAGGCGCGACAACCGGCCAGTCATCCACATTCGTCGTCGGCGTCTCACTCCGCACATTATTCGCCGCTGGCGGGAAATGTTAGCGCTAACTTTGCGAAACCTATCACAGAAAGACGGTCGATATTTCACCTACATTGAGGCACACCTTCCCGGAGTAACGAGGTCAACATGCTCGCAACGTGGCTGATGCCCAAAACCATCCAACTGGTGGACCGTGTTTCCCACTGGCAGGAAGCCCTCACGCTGGCGGCGAAACCGTTGCTGGCTGACGGCGCGATCACTCAAGACTATCTGGAGGCGATTATCAGCACCCATCAGTCGATGGGGCCGTACTACGTGATTGCGCCCGGACTGGCGCTGCCCCACGCCCGCCCCGAGCAGGGTGCCCATCAAAATGGGTTGTCGCTGCTGTGCATCCGCGAAGGGGTGAATTTTGAGTCGGAGGAAAACGACCCGGTGACGGTCGTGATTATGCTGTGCGCCTTATCTGGAGACGAACACATCAGGATGATTACCGAGCTGGCGGCGCTGTTCAGCGACGAAGAAAGTCTGCAACAGCTGCTGACCGCCTCTTCCCTTCCCGCCATTCAGGCGGTTATTGAAAACTATTGAGACGAGGCTTGTGATGAAAAAGATCCTTATTGTGTGCGGCAACGGACTCGGCAGCAGCTTTATTGTCGAAATGAACGTCAAAAAACTCGTGGCGGAAATGGGTAAGGAAGCAGAAGTGAGCCATACCGATCTGACCTCCGCCAAGTCGGAACACCCGGATATCATTCTGGGCGCCAAAGATATCGTGGAACAGATACAGGGCTCCGACGCCCAGATATTCGGCCTGACCAACCTGCTGGATAACAACAAGATCAGAGAGATTCTGGCTGCCAACCTGTAACGGCGCGCTCAGTCGCGCTAACGGAGTCGCTTATGTTGCAGTTTATTATGAAGGATGTGCTGGGTACGCCCGCCATTCTGGTTGGGCTGTTTTCCCTGTTGGGGCTGGTGCTGCAGAAGAAACCGTTCTCCGAAGTGGTTTCCGGCACGCTGAAAACCATCATGGGATTTTTGATTCTGATCGCCGGGGCCAATGTCATCTCCTCCACGCTGACGGTGTTCAGTCAGCTGTTCACGCACTCCTTTAATATGCACGGCGTCGTGCCCAACAACGACGTTGTTGCGGCGCTGGCGCAGGCGAATTTCGGCACAGAAACCGCCATGATCATGGTCTTCGGCATGATTGTGAACATTATTCTGGCGCGGATTACGCCGCTGAAATATATCTTCCTGACCGGCCACCACACGCTGTATATGGCGGCGATGCTGGCGGTGATTCTGTCCACCGGCGGTATGCGCGGCGTCAGCCTGATCGCGACGGGCGCTCTTATTCTCGGCGCGCTGATGGTCATCAGCCCCGCCATCCTGCAACCCTTTACCCGTAAGATCACCCAATCGGATGATTTGGCTATCGGCCACTTCGGCTCCGCCGGTTATCTGCTGGCGGCACTGGTGGGTAAGGTGGTTGGAAAAGGCAGCCCGTCTACGGAAGAGCTGAAAGTCCCGAAAACGCTGAACTTCCTGCGCGACTCTTCGGTCGCGATTTCGCTGACCATGATGATTCTGTTCATCGTGTTGGCGCTGTTCGCAGGCAAGGAGTACACCGAAAGTCAGGTGAGCGGCGGACAAAATTACCTGATTTTCGCCATCATTCAGTCCATCACCTTCGCCGCCGGGGTCTACGTCATTCTGGCCGGGGTACGGATGGTGATTGCGGAAATCGTGCCCGCGTTCAAAGGCATTGCGGACAAACTGGTGAAAGACGCCAAGCCTGCGCTGGACTGTCCGACCGTGTTCCCATTCGCCCCTAATGCCGTGATTATCGGCTTCCTGTGTAGCTTCCTGGCGGGCCTGATCAGCATGTTCCTTTGCCCACTGTTCGGCCTGAGCGTGATCGTTCCCGGACTGGTCCCGCACTTCTTCTGCGGCGCGACCGCGGGGATTTACGGCAACATCACCGGCGGACGCCGCGGCGCGGTGATCGGCTCCTTCGTACAAGGTTTGCTGATCTCCTTCCTGCCGGCAATTTTGCTGCCGCTGATGGGGTCGTTAGGACTGGCGGCCACCACGTTCGGCGACGCTGACTTCGGCATCGTGGGGATTATTCTCGGCAATGTGGTTGCGCTGTTCCACTAAACGTATGGCTGGCGATGCGGACCATTTCAGTCCGTATCGCCCCTACTATCAACAGAGAAGATGCGCATCATCGCCATCCAGCCTCTCTGTTCTGCCACCGCGTTAACCCGCTGATTAAATTTATCATTCAGCCAATAACGGTCACGCTTTTCGCCAACTCACCACACTATTTCAACTTCAACGTTGCCCCGCCTTGGGTTCATACCGCAGGCAGAGTGGCAGACCTTCAACGATAAAAAAAACCTTGGCAGGCCGTTCAAGCCCGGCCGTTTGTCCGTGTTTAAATCGGCAGATACCCCTGCCAGAGCGGAGCGGCGGGTGCGCCATTTGGATTCGGCGTCAGGTGAATATGCCATCCGTTCAGCTGTTGCAGCAGCAGGCAGTCGTCCACATCGCGCAGGTCGTCTTTGTGCTGTTTGAAGGTGTCGCGCAGCAGGACTTTCTTAGCCTGCGTCTTCGCTTCATCCGCCGTCGGTGCGACAAACAGGCCGAACTGATGCAGCTCCGCAGGCTCGCCCGGCAGGTAGCCGCCGATATTGACGAACCAGAGGCGCTGTGTGGATGCCGCGGGCGTTTCGCTTAGCGTGATGTCATGGCCATCGGCCCACTGAATCGGGGTATAGCTATCGACGTGGATCTGTTTTTTGTCACCGAACCAGATTTCTTTGAGGAGGGGAAAGGCCTCTTCCGGTTGGTCCACCGCGGCGAACTGCACATCGTGTAACTCGATATTAGCGCCCGGCGCACTACCGCCGACGTAGAAAAGAAAAAGCGTAGGCATGAAGATTCTGACTCCCTGAAAATCAAGAAAAATGAGTCGCATTGCAGCTTTCGTTCACCCCTCGCAACGAAGCGACTGACTCTCTGCGCGAGAGAGGTGAAGCGCTGAACCACGCGACCGCTAGACCTTTGGCGCACCCCACCGCGGCGGTACAGACGAGGCGAGACACGCCCCGTCCGCTTGCCGAATAATGACGCGCGGCATCGTTGGATTAACGCATCGTGACGAACTCTTCCGCCCCGGTCGGGTGGATGGCGACGGTGTTGTCGAAGTCCTGCTTGGTGGCCCCCATTTTCACCGCGACGGCGAAGCCCTGCAGCATTTCATCCACGCCAAAACCGATACCGTGAACGCCCACCACTTTCTCTTCCGGGCCGACGCACACCAGTTTCATGCGGCACGGCTGACGGTGCTGCGTGACGGCGGTATACATGGCGGTAAAGGAGGATTTGTAGACTTTAACTTCCTCATCACCGTACTTCTCGCGCGCCTGCGGCTCGGTCAGCCCGACGGTGCCGATAGGGGGATGGCTGAACACCACAGTAGGAATGTTGCTGTAGTCCAGATGCTCGTTCGGCTTGTTGTTGAACAGGCGTTCTGACAGGCGACGCCCTGCCGCGACCGCCACCGGCGTCAGCTCGACCGCGCCCGTGTTGTCGCCCACGGCGTAGATACCGTCAACGTTGGTGTTCTGGAATTTATCAACCTTCACATAACCGCGATCGTCCAACGCGACGCCCGCCGCCTCAAGGTTGAGGTTATCGGTGGCGGGTTGACGGCCAATCGCCCAAACCAGGCAATCCACTGTCTGCGTTTTGCCGTCTTCCAATTGCAGCGTCAGGCTGCCGTCGGCGTTTTTCACTACCGCTTTAGGCGTCGACTCGGTGTGCAGCGACGGCCCTTCCGCCTGCATCACTTCCACCAGCGTTTCCACAATCAGCGGATCGAACTGGCGCAGCGGCGCATGTTTACGCACGAACAGGTGGGTCTCCGCGCCCAGCGCGTTCAACACGCCCGCGATTTCTACGGCGATGTAACCCGCGCCCACCACGGCGACACGCTTCGGCAGCGCATCCAGCTCAAAGAAACCGTCGGAGTTAATGCCATATTCCGCACCGGGGACATCCGGCAGCGTCGGACGACCGCCGGTCGCGATCAGGATGTGGTCAGCGGTGATTTTCTCGCCGTTGACTTCCACCGTGTGGGCGTCCACGAACCGGGCGAAACCGCGAATCACCTCAACCTGATTCTTACCCAGCACGTTATCGTAGGAGTGATGGATACGATCGATGTAGGCACTGCGGTTTTTCACCAGTGTGTCCCAATTGAATCCGTTAACCGTGACGTCAAAACCATAGTCGGGGCCGTAGTTGTGAATCGCCTCGGCGATCTGCGCCGCATGCCACATCACCTTCTTCGGCACGCAGCCGACGTTCACACAGGTCCCGCCCAGATATTTGGCTTCAATCAACGCGCATTTCTTGCCGTACATGGCCGCACGGTTAATGGAGGCAATGCCGCCGCTGCCGCCGCCAATAGCGAGATAGTCATAATGTTTAGTCATTGGGAGATCCAGGTTGTGTGAATAAAAAGTTATATAGAGTGTAACGCCAGAGATCTTGTTCCGGCAAAGATCGCTGCGTGATTGTAGTCAGAAACGCAAAGCGCCTTGCGGCAATTTTGAAATCAATGAAATAGGCGAGGCCGCCTTACGGGGCCTCGCGCAATGTTAAACGCCGGTCAGCACGGTTTCGAACAGCAGGCGATCCAACGCGGCATCGATGCGTTTGTCCTTTGCCGGTGGTGAGATGTCTATCGCGGTTTCCAGCGACTGCGCGATAAACGCGTGGATATGCGGTTGCCGCGCCACCACATCGGTCTCTATCGCGCTGCATTTCATTTTCAGCAGCGCCCGAACCTCTTCCAGTAGCGCAGCGTCCGTCACCATCGCGTTCAGCAACACCTCGAACTGCATGGGAGGACCCCCCTTACCCTCGGCAATCCACTGCACCGCCAGCAGCGAGCGTAGTACGTAAAAATACTTTTTCAGCCGCACGCGCTCATCCTGCAAATAGGTACGGAAGTTTTTACGCGCAACGGAGAGGTAATGATGACTCGCCTTGAGCGCGGAGAAACAGCCGGGGATTAACTGACGCAGCCGGTCCGTCGCGACATCATCCTGCCGGTAGACCACCGGTGAATCCAGCCATTCGATAATCGTGGGGTTGCCCCGGTTCAATAGCGCCAACGCCTTTCTCAGTTCCCAACCGCACACGTCCAACTCCGCCGTCAGCGGACGCTCGATCACGTCACGCTGCGGTTCAACCCGCAGATACCACTCCGGCGGATGAACGTAGATGAATCGGACATCATAATCACTGTCCGGCGAGGCGAATCCCCAGCCGCGGCTGCCGGACTCGCAGGCGTACAGAATGCGGACATCAAACTCCTTTTCCACTTCGTCCAGCGCCGCTTTGATCTGCTGTTTCATTTTTTCGCTAACGCCCTGAGATGCCCGTGTCATATTCCTCTCCTCCTTTTTTGAGACGTCGCCGCGCGCTATGCGACTTTCAAGTTCACCAATCCGTTCAACACCTGATCCAATCCGCCGAACACGGAAATCTTATCGACGCGTTCCGCCACGCGTTCCAACGTTTCCAGCTCTTTCAAACGCAGGGCGACCGGGTTGTTCTCCATCACTTTGGCGGTATTCAGCAGGGAACGCGTCGCCGACGTTTCTTCCCGGCGTCGTATCACGTTGGCCTGCGCCGCCTTTTCGGCTTCCACCACCTGAGACAAAATGGTTTTCATATCGCCCGGCAGCACAATGTCCTTCACCCCCAGAGAAACGACGTCGATGCCATAACCCGCCATTTTTTCTCGGACCTGGGCATTCACCCGTTCATCGATGGTGTGCTTGTTTTCCAGCAGTTCATCCAGCGTGCGGGTTCCCACCGCTTCACGCAGCGCGAATTGAAGCTCGCGGTACAGCGAATCCACCGGTTTCGTTAACTGGCTGAACGCCGTCAAAATGTCGCTGTAGCGCCAGTTAGCCACCAGATTCAGCCGAAGATTGACCTTATCCCGCGTCAAAATTTCCTGCCCGCTCACCTCCAGCGCCTGCTGACGGGTGTCGACCAGTTCCACCTCTACGCTGTGATTAAACCGCCAGTACCCGCTGACGCCCGGCGGCAACAGTTCCTGCGCCGCGCCATCCACTTTCAGGAGGCCGAGATGCCAGGCCGGAACCTGCGCCAGCAAGACGCCGGCATAGCCGATGACGTGTCGCTGACGCAGCGTCGGCTGCAACAGGGCGGACACCAGCGCATCCGGCACCCGAATGTCGTCGGTTTTCACCTGTTCGACGCGCTGATGCTCGTCTTTACGCCAGTAAAGTCGGCGCGTGGCGGGCGGCAGAATTTCCTGCAACACATCATGATCGTAGCGAAGCCCGATCGCCTCTTCCGGCAAGACCACATCCAAACAAAACTGCTTTACCCACTCCGGATGGTACTGGCGCAGATAGTCGTCCAAAGGCGCCAGCACTTCAGCCCCATCCAAAGAAACTATGTCGATTTTCTGCCGATTAAACCAACGGGGAATGCGGTGTCGACCCGCTTCCAATACCCGCAGGTAATCGCCGTCTTGGCTCACTAAACCCAACTGACCTTTACGAATGGTGAAAGACTTAAACATGACTTTTTTCTCCTGATGGTCCCTCCGACACACGTAGAGACGGACGTCGGGGCGAAACCGCAGGGGGAAGGCTCACAGATTCCTGATGGAACGGATTAGCCTTCTGCCTGCCGCCCGGCGCGTCGGTCGGTCTCCCGTGAGGCCACCGTCAACTTCCCGGAGGCGGGAGGGTTATTTTTCATTATCAATATCGAGGTGCGATATTCGGGATTCGAACCCGACTTAACCAATTATCGAGTGTTCGACGCTTGACGGAACATCCACAGGAAAGCGGCGAGAAGCCGCTCCCGGAATGCCGGCGTGGTGCTGAACCACCGCAAAACCAACGTGTCGACGGGATAGGTATTGCGAGACTCGTGCCAACAGGAAAGAAATAGCAAAATAAAAATCTTAATAGATTGATATTATTCATTTTTTATTTTATTTAGCTAACATCGTGCTATTCGGGCCAACACGAATGAATTATCCTTATCGATAAGTTTTTATAAATTAGGATAAACATGAAGCGCAGAGTGGTGATTGGCACGCTAGGCAGCGTCCTTGATAAGCGCGGCAAACGGGCCAACCGCTGGAATAAATGGCGACCGACCGTCGCACTGTGCCAGCAGCCGGAGATGCCGGTGGATCGTCTGGAGTTACTGTACCAGTCGCGCAATATTGGTCTGGCGGAACAGGTTCAGGCAGACATCGCCGAGCTGTCGCCCGGCACCGAGGTGCGCCTGCATGCCGTCGATTTGCAGGATGCCTGGGATTTCGAAGAGGTCTATACCGCCTACCTCGACTTCGCCACCCGCTATTCGTTCGACACGGAGAACGAAGAGTATCTGGTCCATATCACCACCGGCACCCACGTCGCGCAGATCTGTTGGTTTCTGCTGACGGAGGCGCGCTATCTGCCTGCCAGCCTGTTGCAGACCAGTCCGGTCTCCCGCCGGGAAGGCCCTCCTTCCCCTGCGGGCCTCTATTCGATAATCGATTTGGATCTCAGCCGCTACGCGAGGCTGACGAGCCGCTTTCAACGAGAGCAACAGGCATCGGCCTCGTTTTTGAAAGCGGGCATTGCGACGCGCAACACGGCATACAATGCCTTGATCGACCAAATCGAGCGTGTCGCGCTGCGTTCTTCCGCGCCGTTGTTGCTCACCGGTCCGACCGGCGCGGGAAAATCCTTTCTGGCGCGACGCATCTTCGAATTAAAAGCCGCTCGTCATCAGGTTGACGGGCGCTTTATCGCCGTCAACTGCGCGACGCTGCGAGGAGATAATGCGATGTCGACGTTGTTCGGACACGCCCGGGGCGCTTTTACCGGCGCGCAGCAGGCGCGTACCGGACTGTTGAGGGAAGCGGACGGCGGCATCCTGTTTCTGGATGAAATTGGCGAATTGGGGCTGGATGAACAGGCCATGCTGCTGAAAGCGATTGAAGAGAAAACCTTTTTTCCCTTCGGTTCGGATAAGGAAGTCAGCAGTGATTTTCAACTGATCGCGGGGACGCATCGCGATATGCCGCGCTGGGTCGCGGCAGGTCATTTCCGGGACGATCTCTACGCGCGCATTAATATGTGGACCTTTGCTCTTCCCGGACTGGCGGAGCGGCGTGAAGATATCGAGCCCAATATCGACTTTGAGCTACAGCGCTTTGCCGAAACGCAACAGCTGCAAGTCCGCTTTGATCGCGAAGCGCGCCAGCAGTTTCTGATATTCGCCAGCTCGCCGCAGGCTCCGTGGCGCGGGAATTTCAGAGAATTAAGCGCCAGCGTCGTCAGAATGGCGACATTGGCGGATAATGGCCGCATTACCCCCGCGTTGGTCGACGAAGAGATTTTACGCCTCCAGCGGCAGTGGGCGCCCAGCGACGCTGAGCAAGCGCCTCTGCCGGAGCGCGTCGGCGACTGCGATCTGTTTGACCGTTTCCAGTTAGAAAGCGTGCTGAACGTGTGCCGTCAGGCCAGCAGCCTGTCGGAAGCGGGCCGCCAGCTTTTCGCCGTCTCACGCCAGCAGAAAAAACAGCCGAACGACGCGGACCGGCTGCGCAAGTATCTGGCGCGGTTCAATTTATGCTGGGATGACGTCAAGCACCGTTAATTGATCGGAGAGTTTCACCATGGAACTGATATTTTTAGGCACCAGCGCGGGTGTCCCGACGAAAGCCCGCAATGTGGCTAGCCTGGCGCTGGATCTGCAAGGCCCGCGCCCTGCCTTTTGGCTGTTCGACTGCGGTGAAGGCACGCAGCATCAGATACTGCATACGCGTTTAAGCGCCAGCAAGATCGAGAAAATTTTCATCACGCATCTGCATGGCGACCATCTGTTTGGTCTGCCCGGTCTGCTATGTTCTCGCTCCATGGCCGGTTGTCAGGCGCCGCTGACGCTCTACGGCCCCGCCGGACTGAAAACGTTTATCGACAATGCGCTGAGCCTGAGCGGCTCTTATCTCACCTATCCGATGGAGGTGGTCGAAGTCACCTCCGGACCGGTTTGCGAAGACGAGCACCGCGTCGTGACGGCCTATCCCATGTCGCACACGCTGACCTGCTTCGGCTATCGCATCGAAGAGCGGCCCAAACCCGGCGCGCTGGACGTGGCGCGGCTGACCAAAGAGGGCGTTCGCCCCGGTTCATGGTTTCAGCCATTGAAGCGCGGCGAATCCGTCACGCTGGAAGATGGGCGGACCTTAAACGGTGCCGATTACCTCGGGCCGCCCACGCCGGGCCGATCGCTCGCGATATTCGGCGATACCCGTCCGTCGGAAGCGGGACGCCTGCTGGCCGCGGGCGTGGATGTGATGGTGCACGAAGCGACGGTAGAGGCCAATATGGCCGATCGCGCCAGCGAGCGCGGTCATTCCACGACGGAACAGGCGGCGACATTGGCTCTGGAAGCGGGGGCGGGACGTTTGATTATCACCCATATCAGCGCACGATATGGTCAGGAAGACAGCAAGCGGCTGCTGGCGGAGTGCCGGGCCATTTTCCCGGCCACGGACATGGCTACCGATCTGGCCACCTTCAGGGTGTAGCGCGCTCCCAGTGCCCTGCGGCGCAGGGCATGGGCGCTGCCGCATTTACTCCGGCACGACCCATTCAACGCGCGTATGCCCGGTGCCTTCCGGCACCAGTACCTGATGCAGCCACGGCAGCACGCTTTTCATCTGGGCTTCCAGCTTCCACGGCGGGTTAATGACGATCATGCCCGAGGCAGTCATGCCGTGGCGGTCGCTGTCCGGCAATACGGCCAACTCAATCTGCAAAATTCGGCGGATGCCGGTCGCTTCCAGATCTTTCAGCATCCGTTTAATCTGCTGACGCAACACGACCGGATACCACAGCGCATAGACGCCTGTCGCGAAGCGGCGGTAACCTTCGTGAATCCCCTTCACCACCGCCTGATAATCGCTCTTCATTTCGTAAGGCGGGTCGATCAGTACCAGTCCGCGGCGGGACGGCGGCGGCAACTGGGCTTTCAACTGCTGATAGCCATCTTCACGCACTACGCGGGCGCGGTTATCACGCTGAAACTCCTGACGCAGCAACGGATAGTCGCTCGGGTGCAGTTCGCTCAGGTTCAGTCGGTCGTGATCGCGCATCAGATGGCGGGCGATCAGCGGAGAACCCGGGTAGTAGCGCAGCTGGCCCTGCGGGTTGTAGTTACGCACCACCTGCATGTAGGCATCCAGCTCGGCAGGCACGTCGTCCCGCTGCCAGATGCGGGCAATCCCCGCCTGATATTCGGCAGTGCGCTCGGCGTGTTCGCTTTGCAACTTGTAGCGACCCGCCCCGGCGTGCGTATCGAGGTACAGGAAGGGTTTGTCTTTCTCCGCCAACGCGCTGAGGATCAGGCTTTGAACGGTATGCTTGAGCACGTCGGCATGGTTGCCGGCGTGGAAACTGTGGCGGTAGCTGAGCATGGGTAATGATTATCCAGTGATTAAGTCGTGAGTGGGGCAGACGCGCCGTCTTTTACCCCACCCTCGCCGCAGAGCGGCAAAAACATCGGGGTGCAGCGGGGGAGTATAAAACAGATTGGCCCTTTTCTGGTCATTGGTTGAGATCTTCGGCACAGAAATCCCGCAGGGAACCTGAAAAACAGGCTCCCTTTCCAGACGGAGAACGAGCCGCAGCGCGGTCCTGAGGCCGTATGACCTTTATGCGGCTACTCCATAAGCAGAGACCAGCGGTCTCCCCCAATGAGATGCGCGCGGCCATGATCGGCGAACAGCCGCAACGCCCGCCGATCCGGCTGCGGATAAATACGCGAGCTCAGGCAGCGCTCCCCTTCCCCGACAAACACTTCGATCGAGGAGCGGTCGATAAATATCCGCAGCGATAGCACCGATTGCGCCGGTAACGGCGCGCTGCGATAGCCGCTCAGGCCATCGTCAGGGTAATGACGCTCCAGCACCAGACGTTCGGACTGCGTGTCCACAAACAGGCGCATGCCCTCCCCGAGCATCAGACCGAAACGTTCGGCGGTGCTGTCGGTCAGATCCCAGCGCAATATCAGCTCCAGCGCATCGCCATTTTCCGTCAGCGGCAGCGATTGCGAGTCGATCCATTGCGGTTCAATCACCTGTCCGTCGCGCCGCAGCGACTCGACTTCCCGCACCGGCCGCACCCGCAGCTGCCCGTCTTCGAGGCTCAGCTCACGGGGCAGCGTCATGCAGCCAGCCCAGCCATCTTGCTGCGAAGGCATCGGCGATTCCCACATATCCATCCACCCCAGGATGATACGGCGACCATCCGCCGCCAGGAACGACTGCGGCGCATAGAAGTCATGACCGAGATCCACCTCTGCGAACGGCTGGGTGATCTCGAAGTCGGCCCCCGGCCGCCAGTGGCCGCGCAGACAGCCGCTTTGGAATAAATTGCGATAGAGGTAGCCGTTTGGCGATACGCCCTGCGGCGAGAACATCAGCAGCCACTCATCACCCAGCGGGAAGAAGTCCGGACACTCCCACATGTAACCCAAATCGCCATCGCTCTCCGCCAGCACGCGGTCGAAAGTCCACTCCCGCAGGCTCTCGCCGCGATAGAGCAGTACCTGTCCCTGATCCCGTTCATTGCGGGCGCCCACCACCATCCACCAGACGCCCTCCTCGCGCCACACCTTGGGATCGCGAAAATGCATGATGCCGGGAGGCGGCAGGAGGATGGCGCCCTGTTTTTCGAAATGCAGGCCATCGTGGCTGATGGCGAGGCACTGCACCTGCCGTAATTTCTCGCCCTCTTCGGGAGAGGAAGGCAGGACGACATGGCCGGTATAAATCAAGCTCAGAACGCCGTCATCATCCACCGCGCAACCGGAAAAGCAGCCGTCCCGATCCGGCTCGTTCTCACCGCCGGGAAAAAGCGCGATGGGTTGATGCTCCCAGTGGATCATGTCCTCGCTGGCGGCATGTCCCCAGTGCATCGGTCCCCATTTCGGTTCATAGGGATAATGCTGATAGAACGCGTGATAGCGGCCCTGATGGTAGATCAGCCCATTGGGATCGTTCATCCATCCCGCCGGTGGAGCCAGATGGAAGGTCGGATAGAAGGTGTGATTAACGTTAGCGTATTCCGGCTGCGCCTCGCTGGCGCGCTCGAGGGGATGATTCATCATTGTTCTCACTCTGTCTGACGTGCATGACGGCCTGTGAGGACGGCGAGATTGTATCGAACACGATATTCCGGCAGGCCTGAATCATCGCATTCCGTTCCCGTCGTCAGGCCGATATCGGCAACCCGGCACGGCGCGCACCCTGTGGACGCGGAGCCGGTGAAAAAGGGGCGGCGCTTGTCATTAAGCGTGGCAGATAAACCCGTTTTTCAACAGGAAAAAATAAAATTAGACATTAAAATCAAAATGATAAAAAGGAATATTCTGAGCATCCCGGGCAGACTTTGGCGCTACATCTCCACCTTATTTCGTTATATCATCAAGTCAAAAACGCGATATTCAGCGGACTGATCGAGATCATGTTTTAGGCGCCCCTGACAGGGTTGAGATGCCTTTATCGCCCGACCTTTAACCATTCTGCACGAATCTTCCCCACTGTTTCCTTACGCCGGGTGCGGGTACTACACCATTCTTGCCCAAACATTGATTTTCATGGCCTGAGACCCCATCTTAGAAAGTAATCTGCAAGTTATGTCAGCCTTGTCGGCCACCGGGACAAGGGATCGATCATCATTACTATTCAGGACCGTGCCATGACAAATCCATTACTTACCCCGTTTACCCTGCCCCCGTTTTCCCAGATCAAGACCGACGATATCGTTCCTGCGATTAAGAGCGCGTTGGATGACTGTCGCAAAGCGGTGGAGCACGTTGTGGCGCAACCGGGTCCGTTTACCTGGGAAAACCTTTGTCAGCCGCTGGCGGAAAGCGACGATCGGCTGGAGCGTATCTTCTCCCCTATCGGCCACCTGAACGCGGTGCAGAATAGCGCTGAACTGCGCGGCGCCTACGAGCAGTGCCTGCCGCTGCTGTCCGAGTACGGCACCTGGGTTGGGCAGCATCCCGGCCTGTATCGCGCCTACCGTAACCTGCGCGACGGCGAACATTTCGCCTCCCTGGACACGGCGCAGAAAAAAGCCGTGGAAAATGCGCTGATCGGCTTCGAACTGTCCGGTATAGCCCTGCCCGCTGAGGAGCAGAAACGCTACGGCGAGATCTCCTCACGCCTTTCCGAACTGAGCTCGATCTACAGCAACAACGTGCTGGACGCCACGATGGGCTGGTCCAAGCTGATCACAGACGTCAATGAGCTGGCCGGTCTGCCGGAAAGCGCATTGGCGGCCGCCAAAGCGCAGGCCGAAGCGAAAGAACAAGACGGCTGGCTGCTGACGCTCGACATGCCGAGCTACCTGCCGGTCATGACTTACTGCTCGAACGCGGCGTTGCGCGAAGAGATGTACCGCGCATACGCCACCCGCGCCTCCGATCAGGGGCCGAACGCCGGTCAGTGGGACAACACCGAGGTAATGGCCGAGAAAATGGCGCTGCGTCATGAACAGGCTCAGCTGCTCGGCTATCCCAGCTATGCCGATAAATCGCTGGTCACCAAAATGGCGGAAAACCCGCAGCAGGTGCTGGACTTCCTGACCGATCTGGCCAAACGCGCACGTCCGCAGGCCGAGCAAGAACTGGCTGAACTGCGCGCCTTCGCCAAGCAGCATTACGGCGTGGACGAGCTGAATCCATGGGATGTCGGCTACTACAGCGAACAACAGAAACAGCATCTCTACTCCATCAGCGACGAGCAACTGCGCCCCTACTTCCCGGAAGAGCGCGTGCTGAACGGCCTGTTTGAAGTCGTCAATCGGATCTACGGCATCACGGCGAAAGAGCGCAAAGACGTCGATGTCTGGCACCCTGAAGTGCGTTTCTTCGATCTGTTCGATGAAAGCGGCGAGCTGCGCGGCAGCTTCTACCTTGATCTGTACGCACGCGAAAACAAACGCGGCGGCGCGTGGATGAACGACTGCGTGGGCCGTATGCGCCTCGCTAACGGCGAGCTGCAAAAACCGGTCGCCTATCTGACCTGTAACTTCAACCGTCCGGTCAACGGCAAACCGGCGCTGTTCACGCATGATGAAGTGACGACGCTGTTCCACGAATTCGGTCACGGCCTGCACCATATGCTGACGCTGGTGGAAGCCGCGGGCGTCACCGGCATCAGCGGTGTTCCGTGGGATGCCGTCGAGCTGCCAAGTCAGTTTATGGAAAACTGGTGCTGGGAGCCGGAGGCGCTGGCGTTTATCTCCGGTCACTATGAAACGGGCGAACCGCTGCCGAAGGAAATGCTGGATAAAATGCTGGCGGCCAAGAACTATCAGGCGGCGTTGTTCATCCTGCGTCAGCTGGAGTTCGGTCTGTTCGACTTCCGTCTGCATACCGAATATGACCCGGCGAAAGGCGCTCAGATTCTGCCGACGCTGGCTGACGTCAAAGCTCAGGTCGCCGTCATGCCCAGCCCGAGCTGGAACCGTTTCCCGCACGCCTTCAGCCATGTCTTCGCCGGCGGCTACGCGGCGGGCTACTACAGCTACCTGTGGGCGGACGTGCTGGCGGCCGACGCCTTCTCCCGGTTCGAAGAAGAGGGCATTTTCAACCGCACGACCGGCCAGTCATTCCTCGACAACATCCTGTCTCGCGGCGGTTCCGAAGAGCCAATGGAGCTATTCAAACGCTTCCGCGGCCGTGAACCGAAGTTGGACGCCATGCTGAAACATTACGGCATCAAGGGATGAAGATAGGCCTGATGACCGAAGAGGGCGCCGATAAAGGCGCCCTCGACGCTCTGGCCGCGCGCTGGGGATTGATAGAAGATAACGACCAGCCCTTCGCGCTGGTATTGACGCCCGAGCGGCTCGAGCTGCGCAAGCAGGATGAGCCGAAGCTGGGCGCCATCTGCGTGGATTTCGTCGGTGGTACGCTGGCGCACCGACGCCGTTTCGGCGGCGGTCGCGGCGAGGCGGTCGCCCGCGCCGTCGGCATCAAGAAAGGCTATCTGCCTGACGTGGTGGATGCCACTGCGGGGCTGGGGCGTGACGCTTTCGTGCTGGCGTCGCTCGGCTGTCGGGTGCGCATGGTGGAGCGGCATCCGGTTGTTGCGGCGCTGTTGGACGATGGTCTGCAACGAGGTTATCAGGATGCGGAAATCGGCGGTTGGTTGAGAGAGCGTCTGACGCTGCTGCATGCCTCCAGCGCCGAGGCGTTGAAAGATATCGAACCACCGCCGGACGTCGTCTATCTCGACCCCATGTTTCCTCACCGGCAGAAAAGCGCGCTGGTGAAAAAGGAGATGCGGGTCTTCCAGACACTGGTCGGCGCCGACGACGATGCTGACGCGCTATTGGCCCCGGCTCGCTCGCTGGCGAAAAAGCGCATCGTGGTCAAACGACCTGACTATGCGCCGCCGCTCGCGGGCGTTCCCGCCCAGTCCATGCTGGAAACGAAGAGCCACCGCTTTGACTTTTATCTACCGCTAGCCTGAGCGTTTCCCACTAGTTTCCTTAAATAACGACATCACGATTTCCTCAGGGCAAACATCGTCTCCCGACGGATAATCGTGAACCTTCTCGTTCGCCAGGGCGGGGTCACCATGCCCTGGCGAGTGTGACGGGAAAGCCGTTACTCTTCTCCCAAAGAAAACAGGAGCGTGCCGTAGCCCAGCTGGTCAAAGCTTCCCGGAGATGCGCCATACGACCAGGGACCGCCTTCAGGCCGAATTTTGGTCGCCATCTCGGTAATATTGGGGCTGCTGAGGCCTTTCAAAACAACGTAATGGTTATAGATCAGTGCCCAAATCGCCCTGACCTCCCCTCTTGCACTGGCGGAGATTTGCGTTTGGGTCACGTCGCTGTTGGTATACGTGGTATAGGGCACCGTTTTGCCAAGATTATAGGCCGCCACGTATTCCGCCCCTTTCATGAGCCGGTTATCGTCGTAACCGAATAAATCGTCGCCCTGATTCCAGGCCATTTGGCAGATGACGCCCGCCAGCGCGATATCTAATAATGAGTGGGCCTGATCCCTGCCGCTTTCCTGTATCTGCCCCATCCCTTGTTCAGGATACAGTTTCCAGACGAGTTTCCCAATAGCGCCATTTCCATCGCCGTTTTTGTAATAGTCGACGGCTCTGTCGTAGAGGTCTTTTCTATCTAATAAAATACCGATGGCCATAATGGAACTTAACTGCGCTAAATCCCAGTTCGCCCAATAGTGATCGATTTTCGTATTATTATGACGAGCGATAAAATCCAGATTAATGGGCAGAAAAACCGTTTCCATCATAGTTTTGAAGGTATCGAAATCACTCGCGTTCCACCCCGAATAATCCCGCATAATTTCCGCCGTATTCGCCAGTTCATAGCCATAAATGCCCGCCGCAAGCGCGGCATCGGTGGAGCCACGGATCTCTTTTAGCGTGCCGCCCCACGCATTCAGAATCGCGACGGCGCTTTTGGCGTAGGCCTCATCTCCGGTGGTCTTCCAATACAGCGCATGGGAATACGCTACCGCTATGTCTCTGTAAAGCTGGGGATAATTTTCGCTATGCTCGCTATTTCTTCCCCGATAGACGATGTCGACGGCGCGGGGCTGCCAACCGAGCGAAAGTTTCAGCTGTTGGAATCCCTTGAACCAAGGCTCGGATTGCTGATTCACCTGCGCCGTTATTCTGGCGAGATCGTCGCTAGTGCTGAGCATACCGGGATGTTTGAACGTATCCGCAGACCAGCCGGATAGGGGGAATAACAGCATGGCGCATGACAGTATAAAACCTGCCGGTTTTTTGATAATCATATTAAATAACGTCCCTGTAATATTATTTACATCGAAAGAGTATCACACGTGTATTAAATAATGATTTCATGCCCCGGAATACGTGGAATTATGCTTTTAATATTTGCTAATTCAGAACAGCGACCAGAAATAAAATAAAAAACCACGATACGCTTCTTGTGCGACGCACGTGAAATAACCCTTTTCCTTTGCCATACTTTTTCTATTCCAATAAAAAAACTGTCGCTAATATCCATAGGCTGGACATAACACATCGAATAACGCCATGTTCGCATCGCGTACGCTTCATGCCGCGATCTTCAGGATCCGCCAGTCAGCTGAGCGATCACAGACTCTGTGAGTGAGTTTCCTTTTTGTTTCCTAATATTCCTTGTTATCGCTGATAAAAATTATTCTCAGGACTCACCTGGGATGAGCTTTCTTATGGCAGTCGGCATATGCAGCAGGAAGCTGCCATGAAATCACGAGGGGACGTTGCGGATCACCGTGTTGTTAGGCTCCCGGTGAAAGACTATTTATTGAATCGCGCACCGTAGCGGTAACGTCGGCCAATAAAAAAGCTTCGCACAAGGCGAAGCTTTTTTCGTTTACCGATTCATCGCGTCTGAGCGCTATCAGATATCGATGTTCGCCGCTTTCAGGGCGTTTTCTTCGATAAAGGCGCGACGAGGTTCAACAGCATCTCCCATCAGGGTGGTGAACAACTCATCGGCCGTGATCGCATCCTTCACGGTAACGCGCAACATGCGGCGACCTTCCGGATCCATCGTGGTTTCCCAAAGCTGTTCCGGGTTCATTTCACCCAGACCTTTATAACGCTGAACCGCCAGACCGCGGCGGGACTCTTTCACCAGCCACTCGAGCGCCTGCTCGAAGCTGACGATAGGCAGCTTGCGCTCGCCGCGTTCAACAAAAGCGTCTTCCTCAATCAGGCCGCGCAGTTTTTCGCCCAGCTGATTGATTTTGCGGTATTCATTACCCGTTACAAAGGCGGTGTCCAGCGGATAGTCAGTATCGACACCGTGGGTGCGCACACGCAGCTGCGGCTCGTGGCGGCCTTCTTCCGTATCGTGGATCACGAAGCTGTAGGTGCTGCCGTGTTTTTCCTGCTCGGTCAGCAGCGTCACCAGCGTTTCCATCCAGCCCTGTACCTGCTCGCGGTCAGACAGCGTGGCTTCGGTCAGAGACGGCTGATAGATCAGCGCGTTCAGCAGCGGACGCGGGTAGCGACGCTCCATACGGCCAATCATTTTCTGCACGGCGTAATGCTCGGCGACCAGTCTTTCCAGCGGTTCGCCTGCCATTGCCGGCGCATGCGCGTTGGTGTGCAGCGTCGCGCCATCCAATGCCAAAGCGATCTGGTACTGATCCATCGCTTCGTCATCCTTGATGTACTGCTCCTGCTTCCCTTTCTTCACCTTGTACAGCGGCGGCTGAGCGATATACACATGCCCGCGCTCGATGATTTCCGGCATCTGACGATAGAAGAACGTCAACAGCAGCGTACGGATGTGCGAACCGTCGACGTCGGCATCGGTCATGATGATGATGCTGTGGTAGCGCAGCTTATCCGGGTTGTATTCATCGCGGCCAATGCCGCAACCCAGTGCCGTAATCAGCGTGGCGACTTCCTGCGACGACAGCATTTTGTCGAAACGCGCCTTCTCCACGTTCAGGATTTTCCCCTTCAGCGGCAGAATCGCCTGGTTCCTGCGGTTACGCCCCTGCTTCGCAGAGCCGCCCGCGGAGTCCCCTTCCACCAGGTACAGTTCGGACAGCGCCGGATCGCGTTCCTGACAATCCGCCAGCTTGCCCGGCAGACCGGCCAGGTCGAGTGCGCCTTTGCGTCGCGTCATATCGCGGGCGCGACGAGCGGCCTCGCGAGCGCGCGCGGCGTCGATGATTTTGCCAACCACGATTTTGGCGTCTGACGGATTCTCCATCAGATAATCCACCAGTTTTTCGTTCATCAACGATTCGACCGCGGTCTTCACTTCGGACGACACCAGCTTGTCTTTGGTCTGAGAAGAGAATTTCGGATCGGGCACTTTCACCGATACCACAGCAATCAGGCCTTCACGGGCGTCATCGCCGGTCGCGCTGATTTTGGCTTTCTTGCTGTAGCCTTCTTTATCCATGTAGGTGTTCAGCGTACGAGTCATGGCGGCGCGGAAGCCAGCCAGATGCGTACCGCCGTCACGCTGCGGAATGTTGTTGGTGAAGCAATAGATGTTTTCCTGGAAACCGTCGTTCCACTGCAGCGCAACTTCCACCCCGATATCGTCTTTCATCGTGGAGAAGTAGAACACGTTCGGGTGGATCGGCGTTTTATTGCGGTTTAGGTAATCGACAAACGCTTTGATGCCGCCATCGTAGTGGAAGTGATCAGACTTGTCTTTTTCACGTTCGTCGCGCAGACGGATGGAAACGCCGGAGTTCAGGAACGACAGCTCGCGCAGACGCTTGGCCAGAATGTCATATTCGAATTCCAGCACGTTGGTGAAGGTTTCGGTGCTCGGCCAGAAACGGACCATGGTCCCAGTCTGTTCAGCTTCACCCACCACGTTCAGCGGCGCAAACGGCACACCGTGATTGTAGGTCTGTTTGTGAATTTTGCCTTCGCGGCGAATGGTCAGTTCCAGTTTTTCCGACAGGGCGTTGACCACGGAAACCCCGACGCCGTGCAAACCGCCGGAGACTTTGTAGGAGTTATCATCAAATTTACCGCCAGCATGCAGCACCGTCATGATGACTTCAGCGGCTGACACGCCTTCTTCTTCGTGAAGACCGGTTGGGATCCCACGGCCATCATCCTTTACCGACACGGAGTTGTCGCTATGGATGGTGACGATAATGTCTTTACAGTAGCCAGCGAGCGCTTCGTCGATAGCGTTGTCCACCACCTCGAATACCATATGATGCAGACCGGTTCCGTCATCCGTATCGCCGATATACATACCCGGGCGCTTACGAACTGCATCCAGCCCTTTTAATACCTTGATACTTGAGGAGTCATAAGAATTCGACATCAACGTTTCTCGCTCATTTTAGTCCTGTGATTGAACGGTTATTTTACCCTGTTCTACGCTGAACATCTTGCCATTTTCGCCGACCATATCGCCTATCTGTTCAGCGCTGATCGCGCTGACGAAGACCTGTGCCTGCGTGGCTTTCAGCCGTTCCGCCAGTAGGCGTCGTCGGGTGCTATCCAGCTCCGAGGCGAAGTCGTCGATGAGGTAGACGCACTTGAGTCCGCTGTTGCGGGTGAGAAACTCACCCTGCGCCAATCGTAGAGCGCACATCAACAGCTTTAACTGACCGCGCGACAACATATCCTCTACCGCGACGCCGCCGGCACGAATGCGAAAATCCGCCTTGTGCGGGCCTAAGGCGGTATAGCCCAGCATTCTGTCACGCTCGAAATGGCGCTCCAGCAGCTCTGCGTAATCACTTTCCCGATCCCAGCCGCGCTGGAAGGAAAAGCTCAGGGAAAACTCCGGTAAAAACTGGCCGCAGGTGGCTCCGATATCGTCCACAATGGCGGCGCTGTAGGCCGCTCGCCATTGGCTTATCTGCTCCGCCAGCGGTACTAATTCCTGATCCCACGCCCGCATCTGCCCATAGTGACTGGTTTGGCGCAGCGCTGCATTGCGCTGACGCAACAGACGTTTCAGATTGTTCCAGGCGTGGAAAAAACCGGGCTCGTGATGAAAGCAGCCCCAGTCCAGAAAGGCCCGACGAAACTTCGGGCCGCCGTTGAGAAGGGTAAATCCTTCCGGGGTAATCAGCTGAATAGGCAACAGTTGCGCCAGTTCAGCGACTCGATGGCCATCGCTGCCATCAATACGAACCTTGCTATCGCCCTGACGGTTCTTGCTCAGTCCGACGGAGCGTTCCCGCTCACGCCCATCAATTCTGCCATGCAGCACAAATTCAGGCTGTTCGTGACGAATCACTCGCCCCGCCTGAATACTGCGGAACGCGCGGCCGTGGCCCAGCGTATAGATCGCTTCAAGCACGCTGGTTTTGCCGCTGCCGTTGGCGCCGACCAGAAAATTAAAACCGGGAATCAACGCCAGATCGGCAGATTCAATATTGCGAAAATCGCGGATGAGAAGACGGGTCAGTGCCATTTTACAACCATTCAGCGTCGCTGCCTTTCAGCCGGATGTCGAACACCTCCGTTTGCGTTTCGCAAACCAAGGACGCCCGACATACTGGCATATCTAAAAACGGCGCCAGGCCGTTTTCCCACCTTTCGCGCAACTACAAACGCATCGGCATGACGACATACGCGGCGGCTGGGCTGGCGCTATCTTCGATCTGTACGCTGGATACGGAGTCGATCAGCAACATCCGCACGTCTTCGCACTTCAGTGCATTCAGCACATCCAGAACGTAGCTGACGTTGAAACCAATCTCCATTTCCGTACCGCCGTACTCGACGTCCAGAATTTCCTCGGCTTCTTCCTGCTCCGGGTTGTTCGCCGTGATTTTCAGCTGATCTTTGTTCAGATACAGACGAACGCCGCGGAATTTCTCGTTGGAGAGGATCGCCGCGCGGGAGAACGCCTGCTTGAGCAGGTCGCAGCTGGCTTCGAGCGTTTTGTCAGGATTCTTCGGCAATACGCGCCGATAATCCGGGAAACGGCCGTCTACCAGCTTGGAGGTGAAGATGAAATCGCCTACATGCGCGCGGATGTTGTTGCTGCCGATCTGCAGTTGCAGCGGCGTATCGCCGCCGTCCAGCAATCGCACCAGCTCCATCACGCCTTTACGCGGGACGATCACCGAATGGGACGGCAGTTCCTGACCAACCGGCATCGAACAGACCGCCAGACGGTGGCCGTCGGTCGATACGGTGCGCAGCTCTTCCCCTTCGGTCTCAAACAGCATGCCGTTGAGGTAATAGCGTACGTCCTGATGCGCCATGGAGAACTGGGTCGCTTCAATCAGGCGCTTTAATGTGGCCTGCGGCAGAGAAAACTCCACCTCGCTCTGCCAGTCATCCAGGTTGGGAAAATCTTCCGCCGGCAGCGTAGACAGCGAAAAGCGGCTGCGCCCGGAGCGCACCAGCATACGATCGCCGTCCAGCATGATGGTAATTTCCGCGCCGTCCGGCAAACCGCGACAGATGTCGAACAGCTTGCGCGCCGGAACGGTGGTCGCGCCCGCCTCGTGGGGCTGGGTCAGCGCCACGTGCGCCACCATTTCCATTTCCAGATCGGTACCGGTCAGCGATAGCCGACCTTCACTGACCTGCAATAATAGGTTGCCCAGGATCGGCAACGTCGGCCGGCCTCCCAAGGGACTGCTAACCTGCTGTAGGGGTTTTAACAGATGCTCGCGTTCAATAATAAATTTCATGATATTAGGAAGATAATGTTCTGATTAAATTGGAAAAATCTTCTTTAATGTCGTGACTTTCCTCGCGCAGCTGCTCAATCTTGCGACAGGCGTGCAGCACGGTGGTGTGGTCTCGACCGCCAAAAGCATCACCGATTTCCGGCAGGCTGTGATTCGTCAATTCTTTCGCCAGCGCCATCGCCATCTGACGTGGGCGAGCCACCGATCGCGAACGACGTTTGGACAACAGATCGGCGACTTTGATTTTATAATATTCCGCTACGGTCTTCTGAATGTTGTCGATGGTGACCAGTTTTTCCTGCAACGCCAGCAGGTCGCGCAGCGCTTCACGCACAAAATCAATCGTGATGGAGCGTCCGGTGAAGTTGGCGTTGGCGATGACGCGGTTCAGCGCCCCTTCCAGCTCACGCACGTTGGAACGCAGGCGCTTGGCAATAAAGAAGGCCACTTCGCCGGGCAGACGGATATCGTTCTCGTCTGCTTTTTTCATCAGAATCGCCACGCGGGTTTCCAGCTCGGGCGGTTCGATCGCAACCGTCAGACCCCAGCCAAAACGGGACTTCAGGCGATCTTCCACGCCGTTGATCTCTTTCGGATAGCGGTCCGAGGTCAAAATAATCTGCTGATTGCCTTCCAGCAACGCGTTGAACGTATGGAAAAACTCTTCCTGAGAACGCTCTTTGTTGGCAAAAAACTGAATATCATCGATCAGCAGCGCATCGACGGAGCGGTAGTACCGTTTGAACTCTTCAATGGCATTGTTCTGCAGGGCTTTCACCATATCCTGCACAAAACGCTCCGAGTGCATGTACACCACTTTGGCGTTGGCCTTGCGGGCCATAATGCCGTTTCCTACCGCATGTAATAAGTGCGTTTTACCCAGACCGGTGCCGCCATACAGAAACAATGGGTTGTAGGCGCCACCCGGATTATCCGCCACCTGCCGCGCAGCGGCGCGCGCCAGTTGGTTGGATTTACCTTCGACGAAATTATCGAAAGTATGTTTGGGATTCACGTTGGAGCGATAGGTGTGCTCGGCATGCAGAGACGGCGCATCCCAGCTCGGACGAACAGGAGAAGAAACTGGACGAGCCTGCGGCGCAGCCGCCGGGATCACGGTAGTGGCAGCGTTGCCCGCCGGAGCGATCGTTGCCATAGCCGGTTTGCTGCCCACTTCAAAACGCAGCAGAGGAGCGTCCAGACCGCAGAAATCATTCAGCAGTCCATTGATATTATTAAGGTATTTGTCACGCACCCAATCCAGCACAAAGCGATTAGGGGCGTAAAGCGCCAGAGTGTTGTCACTCAGTTCCGCCTGCAATGGGCGTATCCACATACTGAATTCTGTGGCAGGTAATTCATCCTGCAAACGGGCAAGACACTGCTGCCAAAGCGAAAGTGACACGGCGGACTCCACTCGAACAAGATAAAACAAAGAAAAGAAACAGAATCGTTAGTTATGTAACTCATGATTTTTGGCACCCGCTCCCCGGATATGAAGAGCCAGCGTGCGCCGCGCATTGATGCGGCTTACCGTGACGATCCCGACGGAGGATCGCTAGCGGGACGGCGGATCATAACCTAAACGACCGCAGAGATCTTCCCCTTCTGCACAGTTTTGATCCTTTTTATCCACAGGCTATTCTTATTCCCCCTACCGGCCTGGACGCAGAAGAACGAAGGTCGTGATGAGGTTACCCACACCCGGCTGGCTGCCCCAAGGCGTCTATAAGGATAGACGGATTTTTCGCCATTGGCGGTGAGGGAGATCATGATCTTCTTACCAGGATCTGTGCTCGATCCTTGCGCTTTATCATGGAGTACGTATAATTCCCGCCCTGCGCGTGGCGCCTGCACGCTGTGCTCGGTTAGACAGGTGATGTTTCCTCAAGCGGGAAATATCGGGTGGGTGAAGCGCGGATGTTAATTGACTCGGGACTGTACAATTATTACAATCCCGCCTCTTTTTATATATATGTATATGCGATTGAGGCGTCGGTCATTTTCTTCACGCCGAGTAGCCAAACGCGTTAACTATGAAGTTTTAATCAAGTTTAGGTAGAAATCGCCATGAAACGCACTTTCCAACCGTCCGTACTGAAGCGTAACCGTAGCCACGGTTTCCGTGCTCGTATGGCCACCAAAAATGGTCGTCTGGTTCTGGCCCGCCGTCGTGCGAAAGGCCGTGCTCGTCTGTCCGTTTCTAAGTAATAAAAGCTAACCCACCGAGTGGTTAAGCTCGCTTTTCCCAGGGAGTTACGTTTGTTAACTCCCAGCCATTTCTCTTTCGTCTTCCAGCAACCTCAACGGGCTGGCACGCCGCAAATCACCATTCTCGGCCGCCTGAATACGCTGGGGCATCCCCGCATCGGTCTTACCGTCGCCAAAAAGCATGTTAAACGGGCTCATGAACGCAACCGCATCAAACGTCTGACGCGCGAAAGTTTCCGCCTGCATCAGCACCAGTTGCCTGCCATGGACTTTATCATCATCGCGAAAAAAGGCGTGGCCGATCTGGATAACCGTGCGCTGACGGAAGCGTTGGAAAAATTATGGCGTCGGCACTGTCGATTGGCTCCCGCCTGCTGATCGGGTTGATACGCGGATATCAGCGCTTTATCAGTCCACTGCTGGGACCGCACTGTCGTTTCCACCCGACGTGTTCCCAATATGGCATTGAGGCAATACGCAGGTTCGGCATGATAAAAGGCTGTTGGTTGGCGCTGAAACGCGTATTAAAATGCCACCCTTTGAACCCTGGTGGTGATGACCCCGTACCGCCAAAAACCGACAATAACAGAGAACATTAACGATGGATTCGCAACGCAATCTTCTTCTCATCGCTCTGCTATTCGTAACGTTCATGATCTGGCAGGCCTGGGAAACGGACAACAATCCGCCAGCCACGACACAGACCACGCAACAGTCTACGAATAATGCAGTCGGCGATGCCGCCAACCAGGGCGTCCCCGCCAGTGGTCAGGGTAAACTGATTACGGTGAAGACCGACGTACTGTCCCTGACGATCAACACTCGCGGCGGCGATATCGAGCAGGCCAACCTGCTGTCTTATCCGGCAACGCTGGGCTCCACCGAGCCTTTCCTGCTGCTGGAAACGACACCGGCCTTCGTCTATCAGGCGCAGAGCGGTCTGACCGGTAAAAACGGTCCGGACAACCCGGCGAACGGTGCGCGTCCTCTGTATCAAGCCACTCAGGATCACTTCGAACTGACCGACGGTCAGAGTGAAATCCGCATTCCGCTGACCTATACCGACGCCAACGGTGCGACCTTCACCAAAACGTTCGTGCTGAAGCGCGGCGACTATGCCCTGGGCGTTGAATACGGCGTCAATAACGCCAGCGCTCAACCGCTAGAGCTGACGCTGTTCGGCCAGTTGAAGCAGTCCATCGATCTGCCTTCACACCGCGATACCGGAAGCAGCAACTTCGCGCTGCACACCTATCGCGGCGCGGCGTTCTCTTCCAGCGACGAGAAATACAAAAAATACAGCTTCAGCGACATGAAAGAGCCGCTGAACATCGCGACGCAGGGCGGCTGGGTCGCCATGATGCAGCAGTATTTCGCCACCGCGTGGGTGCCGCAGGCCAACAGCAACAACACGTTCTACAGCGCCAATCTGGGCAACGGTCAGGCGGCCATCGGCTTTAAAGCCGCGCCGGTTGTCGTTCAGCCTGGCAGCCAGCAACAGCTGCAGGCTACGCTGTGGGTCGGACCGGAAATTCAGGACAAAATGGCCGCCGTCGCGCCTCACCTGGACTTGACCGTTGACTACGGCTGGCTGTGGTTTATCTCTCAGCCGCTGTTCAAACTACTGAAATTCCTGCACGGCTTCATCGGTAACTGGGGCTTCTCCATTATCGCCATCACCTTTATCGTGCGTGGCATCATGTACCCGCTGACCAAAGCGCAGTACACCTCGATGGCCAAAATGCGCATGCTGCAGCCGAAACTGCAGGCGATGCGTGAACGCATCGGTGATGACAAACAGCGCATGAGTCAGGAAATGATGGCGCTGTACAAAGCGGAGAAGGTCAACCCACTGGGCGGCTGCTTCCCGCTGCTGATTCAGATGCCGATCTTCCTGGCGTTGTACTACATGCTGATGGGCTCGGTAGAACTGCGTCATGCGCCGTTCGCGCTGTGGATCCATGACCTGTCTGCTCAGGACCCGTACTACGTGCTGCCGATCCTGATGGGTCTGACCATGTTCTTCATCCAGAAGATGTCGCCGACGACGGTCACTGACCCGATGCAGCAGAAGATCATGACCTACATGCCGGTTATCTTCACGGTGTTCTTCCTGTGGTTCCCGTCAGGTCTGGTGCTGTACTATATCGTCAGCAACCTGGTGACCATCGCTCAGCAGCAGCTGATCTACCGCGGGCTGGAGAAGCGTGGCTTACACAGCCGTGAGAAGAAATAACGCTGGCTGATAGCCAACCTCATTTCTAACGTAAGGCGGTCACTGACCGCCTTATTTTTTTATGTAATTAAGAGAGATGACCATGAGCCATACCGACACCATCGTCGCCCAAGCCACTCCGCCGGGACGCGGCGGCGTAGGTATCCTGCGTATTTCCGGTTCCGTCGCATCGGCCGTCGCGCAAGCCATATTGGGAAAGCTGCCGCGCCCGCGCTATGCAGACTACCTGCCTTTTAGGGATGCCGACGGCAGCGTGCTCGATCAGGGGATAGCCCTGTGGTTTCCCAATCCAAATTCATTCACCGGCGAGGACGTGCTGGAATTACAAGGCCACGGCGGCCCAGTGATTCTGGATCTGTTACTGAAACGCATCCTGACGCTGCCGGGCGTACGCATCGCCCGCCCCGGCGAGTTCTCCGAGCGCGCCTTCCTGAACGATAAGCTGGATTTAGCCCAGGCAGAGGCTATCGCCGACCTGATTGACGCCAGCTCCGAGCAGGCTGCGCGATCCGCCGTGAATTCCCTGCAAGGGGTTTTCTCCAGCCGTATTCACCAGTTGGTTGAAGCATTGACGCACCTTCGTATCTACGTCGAAGCGGCTATCGATTTCCCTGATGAAGAAATCGATTTTCTTTCCGATGGCAAAATCGAAGCGCAGCTCAACACGGTGATCGCCGATCTGAGCGGCGTAAGGGCCGAGGCACGTCAAGGAAGCCTGCTGCGCGAGGGGATGAAGGTGGTCATTGCCGGTCGTCCTAATGCCGGTAAATCCAGCCTGTTGAATGCGCTGGCAGGCCGTGAAGCGGCTATCGTCACCGATATCGCAGGCACCACGCGCGACGTGCTGCGTGAACATATTCATATCGACGGCATGCCGCTGCATATCATTGATACCGCCGGTCTGCGCGATGCCAACGACGAGGTGGAACGGATCGGTATAGAGCGCGCCTGGCAGGAAATCGAGCAGGCCGATCGGGTGCTGTTTATGGTCGATGGCACCACCACTGATGCCAGCGAACCCGCCGCCATCTGGCCAGAGTTTATGGCACGCCTGCCAAAAACGTTGCCGATCACCGTAGTGCGCAATAAAGCAGATATCACCGGAGAGACGCTAGGTATTGAAGATGTAAGTACCCACTCGCTGATCAAACTGTCGGCGCGAACCGGGGAAGGCGTTGACCTGCTACGCAATCATTTGAAAGAGAGTATGGGCTTTACCAGCAATACCGAAAGCGGCTTTCTGGCCCGCCGCCGTCATCTACAGGCGCTGGAACGTGCGGCTGAACACCTGGAACAAGGCCGCGAACAGCTGGTGAGCGCTTACGCAGGCGAGTTGCTGGCGGAAGAACTGCGGCTATCGCAGCAGGCGCTCAGCGAGATCACAGGGGAATTTACCTCCGACGACTTATTGGGACGCATATTCTCCAGCTTCTGCATCGGCAAGTAAGGCTTATAGTGTAAGTGCTTACCAACACCCACACATCCTGCATAGCCGGTTGTTATGCGGGATTTTTTTCCTTTGATCACATCGCTTCTCGCGCCACATTCCGTTCCCAACTCGTTTCCGCCTCCCTCCCTGACTCCATTCTCAAAACTTCTCCTTTTGCGCATTCAGCTTCCAAAAGACGCACTTTTTTCAACAAAAAAACCCTTTTTGAGATTTTACATACCGTAGAAAATCCTTATTTTAATTAATCAATTTTATTGATGTTATTTCGTGTCATTTTCGTGTTGATGCCTTGGAACAACGAGAAAAAGTACAGATAAAACCTTTATTCATCATAAAGTTTCATAATGAAATACTCTGATGCTTTTTATTATTGTCGGCTGTTATATTGTTTTGACAAAACGGTGTCAAACAATGGAAACGCAGTGAAATAAACCAATAAAGTACCAATTTTTCAAAATAAAAACCTACCCACATCCTTAATACCCCCACCCTTAAAAATGCTTTACAGTGCTTTTTTCTTGATCTAAGTTAAAAAAACGCGGTTTAAAGTTTAAAAATCAACCAGCAATAAGTTGACCATTTTTATTTTTCTCGCCAGCAAGACACGACGAAGCACATGACCATAACCCTAAACTTTATTAAACGATTTGTTCAATATTGCTTGGGTATTTCTTCGACACGGAGGTCAATGCATGCGAAAGGGAAGTGCATTTTGCGAGAGTGACATCACCGCTATTTCATCCAGCCCGGCAGACCTGGACTCGACCTCTGCTCGGCTTTTGCAAAAGGGTCCCATCGCTGGCGTCTCGCTCCCCGGTAACATCAAGACTTGGGCGATCAGCCATCATCACACTCTCCGGCAAATCGTTGCCGACCCGAGATTTACCCGTGATTGGCGTCATTGGCGCGCCTTGCAGGAGGGAGAAATTCCGGAGAATCATCCCCTCATTGGGATGTGTCGCCTCGATAACATGGTCACCGCCCACGGCGCCGATCACAAACGGCTGCGGGGCGTCCTGTCGAAAGCGTTCACGCCGCAGCGCATCGCACTGATGCGTCCGAGCATTGAACAGCGGGTCGCCGAGCTCATTGCCGCCATGAAGCAACAGGGCTCTCCGGCCGATTTGATGGCCAATTTCGCCATCCCGCTTCCCACCATGGTTATCGCCGAACTGTTTGGCCTGCCGGACCAGCTCCGAGCCGAAATCGTCGGCTTGACCAACAGCCTAGCCAGCACCGAGGCGACGCCGGAAGAGGCTCGTGCAACGAGGGAGCGCATACCCCGTTTTTTCGACCAACTGGTTAAAACTAAACGACTTAATTTAAGCGACGATCTGGCGTCCGCGCTGATTCTTGCCCGCGACAACGGTGAGCTAACGTCTGATACTGAGCTGCTCGACATGCTGTTCATGGTGCTTTCGGCGGGGTTCATCACCACTTCCGGCGTCATCGGCAACGGCGTGCAGGCATTACTCACTCATCCCGATCAGCTCCAGATGCTGCGTAACGGCGCTATCTCCTGGGAGCAGGCTATCGAGGAAATCTTGCGCTGGGGCAGCAGCGTCGCCTATCTGCCGTTCCGCTACGCGATGGAAGATATGGATATCGGCGGCCGCCACATCCGCCGGGGAGACGCCGTCCTGATGGCATTCCACGCGGCGAACCGCGACCCGAACGAGTTCGGCCCGAATGCCAGCCAGTTCGATATTACCCGCAAGAACAACCGTCATTTATCCTTCGGGCAAGGCCCTCATTTTTGTCTTGGCGCCGCGCTGGCGCGGCTGGAGCTCATGAGCGCGCTTCCCGCCTTATTCACGCATTTCACCGATCTCGCGCTGGCGACAGCCGACGAGGACATCAGCTATATGCCGTCCTACGTCATTCGTTGCCCGTTGACCTTACCGGTCTCTTTCAGGAACACACCACAGAAAATGGAGGGAACCCATGCTTGAAAATCACCCAGTACAATTGCCGATGTGGCGCGTCAACCATATCGAGCCGTCGCCGGAGATGCTGGCGCTGCGCTCACGCGGACCCATCCACCGCGTTCGTTTCCCCTCCGGCCATGAGGGCTGGTGGGTGACCGGATACAATGAAGCCAAGACCATCCTAAACGATGAGCGGTTTCGTCCTGCAGGCATGCCGCCCGCCGAATTTACGCCGGACTCCGTGATTCTGGGCTCTCCTGGCTGGCTGGTCTCTCACGAAGGCGCTGAGCACAGCCGTCTGCGCGCCATTGTCGGGCCAGCGTTCAGTCCTCGCCGCGTACAAACGCTGACCCAGCAGATTGAAGTCATCGCCTTTCGCCTGTTTGACGAGATGGCATCCAGCCCGCAGCCGTTAGACCTGCGTAAACACCTGTCATTCTCCCTGCCTGCGATGGTGATTTGCGCCTTGATGGGCGTGCCATTCGAAGACCACACCTACTTCGCCGGACTTTCCGACGAAGCGATGACTCACCAGCACGAAACGGGCGCGCGTGACGACTCCCGCGTGGCATGGGAAGCCCTTCGCGAATACATTCGCCGGAACATGCATGCCAAACGAGAAACGCCCAACGACGATCTGCTGACGGATCTCATGACGGCGGTCGATCAGGGAAAAGCGACGGAAGAAGAAGCGCTGGGATTGGCGGCAGGTATGCTGGTGGCAGGGCATGAAAGCGCCGTGGCGCAGATCGAATTCGGTCTGCTGGCCCTGTTTGAACACCCCGATCAACGTCAGCGGCTGATTGACGATCCGTCGATCGTGGATCAGGCCGTGGAGGAGATCCTGCGAATGTACCCTCCTGGCGCGGGCTGGGACGGCATCATGCGCTATCCGCGCACGGACGTGACGATTGCGGGCGTCCACATCGCCGCGGAGAGCAAAGTTCTGGTCGGGCTGCCGGCGACCTCCTTCGACCCTCGGCAATTTAAAGACCCGGAAGTGTTTGATATCGGGCGCGACAAAAAACCTCACCTCGCCTTTTCCCACGGACCGCACTACTGCGTCGGCGTCGCGTTGGCGCGGCTGGAGCTGCGTATTGTGTTCGGCAATATTTTCCAGCGCTTCCCTCAGCTACGTCTGGCCGTGCCTGCGAATCAGCTCACGCTGCGCAAAGAGATCATCACGGGCGGATTCGAGACGTTCCCCGTGTACTTGTAACGCCCAACACAGGCTCCCTTAGGGCCGTTCTTAATTTGTCCTGTTTCCCGCAGTCGCCTGCAGAACAGGCGTGAGGTCACTGATGAACACGCAAGAACATTCTACCCCGTCGGCTACTGCCTACCGGGATGCATTCGCTGCGCTGGCTGCGCCGGACAATAACGCGAATCCGTATGACTATATGCGCTGGCTGCGTGAGCACGATCCCGTACATCGCTCAGTCTCCGGTATTTTTCTGCTGAGTCGCCACGCCGATATTTACTGGGCGCTGAAAGCCACCGGAGACGCCTTCCGGGGCCCGTCCGCCGAGGATTTAGCCCGCCTTTTCCCTCGGGCGGCGACCAGCCGGTCGCTGAACCTGCTCGCCTCCACGCTGGCCATGAAAGAGCCGCCCACGCACACGCGCCTGCGTCGACTTGTCTCCCGCGACTTCACGGTGCGGCAGATCGACAGCCTGCGACCCGGCATCGTGCGGGTGACTCATTCGCGACTGGACGATATCGCGTCCTCGCTGGAAAAAGGCGATGTCGTCAACCTGCACGAAGCCTTCTCCGTCGTGCTGCCCATGCTGACTTTCGCCGAACTGTTTGGTATGACGCAGGCGGATATTTTCGCGCTCGCCGCCAGCATTCGCACCATTCTGGAGGGACTTAACCCGCACGCCAGCGACGAACAGCTTGCGGCATCGGACGCGGCCAGTCTGGAGGTGCAGCGCTATTTTGAAGGACTGATAGAGCAAAAGCGGCGCGCGCCCCAGTCAGACCTGGTATCGGCGCTGGTGTCCACCCACGATGATGACGCCGACACACTGTCGGATGCGGAGCTCATCAGCATGCTGTGGGGCATGTTGCTGGGCGGATTCGCCACCACCGCCGCAACGATCGATCACGCCATTCTCGACATGCTGGCGTTTCCTGAACAGCGGCGCTGGCTGGATGGCGACGCGGCATCGGTCAAAGCCTTTATCGAGGAAGTGCTGCGCTACGATGCCCCCGCCATGTTCAGCTCCATTCCGCGCATCGCTCAGTACGACATCCCCCTCGGCGACGTCACCATCCCCGAAGGGGCTGACGTGCGCGTGCTCCTCGTGTCCGGCAACCGAGATCCAGCGGCATTCCCCGACCCGGACCGCTTCGACCCGTCACGCTTCCACGGCACTGCGCCGGGCATGTCCACCGACGGCCACGTCCTGTTGAGCTTCGGTCACGGCATCCATTTCTGCCTCGGCGCCCAGTTGGCGAGAGTGCAGTTGGCCGAATGCCTGCCCGTCATCCACGCACGATTCCCACACCTTGTGCTGGCCGGCGATCCGGAGCGGGAACCTTCCGCCTTTCTCAGGACCTTCCGCTCTCTGCCGGTCCGTTTGGATACGCCAGGAGAATGACATGAAAGTGAAGGTCAACCCGGACTTATGCGGCACGACGGGACAGTGCGTACTGACCCTGCCCGGCATGTTCTGGCAACGCGATAAAGATGGCATTGCGGAAGCCCATTCGGGCGACGTGCCGGAAGCGCTACGCGAGAAGGTGTTGCTGGCGGCCAGTCAATGCCCGGTCGCCGCGATTGAGATCCTCGACGACGAGAGGGGACGTCCTCCCCTCATCCACGAGCAGGTCATCGACGTACAAAACAAGGAGCGCCCGATGGGTAAGTTCAACGGTAAAACCGCTGTAGTCACCGGCGCGGGAGCGGGTATCGGTAAGGCCTGCGCGGCCGCTATCGCTCAGGAAGGGGCGCGCGTGGTGGTAGCGGATATCGACGGCGATAGCGCCGAGATCTGTGCCGAGAGTATCCGCGCAGCGGGCGGCGAGGCTATCGCGTTGTCCGTGGACATCTCGGACGAACGTAGCGTCGCCGCGCTGTTCGCCCAGACAGCGCGTCATTTTAGCGGCGTCGATTTGTTGGTCAACAATGCCAGCGCCATGAATCTCACGCCGCGCGATCTCAATATTCTAGAGGTGGACCTCGCCATCTGGGATCAGATTATCGCCACCAACCTGCGCGGCACGCTGCTGTGCTGCCGTCAGGCTATCCCCGGCATGGTCGCTCGCGGGGGCGGTGCCATCATTAACATGACCTCCTGTCAGGGATTGAGCGGCGATACGGCACTCACCGCCTACTCCGCCTCAAAGGCCGGGATGAACATGTTGACCACGTCACTGGCAACGCAGTACGGCCAGAACGGCATACGCTGCAACGCAGTGGCGCCGGGACTGATTATCACCGAACGGCTGGCGGCCAAGCTGAACGATACCCTGCGGCAACACCTGATGCGGCACCAGCTGCTGCCGCGTACCGGGCTGCCGGAGGACGTCGCGGCGCTGGTGGTTTTTCTCCTCTCCGAAGACGCCGCGTTCATCACGGGTCAGGTGATCCGCATCGACGGAGGCATGCTGTCGCACGTCCCCACCTACGCCGACGGCGGCAATATCCGACGTCCCGCGCCCGCCAGCCCAGACTTCGACCTTCCCCGTTCGTGATGGAGATGACGACATGCTGCTAAATCCGTTCAAACGCAGACCTCGTCCAGCGCAGGGCATTCCCATGATGGCGGGCGCTTTTCCCGTGCTGGGACACCTTCCCGCCATCGTGTGCAATCTGCCCAGCCTGCTGCGCCACGGAGAAAAGACCTATGGCGACCATTTTTGGCTCGACTTCGGTCCTGCGGGGCACTTCGTGACCAGCACCCACCCGGACGTGTTCGCACTACTGAGAAACAAAGAGGCTTCGTCGGCGCTGATTGAAGAAATGGCGACCGATATGCTGGGCGGATCGGTCGTGGCGCAGGACGGCATGACGCACCGACATGCCCGGAATGCCATCAAGCCGACCTTTTTACCGAAAGGGCTGACGCAGGCGGCCATCGGAGAAACTTTCGCTCCCCTTATCCACCAGCGTATTCAGCAATGGTGCGCGCTGGACGAAATTTCGATTCTGCGGGAGTCCAACGACCTGATGCTTACGCTGATTTTCCGCCTGTTGGGTATCCCTGCTCGCGACCTTCCCCAGTGGCATCGTCAATATCGCGACCTGATCCGTCTGCTGATTGCGCCCCCCATTGACCTGCCCGGCACCCCGCTGCGACGGGGGCGCGCGGCGCGCAGCTGGATTGACGGACAGCTGCGGGACTATATCCGGCATGCGCGCGCCCATCCCGATGAGCCGGGCCTGTTCTGCGCACTGGTGACGTCATTTGACCAGAACGAACAGCCGTTGCCCGACGATACGCTGATTGCCAACCTGCGCCTGCTGGTGCTTGCAGGCCATGACACCACCGCATCGACAATGGCATGGATTACCGTTGAACTGGCGCGCCGCCCCGACGTCTGGGAGTCGCTATGCGAAGAGGCGGAGAGACAAGGACGAATCCCTACCCAGCACAGCGATCTGCCGCAATATCCGGTCGCGGAAGCGGTCTTCCGAGAGACGGCGCGCCTGCATCCGCCCACGACGCTTTTGCCCCGACGCGCCGTGCAGGATCTCGACATCGCCGGTCACCGCATCCAGGCAGGCACCAACCTGTGCATTCCGCTTCTGCACCTGTCGCACTCCTCCCTGCTGCACGAACAGCCTGATGAATTCCGGCTAGAGCGCTGGCTGAACAGGACGGAGTCGATCAAATCCATCGACGCGCTGCAATTTGGGACGGGGCCGCACGTCTGCATCGGTTATCACCTGGCGTGGTTGGAACTGATGCAGTTCAGCGTGGCGCTGGCGCTGACCTTACGCCGGGCCGGGCGGCGACCGCAGCTTCTGAATGACCCCGATAAAGGCACTCACTACTACCCCACCGCGCATCCCTCGATGGGGATTCGCATCGCCTTTTCGAAAGAGACGGGCTGACGATTATCGCTATGAACTCAGAGGGCGTCCGAGTCATAAAAACCGCCGGACGAATGGCGAGGGAAGCCCGATATCGCGGCGGGCGTCTCGGGAAAACAAGCCGACAGCGTCCAGACGGACTGACCCACGTGCTGGATTGATGGCACGGAAACGATGGGAGAGAAATGATGAATATCCTCACCAACAGGCACAAGGACACGAAGTGCGCATTCGGCGCCCGTGAAACAGGCACCCGCGGGGGCATTCCCTTCATACGCAGGACGTGAGCGTATGGATGAAAACCAACGCCAAGCATATTGAACACGCGCTGGCAGAGCTTTTACCTGCGGATAACGACAACGGCACCCGTCTGTCCGAGGCAATGCGGTATGCCACGTTACAGGGCGGAAAGCGTACCCGAGCGCTGCTGACCAAAGCCGCGGGAGCGCTGAATGACACGCCCGCGTCCCTTCTGGACGAGATCGGCGCCGCTATCGAAATGATGCATGCCTGCACGCTGGTTCATGATGATCTCCCCGCGATGGATGACGACGTACTGCGCCGGGGCCTGCCCACGGTGCATGTAAAGTTCGACGAAGCGACGGCGATTCTGGTCGGGGACGCATTACAGGCCCACGCCTTTCTTACGCTGACACAGCTGGCTATCCCCTCTGAAAACCGCATCGCGCTGGTTCAGGAACTGGCACGCGCCGTGTCCACCGAGGGGGCCGCAGGCGGTCAGGCCATCGATTTGGCGATCGTCGGCAAAAGCGTGCCGCTGGAGCACATCATCAAAATGCACGCCATGAAAAGCGGTGCGCTGGTTCGCGCGTCGGTACGCATGGGGGCGCTCTGCACGGTTATCGACGACGACGAACACCGCGAACTCTACGACGCGCTGGACCGCTACAGCGCCGCGTTCGGCCTGGCGTTACAGGTCATCGACGACATTCTCGACGCCACCGAGGACACCGCTACGCTCGGGAAAACCGCAGGCAAAGACGCAGCGGCGCAGAAACCCACCTGCGCATCCCTGATGGGAATTGAGGCCGCTCGCTCGCTGGCTTCGGATTTGTTTCACGACGCCGAAACGGCGATTGCGCCGCTGGGGCCGCGCGCCGAAAAGCTGGCGCAACTGATTGCACTGGCGGCTAAACGGCTGCCCTGATTTCCGAATGCGCTCGTCATTGGCGGGTCGCCTAAGAGGGAGAACTCAACATGCACGCTTTAACTGAAAACATCCTGGCCGAACTGAATACGCTGCTGTCCGACATGCACGACGGCGGCTACGTCGGCCCTTCGGTGTACGACACCGCGCAGCTATTACGCGCCCATCCCCATCCCCCCGACCGCGTCGGCGCCTATCGCTGGCTGATTGAACAACAGCACGAAGACGGCGGTTGGGGCAACCCGGACTTCCCGCTGCATCGTCAGGTGCCGACCGTAGCGGCGGTACTGGCGCTGCATGAGGCGCAACCTCAGCCCGAAGGGGCCGCCGCCGCCCTCGCTGCTGCCGACGCTTATCTGACGCAGGAGAATGATCCCTATGCCGAAGGCATTCCGGACGACGCGCCTATCGGCGTCGAGCTCATCCTGCCGCAGCTATGCCGTCAGGCGGCCGCGCTTTTCCCCCCACTCGCCTATCCGCGCTACGGCGCGCTCTACGAGGCGGAAAGCGCGCGGCTGGGGAAGCTGAAATCGCTCACGACGGTACCGTCCGGACACCCTCTGTTTCACTCCTGGGAGTCCTGGGGACGGTCATCGACCGAGGCCACGCCCGACGCGTTCGGCAGCGTGGGCATTAGCCCTTCGGCGACCGCCGTCTGGCTGGGTCGCGCCTATGCCGAAAACTCAGCCGCGCCTCACGAACGCACAGCACGTTATCTCCACAAGGCCTCGCGCGCGACCGGCGTCGGCATCGACGGTGTGGTGCCGAACGTTTGGCCCATCGACGTTTTCGAACCCTGCTGGTCGCTGTACTCGCTTCACCTCGCGGGCCTGTTTTCTCACCCCACGCTTGCCACCGTGGTGCAAACCCTCGCGGCAAACATCCAGACGCGCCTTACCCCACGCGGGGTGGGGCCGGCACAGACTTTTGCGTCGGATGCTGACGATACCGCCATCGCAGCGGCGGTCGTGCAGCTTTCAGGCCACTCACTCACTTTCGATCCGCTGCGTCAGTTCGAAAAAGGCGACCTGTTCGTGACCTTCCCCGGCGAGCGCAATCCGTCGCTTTCGACGACAATCCATGCCGTGCACGCGCTAAGTCTGCTCGGCACCGCCGCGCCCGCCGCACGGGCTTACATTGAGAACGGCAAAAGCGCCGATGGCGTATGGAAAAACGAAAAATGGCACGCCTCCTGGCTGTACCCGACGTCACATGCCGTCGCCGCGCTGGCGCACGGCATGCCGTCGTGGCGAGATAATGATGTGCTGAACAAGATTCTGGGGACGCAACATCCGTCCGGTGGGTGGGGCGCGGGGTCTGCGCCGACGCAGGAAGAAACCGCCTACGCGCTGTTCGCGCTGCACATCATGAACGACAGAGTTGACACCGACCTGCGCGAGAAGCTGGCGTCAGTCGTTGCTCGGGCGCGGGAGTGGTTACTGGCCCGCTATCAGCCGAACCAGCTTCCCGTCACGCCGCTGTGGATCGGGAAAGAGCTGTATTGCCCTCAGCGCGTGGTGCGGGTCACCGAACTGGCCGGACTCTGGCTGGCGCTGAACTGGGACGCTCTCCACGCCGACGTTGGCGACGCACTAACAGAACCCCAGGGAGAACGGATATGACCTTGCACGACGACGCCTGCCAGCAGGTGAAGGCCTGGGGCGAAACGCTGTCCGGCTTTCTCGACGAGCATGCGGTGGAGGCCGTCCGGGGAGGACAATTTATCCTCAACAGTATTCGACCCGAGCTGATCGCGATGAGCGCCCGTACCGGACATGATCCGGACGACGAAGCACGAGTGCTTGCCTTCTATCAGGAGATGGCGCTGCTGTTCTGGATCGATGATTGTCACGATCGCGCGACGATATCCCCCGACGACTACGCCGTCGTCGAGGGCATCCTCGTCGGCCGGACGCCGGACGCGCCAACGGCGTCCGTGGGCTGCTCCGTCCTGCGCCATCGTCTCGCCCGACTGGCCTGCCACCAACACGATTATTCACAGCTATTGGCCGACACGCAGGCCTACAGCACGGCCTTACAAAACGGCAAGCGCCTTGCAAACGACCCAGGAGGCTGGTCTTATGCCGAGCATCTCCGAAACGGCATCGACTCCATCGGCTACCGAAACGTGTTCGGATGCCTGTCGCTGTTATGGGAACTGGATATGCCGCGCTGGCTGACCGAACCGACCTTTCAGAATGCCCTGCGCTTCCTCTGTGCCATCGGCCGACTGCAAAACGATCTCCATGGCCTCGACAACGATCGCACCTCGGGCGAAACCGATAATCTGGCGGTACAACTCGAACGCCGCTATCCCACGTTGAGCGCCGTCGCGTTTCTTCAGACTGAAATCACCGGCTATGAAAGGATGCTGAGGCCGCTGTTGAAGACGGCGAAATTCGCTCCCATCTGGGTACGACTGATGGAAACCATGCTGACGGTTGGCACTCAATATTACGCCACATCGGCCCTACGCTACCGGGTTGACGGCACGGCAACGCCCGCCCGCTCAGACGATCCTCGCCACGCATGAGTGGGCAGCGACAGGGAGTAAAAATGAAACCAAGCGACGCGCTAAGCCAACGCAAGAACGACCACCTGGATATCGTCCTCAGGCAGCAGGCCGACTCGCCCACCTCCGCGGGCTGGGATCGCATCCAGTTCGAACACTGCGCGTTGCCGGAGCTGAACCTTGAGGACATCGACCTGAGCAGCACGTTGCTGGGCATCGGGATGCGAGCGCCTCTGCTGATCAGCTCCATGACCGGCGGGGCGAGGCGCGCCGAGGCCATCAACCGCCATCTGGCGGAAGCGGCGCAATCATTACGCATCGCGATGGGCGTGGGTTCGCAGCGCGTGAGTCTGCGAACCGACCACCGTCAGGGGCTGACGCGCGCATTACGCCGCACCGCGCCGGATATCCCGTTGCTCGCCAATATCGGCGCCGCCCAACTGCTGGAATCTGATGGGCTAACGCTGGCGCGCCGCGCGGTGGAAACGCTGGAAGCCAGCGGCCTCATCATCCATCTCAACCCATTGCAGGAGGCCGTTCAACCCGAGGGCGATCGCGACTGGCGCGGGGTACTGGGCTGCATTGCGCAGGCAGCCGCTCATATTGGCGTCCCGGTGATGGTGAAGGAAGTCGGGACAGGTCTTTCGGCGCGGGTAGCGCGAATGCTGGTCGATGCGGGCGTACAGGCCATCGATATTGCCGGAGCGGGCGGCACCCATTGGGCGGCGGTGGAAGCCGAGCGCGCAGGCCACCCCGCCGACCGGGAGGTGGCAATGGCGTTTGCCGACTGGGGCATCCCCAGCGCCACTGCGGTACAACAGGTTCGGCAAGCATTGCCGGAGACGACGTTGATCGCTTCCGGAGGTATTCGCAACGGCGTAGATGCGGCGAAAGCTCTCCGACTGGGTGCGGACATCGTGGGTCAGGCGGCAGGCGTTCTCGAGGCCGCCACCCGATCCACCGAGGCGGTGATCGCCCATTTCGACATTCTTATTCGCCAGCTGAAAATTGCCTGCTTCTGCACGGGGTCGGGCAACCTCGCGGCGCTGCGGCAGGCTCGGTTATTGCCGCCTCCCGGCATGATCCCCGAGTAACACGCAGCGAAAACTCCCGCTTCAGGGAGGGACCAACGCTATCAATGTCCGTTTGCGCGGACTGAGTTCGACGCATGACCGGCACGCGTTTTTTGCCCTTCGCGACGCAGGCTCACTCGACGCGCAACCGGCGGACGTCGACATGGTCGATCTCGCCCCCCTAACAGACCCGACATTGCCGAGTTTTCGTTCCATTTATACAAAATTTTTATACCACCCCTCCGCAATTTGACGACATTTTTATGTCCCTTTCTCTACGCTCCTCCGTATTCCCTTCACACCTGGAGAATCACCGTGAGCGCAGGAATTATCGCCGGCATCGTGCTGGTCTTTTTATTACTGGGCTACCTGTTTTACGCCCTGTTTAATGCGGAGGCGCTGTGATGGCCGCCGATGCTGTTTTACTCCTCGCCGTCTATCTGACGGCGCTGCTGTTATTGGCCCAGCCGCTAGGACGATTGCTGACGGGACTCATTCACGATAACGCGTTGCCGGGAACGGCGTGGCTTGAGCGTGGGGTTTGGCGACTGTGCGGCATCTCGGACGGCGACATGAACTGGCGTCAATATCTGGCGGCAGTGCTGGCGTTCAACCTGCTCGGCATCATCGTCCTGTTCGCCATCCTGATGTTGCAGGGATCGCTGCCGCTCAATCCGCAGGGATTGCCGGGGCTGTCGTGGCATCTGGCGCTGAATACCGCCATCAGCTTCGTCAGCAACACTAACTGGCAGTCTTACGCCGGGGAAAGCACCCTCAGCAACTTCAGCACGATGATGGGGCTGACCGTGCAGAACTTCCTGTCTGCGGCGACCGGTTTCGCGGTGCTGTTCGCACTGATTCGCGGGTTCGCCCGCCACGCGACCGACAAGCTGGGCAACGCCTGGCGCGACCTGACGCGGACCACCCTGTTTGTGCTGCTGCCGCTGTCTTTACTGGCGGCGCTGTTGATGGTCAGCCAGGGCGTGCCGCAAACCCTCAGCCCTTATCTGACCTTCACTACGTTGGAAGGCGTGCAGCAAACGCTGCCGATGGGGCCCGTCGCCTCGCAGGAAGCCATCAAAATGATCGGCATCAACGGCGGGGGGCTGTTTAACGCCAACTCGGCGCATCCGTTCGAGAACCCGACAGCGCTGACCAACTTCGTGCAGATGCTGGCGATGTTCCTGATCCCCGCCGCGCTGTGTCTGGCATTCGGCCGGGCAATCCGCGATACCCGACAAGGACACACCGTGCTGTGGGCGATGCTAATTATGTTCGTGGTCGCCGCAGCCGTGGTCATGAAGGCTGAAGTCGACGGCAATCCGCATCTGGCCGCCTACGGTGCGGACAGCGTGCTGAACTGGGAAGGCAAAGAGAGCCGCTTCGGCATCCTGCAATCTGCGTTGTTCGCGGTCATTACGACGGCGGCCTCGTGCGGCGCGGTCAATGCGATGCACGACTCCTTCACCGCGCTGGGCGGCATGGTGCCGCTGTGGCTGATGCAGATTGGCGAAGTGGTCTTCGGCGGCGTGGGCTCCGGCCTGTACGGCATGCTGATGAACGTCATGCTGGCGGTATTCGTCGCCGGGCTGATGATCGGCCGCACCCCGGAGTATCTGGGCAAAAAAATCGGCGTACCGGAAATGAAAATGACGGCGCTCGCCATCCTGATCGCGCCGACGCTGGTCCTGCTCGGCACGGCGTTGGCGATGATGACCGACGCAGGTAAAGCCGGGATATTGAACCCCGGACCGCACGGCTTTACCGAAGTGCTGTATGCGCTCACGTCCGCCGCCAACAATAACGGCAGCGCGTTCGCCGGGCTGTCCGCGAACACGCCGTTCTACAACCTGTTGCTGGGCGCCGCCATGCTGATAGGCCGATTCGCCCCCATTATCCCTGTTCTGGCGATCGCCGGTTCGCTGGCGAGTCGTCCTACGCAACCCGCCAGCGTCGGGACGCTGCCGACCCACGGCGCGCTGTTTGTCGGACTGATTATCGGCATCGTGATGCTGGTCGGGGCGCTGACGTTCATTCCATCGCTGGCCTTAGGGCCCATTATCGAACATCTGCAGTGATGACACTATTCATTGCCGGAGACACATTTTATGGGACATAACACGCTTTCCCAGCCGCGCAACACGCTGTGGCGCGCCGCGCTGGTCGAGTCATTCAGGAAGCTGGACCCTCGGATGCAATATCGCAATCCGGTGATGTTCGTCGTCTTCCTGGGCAGTATTCTGGCGACGCTGCTGGCCGTCGGTGTAGGCATGGATTGGCTGACGGGGGAACTGACGTTTACCGCGGCGATCAGCCTGTGGCTGTGGTTCACCGTGCTGTTCGCCAACTACGCCGAAGCGCTGGCCGAGGGCCGCAGCAAGGCTCAGGCCGAGAGTCTGAAAGGCATCAAACGCACCAGCTGGGCGAAAAAACTGGCAGAGCCGAAACACGACGCGCCGCACCAGCAGGTCGCAGCCGAAAGCCTGCGAAAAGGCGATTGGGTACGGGTGGAAGCCGGCGATATTATCCCCTGCGACGGCGAAGTGCTGGCGGGCTGCGCGTCGGTGGATGAAAGCGCCATCACCGGCGAATCCGCGCCGGTGATCCGCGAAGCCGGGGGCGATTTCGCTTCCGTCACAGGCGGAACGCGCATCCTCTCCGACTGGCTGGTGATCCAGTGCAGCGTCAACCCCGGCGAAACCTTTCTGGATCGCATGATCGCGATGGTCGAAGGGGCCAAGCGCCGCAAAACGCCCAATGAGATCGCGCTTTCCATCCTGCTGATCGCGCTGACCATCGTCTTTCTGCTGGCGACCGCGACGCTGTACCCCTTCTCAGCCTGGAGCGGCTCGCCGGTCAGCGTCATCGTGCTGGTGGCTCTGCTGGTCTGCCTGATCCCCACCACCATCGGCGCATTGCTGTCGGCGATTGGGATCGCGGGGATGAGCCGGATGCTGGCGGCCAATGTGATCGCCACCAGCGGACGCGCAGTAGAAGCCGCGGGAGATGTCGATGTGCTGCTACTGGATAAAACCGGCACTATCACGTTGGGCAACCGTCAGGCCAGCCAGTTTCTGCCCGCCCCCGGCATCACGGAGAATGCGCTGGCAAACGCCGCTCAGCTGGCGTCGCTGGCGGATGAAACCCCGGAAGGCCGCAGCATCGTGGTGCTGGCCAAGCAGAAATTCAACCTGCGCGAACGCGACCTACAGAGCCTGAACGCCACGTTCATCCCCTTCACCGCGCAGACCCGCATGAGCGGCGTGAATATCGGCCCGAAGATGTTACGCAAAGGCGCGGCCGACGCCATTCGCCGTCACGTTGAAAGCCAAGGCGGACAGTTCCCGGCGGCGGTTAACGTGCTGGTGGAGTCGGTGGCTCGCTCCGGCGGAACGCCGCTGATCGTAGCGGAGAATAACGCCGTGATGGGGGTCGTGGCACTGAAAGATATCGTCAAAGGCGGCATCAGGGAGCGCTTTGCCGAACTGCGCCGGATGGGGATCAAAACCGTGATGGTCACCGGCGATAACCCGCTCACGGCGGCCGCCATCGCCGCCGAGGCCGGGGTGGATGACTTTCTGTCGGAGGCGACGCCGGAAGCCAAACTGGCCCTGATCCGCCAGTATCAGGCTGAAGGCCGCATGGTCGCCATGACCGGCGACGGCACCAACGATGCGCCCGCGCTGGCGCAGGCCGATGTGGCGGTGGCGATGAACTCGGGGACGCAGGCGGCCAAGGAGGCGGGCAACATGGTGGATTTGGACTCCAACCCCACCAAACTGCTGGAGGTCGTGCGCATCGGTAAACAGATGCTGATGACGCGGGGCTCGCTGACCACCTTTAGTATCGCCAACGACGTGGCCAAGTATTTCGCCATTATCCCAGCGGCGTTTGCCGCGACCTATCCGCAGCTCGACAAGCTGAACGTGATGCATCTGCACTCGCCGAACTCGGCCATTCTTTCCGCCGTGATCTTCAACGCGCTGATTATCGTGCTGTTGATCCCGTTGGCGCTCAAAGGCGTTCGCTACCGCCCCATGTCCGCAGCGTCGCTGTTGAGCCGTAATCTGTGGATTTACGGCGCGGGTGGACTGGCCGCGCCGTTTATCGGCATCAAACTGATCGACATGCTGTTGACCATTCTGGGTCTGGGCTGAGGAGCCAAAGTATGAACCTGATACGTCCTACGATTTCCCTGTTTCTCCTGCTGGCCGTCATTACCGGAGCCGCCTATCCGCTGTTGACGACGTCGTTATCTCAGTGGGCCTTTCCGGATACGGCCGGCGGGTCGCTGATCGAACGCGATGGACAGCTTCGCGGCTCAGCGCTGATCGGCCAGCACTTCACGCGGGCGGACTATTTCCACGGCCGTCCGTCGGCGACCGCCGACACGCCGTATAACGCACTGGCCTCTTCCGGCAGCAATCTGGCGGCGAGCAATCCGGCGCTGGACGAGGCCATCCAACAGCGTGTGGCCGACCTGCACACCGCTAATCCGCAGACGCTCGGTCCCGTTCCCGTCGAGCTGGTCACCGCTTCCGGCAGCGGCCTGGACCCGCATATATCCCCACCGGCCGCGCAGTGGCAGGTGCCTCGCGTCGCGTCGGCCCGTCATCTGTCGGAAGACGACGTACGTTGGCTGATCATTGCTCACACACAGCGGCCCCAGCCTTATTTTATGGGCGAACCCACGGTCAACGTATTGGAATTGAATATCGCGTTGGACGATATGCAAAAAGATTCGCAGCAAAAACGGTAGTGAAATGGCACGAAGCCCGCGCGGCGATATGAACAGCGCAACGCGGGCAGCACAGGGAAAGCGGGGAAATGAAAGAAGAAACAGGATCACGCCGTCGCTTTAACCTGCGACGGCGCAATGCGGTGTCACGGCAAACCTTAGTGCTGACGCAAATCGCTCAGAAAGCGCTGTGCGCGTGGGTGCTGTGGAGCACGGAAGAAGTTTTCCGGCGCGGCCTTTTCCAGAATCTGTCCCTGATCCATGAACCAGACGGTGTCCGCCACTTCACGGGCGAAATTCATCTCATGCGTCACGCACATCATCGTCATGCCTTCCTGCGCCAATCCGCGCATCACGTTCAGCACTTCCCCCACCATCTCCGGGTCCAGCGCCGAGGTCGGTTCGTCGAACAGCATCACCGGCGGCTTCATCGCCAGCGCGCGGGCTATCGCCACGCGTTGCTGCTGACCGCCGGAAAGCTGCGCCGGATAGGCGTTGGCCTTGTGCGACAACCCCACGCGCTCCAGCAGTTCGCCCGCATGCTTTCGCGCTTCCGAACGTTTGACACCCAACACCTTCACCGGCGACATCATGATGTTGTCCATCACCGAGACGTGCGGGAACAGGTTGAAATTCTGGAACACAAAGCCAATGCGCGTGCGCAGTTGGTTGAGCCGGGTGCTGGTGCCGTGAATATCGATACCGTCGAACAGGATCTGCCCTTTTTCAATCGGCTCCAGACGGTTGACCGTCCGAATCAGCGTCGACTTGCCGGACCCCGACGGTCCGCAAACCACCACGACCTCACCGCTTTTGATCTCAGCATTCAAATCGGTCAACGCCTGATAATCGCCATACCATTTGCTGACCCGGTTAAACATAATCATCGGTCTCATCATGCATTCCTTATAGCGACGGTGTTTCGGTCAATAATTCGGTTTTCTCGGCTGGCGTACCTGCGGGGTTTTCATTACGCCGCTTGCGCGCCACGTGCGCTTCCAGCCGGTTAGCCAGCCAGGTCAGACTGAAGCAAATGACGTAGTAACTCAGCGCCACAATCGCGAACACCTGAAACGGCTTGGTCAACAGTTGGTTGTTGACCTGATTGGCGGCAAAGGTCAGTTCCGGCACGTTGATGACATAGCCCAGCGTGCTGTCCTTGATGATGGAAACCAACTGGCTCACCAGACTGGGCAACGTGTTGTAGAGCGCCTGCGGCAGGATCACCATGCGGAAAGTTTTGACGTAACTCATGCCCAACGCGCGGGAGGCTTCGTACTGCCCGGACGGCAGCGCCTGAATGCCGCCGCGAATAATCTCGGCGATGTAGGCGCTTTCGTAAATCACCAGCGTACACAGCATCGTCGCGAATCCGCTAATGTTATGGCCGATCAGCAAAGGGATGCAGAAGTAGGTCCAGAACACCACCATGAGCAGCGGAATGCCGCGCAGCGCGTAGACCCAGCAGGCCGCCGGCCAGCGTAACCAGCGGAAAGGGGAAATACGCGCCATGCCGAGCAGCATGCCGACCGGGAAGGCGAACAGCATCGCCAGCACGGAGATCAGTAACGTACACAGCACGCCGCCGAGGGGACCATTCGGATACTGCCCCATCAGAAACAGCATCCCGTTGTCGTGCAAAATCGTGAAGATATCGGCCACGGGATTACCTCGCATAGACGCGCTGGAAATGGCGAGCCAGCAGCGCGCCAGCCCCCATCAGCAGCAAAGAGAAGATCAAATAGCCTACGGAGGCTACCAGATAGGACTCGAAGGTGCGGAACGTCTGGTTTTCGATGTCGCGGGTGACATAAGTCAGCTCCGCAACGCCGATGACCATCGCCAGGCTGGTGTTCTTGAACAACAGCACGGTGTGGTTGATTAACGACGGCAGTGAATTGCGCAACCCCTGCGGCAGGATAACCAGCCGCATCGCGCGACCGTAACTCATGCCCAGCGCGCGCGCCGCCTCGTTTTGCCCATCCGGGATCGCCCGCAGCCCGCTGCGGATATCCTCGGAGAAATAGGCGGCCTGACACAGGCCCAGCGCAAACATGGAGAACAGAAACTCCGCGTTGAAATCGTTGATCCACATCTGCACCGACTCCGGCAGCAGCGTGGGGATCGCGAAGTACCACATCATCAGCTGAATCAGCGTCGGCACGTTACGATGGTAAGACACGTAGGCCGACACCAGAAACACCGCCGTACGCTTATGCGTCAGGCGGATCACGACTAACAGCAGCGCCAGCGCCATGGCCAGCAACCAGGACCCCAGCGCTAGCTTCAGGGTAACGATGACCCCCTCGCCGAGCATCGATCCGAATTGATCGGTGAAAACAGCGGAAAAATCGAGCGTCATCGTTTTGTCTCCCTCAGCGACTGATCGTTCTTATACTTACTCTACGGAATCGCCCGGCCGCATGGTCGACAAGCCGCCCATTACCTGCGTGGTCGGTGTAATTTCAATATTGCCGAAGTTAACGTTTACCGGCGCGGCAAGGACGAATGCCACGGTGTCCGCAATGTCCTTCGGCGTCGGTAAATCGAAACCATCAATGTAGCGACGGCGGGCATCTTCAATATCGCCCATCGCAATCCCAATGATGTCTGTGGCCACACGGCCAGGGCAAATTTCGGTCACACGAACCATCTTGCCGTAACAATCCAACCGCAGTTGGCGAGACAGGGCATGTACGCCCGCTTTGGTCGCGTGATAAATGGAGTTGCCGTTGAAGTTGTAGACGGCAGCGATAGAAGTGACGTTGATAACGTGTCCGCAGTTTCGCGCCTTCATGCCTGGCACTAATAAGCGGCTGAGGTGCAACACCGCCCGCAGATTGACGTCCACCAGCGTATCGATCACCTCTTCATCGGCATCCAGAATCGAGCCAGAACGGGAAACGCCCGCGTTGTTCACTAGCACATCGACCTGAATCTCACTACACAGGCGCGTGAGCGCGTCCGTATCGCTGACGTCGATAGCATGGGGAATACAGCCTGTTCGGGCAGACAGCTCGGCGAGTTGTTCTCCGCGGCGCGCTACCGCGTGGACCGTCAGCCCTTCCTGACACAGGCGCTCGACGATCGCTTCGCCAATACCGGCTGACGCGCCAGTCACCAATGCAGTTTTATAATCTGAAAATGGCATGTTCAATCTCCTTGTAAGATGACAGGACATCCGTGTTCGGTGCCCTATCTTTTTTCCTACTCTAACTAGCCATGACAAGCAAGCATAAGACATAAACGGTTTGAGGCGATAAGGACGACTTATAACGAGGTTTTCTCCCAGCTCTGCTGGCGAATTTGCTCTGAAACCGGCGCAATACGCAGGCCGGTTTCTTCAATCGCCGCGCGCAGCGTTTTAACCATCTCAATCGCCTCAGGCGTATCGCCGTGCACCAGAATCGAGGAGACATCGAGTGTCAGCGTGTCGCCATCAATACTCTCGATGGTGCCTTCCGTCAGCAATCGGCGCACCCGCGCTTTGACCTGTTCGGTATCGTGAATGACCGCGCCCGGTTTGGCGCGGCTGACCAGCAGCCCGTTACTTTCATAGGCGCGATCGGCCAGAAAAACGCACACCACGCGTAAGCCAAGCCGACGCGCCACGCGATCCACGGCGTTTCCCGCCATCGTGCTGATAATCATGTTTGGATCGAAGGTTTTGACCGCCCGCAGCAGGACATCCGCCAGCGCTTCATCCTCAGAAACCATATTGCCAAGGGCGCCGTGAAAACTCATATGGGTCAGCGGATAGCGCGCCGCGTTGGCGAACGCCGACAGCGCCCCGAGCTGATAAGTGACGTAGTGCGCCAGCGTATCGTGTTCGATCTGCATTCGACGGCGGCCGAATCCCATCAGGTCGGGAAAACCGACGTGCGCGCCGAGATCGACGTGATGGTGTTTGGCCAACTCGACGGTTTTCGCCATGATCGCGGCATCGCCCGCGTGGAAACCGCAGGCGACGTTGGCCGAGGTGATCAGCGGCATCAGCGCCGCGTCGTCCGCTATCTGATAGTCGCCGAAGCCTTCGCCGATATCGGCATTTAAATCCATCGATTTCATCATTAATCCTCTGTTTTTCTCAGGGTGAGGATGACGCTGTCATACTCGACCGCATCGCCTTGCCTGACCGGCATCGATGTGACCGTGCCATCGGTCGGACTCAGTATGGGCAGATAGGTCAGCCCAATCTTTAAGAGCGCCAGCAGCGCGCCTTGCCGGACGACAGAACCGAGCGAAACAAACGTTTCATCACGTCCCGGATACTGCACACAGACCCTGCCGGGCAGGCAGGCCCGCACGATCTCCGTCGGCACACTCGCTTCGGCTTCCCGCAGTCCGGAGGACATCGCCGTCGGAACATCGCCAGCCGGTTCAAACCTGAGACGAACATGGTAATCGCTGCCGCCAATCTCTATTTGGGTTAACCCCGAGCGGCGCATCTTGTGGGCCACCACACGTAGCTCCCGGAGTGCTAATGGGCTGTTTTGCATAAATATCCTGTCAACTCGTCCGACATCATTTCGCCACGCGACGGGCGCTTCCCGTGAATAGCTGGACAGACAGGCGGTCAACACAGGAAAGGGGGACGTTGGCAGGCAGGGCGCAAATACAACCGGAATCGCCGCCTGTCGCCGACGTCCGACAACCACCCGTCGCCCCGGCGTACTGGGGATGTTCGCACTCTAACGTGGCGACAGGTTGATTCGGTAAGAGGGTTTCGCTTTGCAACGATAAGGGAGACTTATTACCCCACCAGCGCCAGCGGACGGTTGTCCGTGGTGCGTTTCACCATCAGCGACAACAGGATGTCTTTCACGACTTTCGCCGGTTGCGAAAGCGGCAAATGGTCCGACATGCAAAACGTCAGGGAGACCTGAATATTCGGATCGACGATCTTCGCCATCCACCCGTTGCTGGCCTGCAGCATGGCGCGCGCGGCGGACTCCGGCATGATCGTGCAGCCTAATCCTTCGCTCACGGCGGCATTCAGCGTCGTTTGCGACTCAATTTCGCAGTTGACCTTGTAGGACACGCCCGCCTGAATAAAGGCATCATCCACGCCTTTGCGCATCGTGTTGTAGATTCGCGGCAGGAACAGGTCGTAACGCGCGACCTCAGCCAGAGAAATGCTGCTTTTCGGCGCGTCCAGCACGTGCGGGCAGACGAAATAAAGATCTTCCTTCATCAGCGGCATAAAACGCAGGCCGTGGATCTCGCGGCTACCGTAAATCACCGCCATATCCATGCGCCCGTTCATGATCAGTTCACTGAGCGTAGTGCCGAAGTTTTCGTTGAAATACAGCACGATGCCGGGATGCTGCCGATGCACTTCCTTCATTAGCGGCAGCGCCAGCTGCTGGGCGGCCGTCCCCGGCGCCAGACCGACGGATACGCTGCCCGAGAGGGTCAACCCGGCGCCGTCGATGGCGATTTGCGCCTGATCGCACTGGCGCAGGATAGCCTGAGCATGCGTGTAGAGAATTTTGCCCGCTTCGGTCGGCGTGACGCCGCGCTTGGTGCGGATTAACAGCTGCTGATTGACCTCGCCTTCCAGCGTCGCCAGCTGCTGGCTAAGAGCAGGTTGCGCGATATGAAGAACATCGGCGGCCTGCGTCAGGCTGCCCACGTCAACGATCTTGATGAAATATTTAAGTCGACGGAGATTCATAGTGGCTTCCTCACTGCGGGATCTTGAGGTTAATCAAAGCAAGATTGGGGCCAACGCGCATAACCGTGGTTCTGGGGCGATAGAGAGTGTGATTTCAGTGGGTTAGACCATATGAGCTCGCCGCGTCTGTCACGAGTCATTCCGCCTTTTGCACCATACTGAAGCAATGCGGTCACCATCCCCCACAGGCCTGACACCGGCAACCATCGCGTTCGGTTATGTCACCACAACAAAGCGCTATTGGCCTCTGCGCCGGGTTCACTTTTATGCTCTTCCCAACCTGGGTCTCTCATCGACCTGCTTTTCGCACCGTGCCGCACGCCTGATCCTTCCGTTGCAGGCCTCACCGGCATGACGCCCCTGACTGACTGGAATCTCCGCACATGCCTGAAATTGCCGATCGCCTAAAAAATGTCACCGTTTCCGCTTCTGTGGCCATGACGCAGAAAGCGCGAGATCTCGCCGCACAGGGTATCCATGTTATTGGCTTATCCACCGGGGAACCGGATTTTCCCACACCGCGACACGCCTCGGAGGCCGCCTACGCCGCCGCGCTGGCGGGCGATACCCGCTATCCACCCACCGACGGGACACCGGCGCTGCGCGCGGCTATTCAGCGTAAGTTCAAGCGCGACAACCATCTGGACTACGATATCAGTCAGATCATCACCGCGGGCGGCGCCAAGCAGATTATCTTTAACGCCTTCATGGCGACGATCAATCCGGGCGACGAAGTGTTGCTGCCGTCCCCCTCATGGATTAGCTATGCCGATATCGTGAAGTTCGCGGGCGGCGTTCCGGTGCCCGTGGCCTGTCCGCAGGAAAACAACTTCAAACCCTATCCGGAGGCGATTAAGGCGGCCATCACCCCGAAAACCAAATGGCTGTTGCTCAACTACCCCAGCAACCCCACCGGTTCGGTCGCCAGCCGGGCCGATTTGCAGGGGATCGCGGACGTCATGCTGCGATATCCCGATATCTGGATCCTGAGCGACGACATTTATGAACATCTGATCTACGACGATGTGACCTTTTACACGATGGCGGAAGTCGAACCCCGACTGAAAGATCGCGTTCTGACGGTCAACGGCGTCTCCAAAGCCTGGTCAATGACCGGCTGGCGGCTGGGCTTCTGCGGCGGACCAAACGACCTGATCAAAGCGATGAGCAACGTCAATACGCAGAACGCAGGCGGCGTGACCACGTTAACGCAGGCGGCGGCCGTCGCGGTACTGGACGGCCCGCAGGATCTACTGAAAGAGCGCGCGGAGATTTATCGCCAGCGACGCGACTATGTGCTGGAGCGCCTGAGCGCTATCCACGGCCTGCTGTGTCACAAACCTCAAGGCGCTTTTTACCTGTTTGTGAACATCGCCGCGTTGATAGGGAAAACCACCCAAGGCGGCCGCTACATCGCCAACGATGCCGACTTCGTGATGGCGCTGATGGAAGAGCACCACGTGGTGACGGTGCAGGGCGCGGCTTACGGTATGAGTCCCTATTTCCGCCTCTCCTACGCCACCAGCATGGAGATACTGCAAAAAGGCTGCGACCGTCTGGCCGCCTTCTGCGAAGGAATGCGTTAAACGTCATCTCACCGAGTCTGACAAAAGAACGGGGCCGCTTCTGCGCCCCGTTTTTTATGCCTGCAAGCGCTCCGTTCAACCGCACGACATACTGCCAGACGCCACGTAGGCAAAGAGAGAAACCTGCGGGGGAAACCGCGCAGAGAGAGGAACAGTACGTCGTTATTCAGAGGAAGGTGAGAGAGGCTCAATTGCGCTGATGCCGCCGCCAGATGGACAGGCCTGCGGCACCCGGTGATTAGCCGTTCAGCGCCACGGCTGCGACCTGATGACAGCTGCGGGTGACGGCAGACAGGTAGTCCCTCACCGCGCGATTGACGGCGATGGCCTCGGCGGCATCGCTTTCGATGAGTTGCAGCCGATCGCCCGCCTGCGCCTGTCCCAATCGCCACAGGTCGTCTTCGATAACGCCCGCGATTTTGGGATAGCCGCCTGCCGTATTGGCATCGCTCATTTGAATGATGGGTTCGCCCGCCGGAGGCACCTGCACAATGCCGGGGATCAAACCATAGGAGCGCATTTCAACCGTTCGGGACGGGACGAGCGGCTCGCCGCTCAGGCGATAGCCGGTGCGATTGCTGTGCCGGGAAATGGTCCACGATTGCGACCAGAAACGCGCGGCGTCATGAGCAAACAGGTCGAATTCGCCAGAGGGGATCGCCCGTAGTTGAATCACGCCCTCCGGGCTAACCGGAAATACGTCAGCCAAGGCCACCGCTGGGGGCACCGCGCCAATCCCGCCCTTCGGCAGCGCACACCGCATCGCGTCTCCCGTCGGCAGACGGTCGCCTTGCGTCAATGGTCGGCCTTCCAGTCCGCCGAAATTGCCGCGCAGCGCGGTACTGCGCGATCCCATCACCAACGGAACATCGATGCCGCCCGCCACGCACAGATAACCGCGAGCGCCGCTGCGGGGATACGACATCTCTAACACCTGCCCGGCCTGCACCGCGCAGGCCCACCAGGGCGGCAGCGCGTTACCGTCCAGCACGGCGCGGCAATCGGCGCCGGTCAGGGCGATGGCGCCGTCAGCGGTGAAACGGACGCGGAAAGGGAAAAGTTGTACTTCAATCCCCGCGGCATTTTCGTCATTGCCGAGCATCAGATTGCCGACGCGCAGCGCCAGCGCATCCATCGCCCCGCTGACCGAGACGCCGATATGGCGAAAGCCGGTGCGGCCAAGATCCTGAACGGTATTCAACGGACCGGTTTTGATGACCTCAATCACAGTTCAATCCTCTCAGGCAGAAAACGGACGCGGTCTCCCGGCGCCATGACCGCGGGCGTGTCCGCCCAGGGGTCGAAGAGCGGCATATCGGCGAAGCCGATCGCGTTCCAGCCATTTGGGCCGGTCAGCGCCGACACCCCCGTCTGCGCGCCGCCGATGGTCACGGTGCCTTTCAGCATATTCAGCGACGGCACTTTTTTACGCGGGGTGGCCAGCGCCGGGTCCAGACCGTGCAAATAGCCAAACCCCGGCGCGCTGCCGAGCGCGAAAACCGTGTACTCGCCCTGATAATGACGGCGAATGACGTCTTTCGCCGTCAGACCGGTGAATTCGCATACGGCATCCAGATCCGTGGCGTGCTCACCGCCGTAGCATACGGGAATGTCGATCCGTTTGCCCTGCGAGGTGACAGCCCGCGCACGGTCCCAACCTTCCCTCAGCAGATCAACGACGGCGGACGGCTCCGGCGGCGTCTGCTTGAACAGCACCAGCAGATTGGTCACGCCGGGGATCAGGGATTCGATATCGTCACGTTGCCGCAGTAACGCCGCCAGCGCCCAAATGCGCCTTTGCGCCGGCAGGTCGAAATCGCCCGGTGCATCAACCAGATAGGCCCGACCGCCAATCGTTGACACTTTTACCTGCTCGCCCTGACTGACGAGCGTCAAGGAGACGCGCTCCGGCACGTCGCGCGACAGCATGGTCATGAGTTATTCCAGCGGTTCGAATTTCAGACTTGAAAGCGGCTGCACTTTTTCTTCGCGCACCATCTTGTACTCGGTGTTCGGTCCAATCCAGGTATTCCAGATTGTGTCGATCGTGCCCGCGTCGTCCATCGTCTTCAGGCTGCGGTTCACGGCCGCCAACAGCGCCGGTTCGTCTTTTTTCATACCGACGCCAATCGGCTCGAGCGCCATCGGCTCTTTGATCATGCCCAGCTCGATACCGTCTTTTTGCGCCTGAGAAATCATTTTAATGGCGGTCATAGTGTTGGTGACGAAGCCCACCACTTTGTTTTGTTCCAGCGCCAGGAAAGCAGAGGCCGCATCCTGGAAGGTCACGGCTTTAGCGCCCGCCAGATGGATGGACTGCTCGGAGGTGGTGCCTTTGGTCGCGCTGATGCGTTTGTCTTTAAAGTCCGCCCGCGTTTTGTTTTCGTTCGGCTTCTTCACCACCAGCATCTCTTTCGCCACATAGTACGGGTCGCTGAACTGAATTTGGTTGCCGCGCGTTTTGGTGTAGGCCAGGTTGGCGACCAGCACATCGGCGCGGCCGGTGGCGATGACGGCGATGCGCGCCTCAATCGAGGTCGGCATCAGGTTGGCCTTGACCCCCATCTCCTTCGCCAGCGCATGACAGAGATCGACATCCATCCCCGCCAACTGACGCGTTTTAGGATCGGGAGACGAAAACGGCGGCACGTCGGAGTAGACCGCACAGTTCAACTGACCGCGAGCGTGGATATCCGCGAGTAAATCCGCGTGGGCGGCGGGTGACAATGCCGCCAACAGAGGCAGGGTCAATACGGCACCCGAAAGCAATTTCAATTTCATCACGAATTCCCCGCTATTTTAATTAAGATTCAGAGTTCTTCTGACGCCAACGCGGCAGAAGCGGTATGAAGTAACTTACTAAAAATAAACAGATAACAGCCATCACGCTGTGTGACTCTTCAAGCAGTTTGACTATAGAGGCGAAGAAAACCGATGTATAAGACGGAAAGCGTGTGTGGTGATATGGAATTTGTATGACGGGAGGAAAATATAAGGAAAAACTATCCAGACAGAACGAAATTATCTTAACGGACGCGAACGCAGTCACTCTATGGTTAGGGCAATTTCCCGCATCAGGAAAGCGAATGCCGATATTGCAGCCGAAGAGTGAAAATAGACAATGAATTCCAGAATGGGCGTACTCTTGAAAATAATGTCGGCGCTGTGCGCGACATTAATGCTGGCCTGCGTCAAAGGATTAAACGGCGCAATCCCGACCGGCGAAGTCATTTTTTTCCGTTCGTTCGTCGCGTTATTTCCCCTGCTGATCTGGCTCAAGTTTCAAGGCAATATTCTCGACTTAATCAAAACCCGCAACCTTTTCGGCCATTTAATCCGTGGTTTTTCCGGCACGGGCGGTATGTATTTTAACTATCTGGCGCTGGTCTATATTTCGTTGGCGGACGTGACCGCCATCAGCTACGCCGCCCCGTTATTTACCGTCATCATGGCGGCGATATTGTTAAAAGAGATCGTCCGATTTTATCGTTGGCTGGCTGTCGTGGTCGGCTTCTCGGGCATCCTTGTCATGCTGTCGGCGTATCTGGGCGCCAGCGGCTCTATCTTTTCCTCCACCTCCGGCGTCGCCACCGGCTCAGCCATCGGCGTCGTTTTCGCGCTACTGGCCGCGCTCTGCACCGCCGCCTCGTCGATACAAATTCGCTTCCTCAACGGCGTAGAGAAGCCCGGCGCCATCGTGTTCTATTTCTCGCTGATGACGATGTTTATCGGTCTGGGCACGCTGTATTTCGGCTGGCTGATGCCGACTTATCCCCAGCTCCTGCTGCTGATTGGCTGCGGTTTTTTCGGCGGGATGGCGCAAATACTGATTACCCTAAGCCTGCGCTACGCCGACGCCTCGCTGCTGGCCCCTTTCGACTACACCACGCTGGTCTGGTCCATGCTGATCGGTTATCTCTTCCTGGATAGCGTGCCGGGGGGCTCCACCATCGCCGGCGCGGCCATCATCGCCTGTGCCGGTATCTTTACCGTCTGGTGCGAACGCCGTAATAGGAAAGCGGTCATTCGGCGTTCAATCGTTTAGCGATGTCATCATTAAATATCCTTCTCTTTCCCCGCGTCAGGCTGATTGAGTCATCGTGGAGAATAGCCATAACCTGATGGATTAATAATATTTTCACCCCAGAATCATTCATCGCAACACTAATCCCTCTTTTTTTTATTTATCCCTCAGTCCATTAAAATAATTAACACTTTCCTTAACGAAAAAGATATATATTCATCGTGAATAGGGGAAGTTTCTGATGGCTTTGCGGTAAAAACATCGACTTACAATTTATTACCTCAGCTCAGAGACTTTATCTTCTTATAAGAACAAGCTTGATTTTTTGCGAGCGGCGCTGTTGTTAACTTTAGTTAAAAAAGATGCTATCCTCTGTGTCCGTTGTTGGATGACATCATTTCATACCAGTGGAAAATAGGGGTGCTCGCGATCGATAATTAACTTTCACACAGAGGTTAATGGTGATTTGGCGGGTGCTTTTAAAAGAAAAGACCATGAAAGTAGAGAATTTACAATATAAATATTATCGTATCTCCCATGCGCTGCGCTTAACGATTTCTTTTATTTTCGCTCTACTCCTGCTGGCAAAACTGGACCTGGTCAAAGACGTCTCGTGGATCCTGATCACTATGGTCGTCATCATGGGCCCGATGTCCTATAAAGGCAGCGTCTACCCCCGGGCCATCCAGCGCTCAACCGGTACCTTGATTGGCATCATCTTCGGTATTCTCTCGTTTTATGCCGGGAAGTACTCCTTTCCAGGCATGATCGTGATCATCGCCCTCGGTATATTTACCTGCGGCTACCTGACATTGAGCAAGATTCCTTATGCCGGGATACTGATTGGTATTACGCTTTCCGTAACCGTCAGCGCGTCAGGCGGAAATCTGGATATCGCGCTGTGGCGTATTTCTGACGTCTTTATCGGCTGCGTCATCGCCGTGATTTTTTCCAGTATTTTTCCGCACAAAGCGTGTATTCACTGGAATATAGAACTGTATAAACTCATATCCAATCTGCATCAGCTTTACTGCGCTAATTTATCTCGTAATCTATTCAACCGGCCCGAATTAAAAAATCTTAACAGTATTAATAAAAAAACCATCGCTAATATATTAAAACTCTCCGCGCCTGCCCAGAAAGAAACCAGAATAGATAAAAAAACTTATGCGTCACTCCAAGAAACTATTCTCGATATCATCTCTTATCTGAATCTGATAGAAAAAGCCTTCTGGGACTGCCCGGTTAGCCACAATATTATTTGCGCCTCCTCCCTATCGAAGAAAATTAATTACGCGATCGATTACCGTTTTAAAATTTTACAGGCGCTTATTCGCGACGATATTAACGATCCTGACGCCATCAAGAAATTCCATCATAAAGAGTTCGAACAGGATGTGATGGAGGAACTGAGGTCGACGCTGCTGGTCGAGCACGTCGGAAATGACATCGCGATAGAGAACAAAATTTACGGCTATTTCTATCTGGGCACCCAAATTATCGACAAACTGGATGCGTTGGCCATGCTGCTTAGCACGATGAAAACGCAACAGCGCAGGCATGTCCACCTGCGCGTCAGGAATCGCGCCGAATAACGCTCCCCGTCTCCTGATTCAGATCGCTCCCTCCTCAGGCGAGGCGTCAGCCCCAGCCGTGAAGCGACCGCGACAGCCTTAAGATACCGTTGAAAGACCTCACGCAATCGTTCTCTTTGCCGCACGCCGGGTTTTGCGTACAAGATAATGACTCTCAATACGCTAACATATTGAATAAATTTGATTATTCTTCTTTTTAATTCTCTGTTCTATATCAACATAGCCGTGGTGGGGAGCCGCTAGGATAAAAATCCAGCGCCAGACTACGAAGCCGCTATTCTTGATAGGACTTCACGCCCCAGCCCCATGCTTTTCGCTCTGGCCGGACAATTAAAAAGTGTGACGGTCGTCACCCAAAAAGTAAGCAAGCGCTTACTTTTTGTTATTTTACAGATAAAGTAAGACGCGGTATCGGCTTTTATTCATTGCCGAATCCTGCATCAACACGATCTTATCGGGAGAAGATATGAATCGGTTTATCGTCGCAAACGCCAAGGACTGCATCGGCTGTAAAGCCTGCGAGATTGCCTGTGTGATTGCCCATAACGATGGCGCTTATCCTGAAAGCGCGGAAAATTTTACCCCTCGTATCCACGTTTTTCATAAAGCCGAGCTGCACACGGCGGTCACCTGTCATCACTGTGAAGACGCCCCCTGCGCCGCCATGTGCCCAACACAGGCCCTGGTGAAAAAAGAGGACAGTATTCAGGTCATCGCCAAAAAATGCATCGGGTGTAAAACCTGCGTCATTGCCTGTCCCTTTGGCGCGATATCTGTGGAAACGACGGAAAAAACACCGGATACCGCAGCCGCTCACAAATGCGATCTCTGTATCGACCGCGCCGAAGGTCAGGCGTGCGTTGAAGCCTGCCCCACCCAGGCGTTGCGCTTAGTTAGTGAGCACACACTAGAGCAGCAGCGTCAGGAAAAACAGCGCGAGACGGCGCAGCGTTCCGCGCCCGGAAACTGGCGCGCGGCGCCGGCCTTTACGCCATCACGCCCCCCTCTGCTGGCTAAACGCAAAGACTGGCCGCGAATGGATGCCATCAAGAAATCGCTCAACGAGCGTATTTCCACGTTTAATGAAATCTACCTGGGCTTTACGCCGGAACAGACTCACGATCAGGCTGGACGCTGCATGACCTGCGGCCAGCACGCCATCTGCGAATGGACTTGCCCGCTGCATAACAACATTCCTGAACTCCTGCGTCTGGCGAAAGAAGACCGCATTATGGAAGCCGTGGAGCTGTCGCATCGCACCAGCAGCCTGCCGGAAATTTGCGGACGAGTCTGCCCGCAGGATCGTTTGTGCGAAGGCGCGTGTACGCTCGGCAAAGAGTCTTATGGCGCAGCGACCATCGGCAATATCGAACGCTATATCACCGACAGCGCCCTGAAAATGGGCTGGAAGCCCGACCTGAGTCAGGTCAAATCGACCGGTAAACGGGCGGCGATCATCGGCGCGGGTCCCGCCGGCCTCGCCTGTGCCGATGTCCTCACGCGTCACGGCGTCAAAGCGGTGGTCTTCGACCGCCATCCAGAGATCGGCGGCCTGCTGACCTTCGGCATTCCCTCATTCAAGCTGGACAAAGACGTACTGATCCAGCGCCGCGTGCTGTTTGAAGGCATGGGCATCGAATTCCATCTCAATACCGAGATCGGGCGTGATATTTCGCTGACGCAGCTGTTGGACGAATTCGATACCGTCTTCGTCGGCGTCGGCACCTACCGCTCCATGAAAGCGGGCCTGGATAACGAAGACGCGCCGGGCGTTTATGACGCGCTGCCGTTCCTGATCGCCAATACCAAACGGGTGATGGGCCTGCCGGATTTAGAAGATGAACCTTACATCTCCATGCAGAGCAAACGCGTGCTGGTGCTCGGCGGCGGCGATACCGCCATGGATTGCGTGCGCACCTCAATACGTCAGGGCGCGGAGTCGGTCACCTGCGCCTATCGTCGCGACGAAGCGAATATGCCCGGATCGAAAAAAGAAGTGAAAAATGCCCGCGAGGAAGGGGTGGAGTTCATATTCAACGTGCAGCCGCAGAAAATCTGCCTCAATGAACAAGGCGAAGTCTGCGGCGTCAGCCTGATCCGCACCGAGCTGGGCGAGCCGGATGCCAGCGGCCGCCGCCGTCCGCAGCCGGTTGCCGGTTCCGAGTTCATCCATCCGGTGGATGCCGTGATTACGGCGTTCGGCTTTCAGTCTCACGCTATGCCGTGGCTGGATGACGCACAGGTGCAACGCAATAAATGGGGGCAGATCGAAGCCCAACCGCTCGGTCGTCATGCCTGCCAGACCAGTCACCCTCGCATTTTCGCAGGCGGTGACGCCGTGCGCGGCGCCGATCTGGTGGTGACGGCCATCGCGGACGGCCGTAAGGCGGCGCACAGCATGATCAACGCGATGTGCGAAACGCAGACGACCGGAGCGACCGCTCGCGTCGATTTGAGGGAGCCGGTGCGATGAATGCGTTCGTGATTGCCGACGCCAGCCAGTGCATTGGCTGCCGCACCTGTGAAATCGCCTGCGCCGTCGCCCACACGGGCGGCGGGCTCAGCAGCCTGAACACCGCGTCGTTCGCCCCTAGGCTGAAAGTCATCAAAAGCGCCGACGTCAGCGTGCCGGTACTCTGCCATCAATGCGAGAACGCTCCCTGCGCCAGCGCTTGTCCGCAGGGCGCCCTGGTCGCGCAGAACGACAGCATTCAGGTGATCTCTTCACGCTGCATCGGCTGTAAAAGCTGCGTCATCGCCTGTCCCTTCGGCGCCATTCAGGTGGTGAGCTCGACGCAAGAGGCGGGAGACGCCCGCGCCCACAGCGAAGTGCGTAAGTGCGATTTATGCGACGGCGTGGCCGACGGCCCTTCCTGCGTCAGGGTGTGTCCGACCTCGGCCCTTCGGTTGGTCACGCCCGATGCCCTGCGCCGACAAAGAGAAGAGCGACAATGGCAGTCGGCGGGAGATAATTCCCATTCGCCCAGATAGTCGCCTTTCTGGCGGGTTCCGGCGCAACAATAGCAGATTGGACGTCACAATCTCCGTCATCCCATCACGCCGCGCCCTTATCTCACCGGCGCTTCCGCTGACGGTAACTCTCCTTGCTCCGTTGCAGCAGGGAGAGAATTTTGACGAAAGCAGCTTCAGTACCAATAATTGAATAATAATCCGTAAGTTTGTGCTTAGTTAATATTTTTGTCTGTGATATATAGCATCGCAGCGTTTATATCGTCTCTGCTAACCTCGGACGCCACGATTTGCGTCATTATCATGGAGTGAACTATGACCTGCCATTTCGTCAGGTGGACCAGCACGGAAGTTTTGCCCAGTCTGCAACGCCTGTCTGACGACCTGATCGCCTCAACGCAAAGTTTTTCGATGAAGCGGCGCGAGCGCTACCTGAAAAGCCGGGCGTTATTGGCAGAACTCATGTTTTATCTGTTTGGCTATCCAATGTTGCCCCCATTGGCGACGGCGCCCAATGGCCGCCCCTGTTTTAGCGATATCAACCTGCCCAGCTTCAGCCTGAGCTACGCGGGGAATACCATCGGGCTACTGTTGAGCGAGTCAGGCAGTGTGGGAATGAGTATGGAGATCATCCATGTACGGGCGTCCCAACAGCCGCAGTCGGTATGGCAAACGCAGGCGGAAAAGGCGTGGGTAGACGCTCAAATCGATCCGCTGGAAGCCGCCTCTCAGCTTGCAGTCATCCGCCAGTCCGTGCTCAAAATACCGGAATTTAATCTGAAGGGGAGCGAGTCATTGAAGCTTCATCCGGCGTCCGGACGACTGCGCGTAGCGCATTTGCCGGAGGTAGAGGCGATGAGCGACATCGACGATTATCTGGCCTGGGCCTGCGCGCGGACGCCTCAGCTAAACCGTCTGGTACTGTGGAACTACACGGTGGCGGGAGGGCTCAGCAAGACATCGGAGATTGTTCAGCAACAGCGCCAGTCAGCGCGGTTTATGAAATTGACCAGCCACCCGGCGGAAAAAAAATAACGCGGCGATGGCCGCGTTATTTTTATCGTCATCAGGAAAGAGGACAACGTCCTGTCATCGTCCCGAGTTCGTTGAATCAATCGTGGCCCCCAGCTGTTTTAGCCAGGGCAAACCTCAATGGGCGTCCACGAAGACAATTTTCAACAGGAACAGCAGAGCAACCACCACCACACACGGGCTGATTTCACGCCAGCGTCCGGTCGCCGCTTTCATCACGCAGTAGGAGATAAACCCGAGGGCGATCCCTTCCGTGATGGAAAAGCTGAACGGCATCATGACGGCAGTGATAAACGCCGGCACGGCTTCCGTCAGGTCTTCCCATTTCACGCGTGAAAGGCTGGACGTCATCAGTACGCCCACGTAAATCAGCGCGCCCGCCGCGGCGTAGGCCGGCACCATTCCCGCCAACGGCGACAGGAACATCACCAGCAGGAACAACACGCCCACCACCACGGCCGTCAGGCCAGTGCGACCGCCGACCGAGACGCCGGAGGAGCTTTCAATATAAGCCGTCACGGAAGACGTACCGATAAAGGCGCCCGCGACGGAGCTGATGCTGTCCACATAGAGCGCGCGCTTCATCCCTGGGAATTTGCCCTTTTCATCCGCCAGCCCCGCTTTTTCGGTCACGCCGATCAGCGTACCGGAGGAGTCGAACAGGTTAACCAGCATGAAGGAGAAGATGACGCCGGAGAGTCCGAGGTTCAACGCCCCCGCCAGATCAACCTGACCCACGACGTTAGTGACGCTCGGCGGCAACGAGAAGACGCCGGTATATTTCACATCACCCAGCAGCAGGCCAATGGCCGTCGTGATAACGATGGAGATCAGCACCGCCGCATGGATGTTGCGTGAGGCGAGCACCACGATAATGAAGAAACCGAGCACGCCCAGCAGCACGCTGTGCGAGGTCAGTTTACCCACAGCAACCAGCGTATCCGCATTCGGCACGATGATCCCGGCGTTTTTCAGCCCCATCATCGCGATAAACAGGCCGATGCCGCTGGCGATCCCTAAACGCAGACACTGCGGGATATTGGCGATCATCCAGTAGCGGATCTGGAACACGGACAACAACAGGAAACCGATTGCGCCCCAGAAAATAGCGCCCATCGCCACCTGCCAGGGAAGGCCCATCGCGCCGACTACGGCAAAAGCGAAGAAGGCGTTAAGACCCATCGCAGGCGCCAACGCTACCGGCAGGTTCGCCAGCAGGCCCATCAGGATACTGCCGAAGGCGGCGATCAGACAGGTGGTGACAAAGACGGCCTGCGTATCCATTCCGGCCACGCCGAGGATTTGCGGGTTAACAAAAACGATGTAGACCATCGTCAGGAACGTCGTGAAGCCCGCAATCGTTTCAGTACGCGCCGTGGTGCCGTGCTGACGTAATTTGAACACGCGTTGCAGCAACCCACGCTCAGACGCGGAGCCAGTTTGAGATTTATCCATGAGTCATAATAGCCTGAAGAAAGGAAAAGATTATCCGTCAGGTATCCTATACCAAAATTCTCAGCGGTTGACGCTGTCGCCTCGTTTTTTTATCTACCATAAGGACATCCTATGAATATGCGGAAGTGGTGGAAGGTGACAGCGGGAACATGAAGCACGGGCGTGCGAATTCGGCCTTCGCCCACGGCCACAAGCGATTACAACCGTCCCATTGTGCAGTAAAGTAAAAGTATCTTTTGTCTCCCCGGTTAAGGAAGGTCATGTCCCAGATTGAGTGCGTTTTCTTTGACTGCGACGGAACGCTGGTCGATACCGAAGTTCTGTGCTGTCAGGCCTACGTGAATGTGTTCGCCACCTACAACATCTCGCTGGCATTAGAGCAATTCATCGCGGAGTTTAAAGGCGTCAGGCTTCACGACATCATTCTCCGCACCTGCGAACGTTATCATTTGACGCAAGACATGGCCGTGCTGGAGCAGGAGTATCGTGACGAGATCGCCCGTTTGTTTGACGCGGCCCTGCAACCCATTCCAGGCGTACGCGAACTGCTGGGAAAATTGCAGGTTCCGACGGCGGTCGTCTCTAACGGGCCGGTGAGTAAAATGCAGCGCACGCTGGGAAAAACGGCGCTTCTGCCCTTCTTCAACGACCATCTTTACAGCGGTTACGACATTCAAACCTGGAAACCGGATCCGGCAATCCTCTACTACGCCGCCGACCAGATGAAGGTGGCGATTGAACGCTGTATTTTGGTGGAAGACTCAGAAGCTGGCGTACAAGCAGGCATTTCCGCCGGGATTCCCGTGTTTTATTATTGCGCCGATACGCTCAACCGCCCCATTCATCACCCGCTGGTCACCCAGTTCGATGATATGCGCCAACTGCCCGCGCTCTGGCGCGAACGCGGCTGGTCTACGTTGACATCAGTGCGCTGAGCAGTCAGGCCGTCGCCTTGCCTCTGGCGACTTTCTGGACGCGTCGGCCGCCATAACGACGGCTGATGCCGGTCGCCAGCACATCCAGCGCCAAGCACATGACAAAATAAACCAACGCCACGAACAGGAAGACCTCCAGCGGATACACCATGCTGCGGTTGTTGACCTGCGTCGCCAGAAACGTCAGCTCGCCGACGCCCACGATATACGCCAGCGATGTATCTTTGATCAGGGAAATCCACTGGTTAATGAACGACGGCACCATCATGCGCAGCGCCTGAGGCAAGACGATGTAGCCCAGCGTCTGCCAGCGATTAAAGCCGAGCGACAGCCCCGCCTGCCACTGACCGCGGCCTATCGCCACAATCCCGGCTTTAACCCCATGAGCAAGATAAGCGGAGGCGATCAGCGCCAACGCGCAAACGACGGTGGTGATTTCCGGGATATCCACGCCGAACAGCACAGGCAACAGGAAGTAGGTCCAGAAAATCAGCATGATGACGGGAATAGCCCGGAAAAAACCCAACACCATCGCCAACAGCGCGGCCAGCCAGCCCCGGGACATCGCCAGCGCGATGCCGAGCAGCGTGCCGAGTATGGCCGAGGCGACGCCCGCCATCAGGCTAATCGCCAACGTCAGCGCCGCTCCGCCCAGCGGCCCGTCGGGAAACGTGCCCCACATCAGATAGGTGAAGTTATCGCGGATGATCGTAAAATCCATTTCAGCGCGCCTCCGTCGATTTTCGCTGTTGACGCCACATACCCCATCCCTCTAGCAGCGCAATGGCGCCGATATAAAACACCGTGGCGACGCCGAAGGCCTGAAAGGTCCGCAGCGTCTCGGTTTCCACCTGACGTGAAGCGTAAGACAGTTCCGCCACGCCGATCGCCATCGCCAACGACGAGTTCTTGATGACGTTCATGTACTGTCCGAGCAAGGGCGGAAAGGCGATGCGCAGCGCCTGAGGCAACAACACATAACGCATTGCCTGCCAGCTGGTTAGGCCGAGCGCCTGCGCGGCATACTTCTGTCCTGTGGCGACGCCCGCCATGCCCGCGCGTAGTTCTTCGGCGATGAAGGCGCTGGAGTAGAGCGTCAGACCCAGTAGTCCGGCGAGAAATTCAAAGGAAGGCCACGGCAGTGCTAATCCCAGCGCAGAAAGTTCATGCGGGGTGTTCAGCCACTGCATCACCGACGACGGGAACAACTGCCCGGCCCCGAAGTACCAGAAAAATAGCTGAACCAGCAGCGGCGTGTTGCGAAACAGGGCGCTATAGGCGACAGCCAGCCAACGCGGAACGGGCATGTGGCTGTCGCGAGCGGCGGCCAGCACCATGCCGAATAGCGTGGCCAGGACCACGGTGGCGGCGGACAGGCCGAGGGTCATCAGGAAACCCTGCCATAGCCATGCCAGATATTGCGGCGCCAGCAGCCACTCCGTCAGCCAGTGTTGTATCGTTTCAGGAAACATCATAAACAACAATGCCCCCCGCGGTGCGGAGGGCGAATGAGAGCATCAGTCATCTGTGGGAAAATCAGCTTTTAGGTTGTTGATCTAACGGCGCAAACTTAAAGTCGCCGCGCGGCTGTGCGGAAAGCGTCTCCGGCCCGAACCAACGGTTATAGATCTTCTCTGCCTCACCCTGTTTTTCCAGTGCCGACAGCGCGTCGCTCACCTTTTGCGTCAACGCGTCTTCCCCTTTGGGGATACCAATACCCTGATATTCGCGCGTGATGCTGAACGGCGAGATTTCAAACTCCGCCTTCTGCGCCGCCGGGACGTTCGCCAGCAGACCGACCAGTTTGGCGTCATCCTGCGTGATCGCCTGCACGTTGCCGTTACGCAGCGCCGCGAAAGCCAGCGGGGTGTCATCGTAGGAGATCACTTTGGCCGTCGGGTAGTGCTCGCGCAGCGTGATTTCCTGCACGGTGCCTTTATCCGCCCCAATGCGCAGGTTTTTGATATCTTCCGGCGTTTTCAGGACGCCTTTGCGGGCGATGAATTTCTGTCCGGTGGAGAAGTAAGGAATACTGAAATTGACCTGTTTGGCGCGTTCGTCGGTGATCGTGAAGTTAGCGGCGATGAGATCCACTTTTTTCGAGACCAGCAGCGGAATGCGGTTTGCGGGGTTGGTGGCGCGCAGCTCGACTTTGACGCCTAGCGCTTTGCCGACAGCTTCGGCGATATCGACATCGTAGCCCACCAGCTTCTTGCTCTGGGGATCCACATAACCAAACGGCGGGTTGCTATCGAACACGGCGACTTTGACTACGCCGGACTTCTGAATATCCGCCAATTTATCCGCCTGAGCGGTCCCTGTCAGCGTGGCCAATCCGGCCACCAGCGTTAACGTCAAAAAGCGATTTTTCATGTGTTATCCCTGCCCCGTTTTTTATAGGTTATAGGCTAACACCCGACTAAATATAGGGAAATAACATATCCGACTATAATATAATGTTATGTTACATATCCCGCCGGTCGCGATATTTTTTCCGCCCGGAAAAAGAAAAAGCCCCGCAGTGCGAGGCTTATCGGTGAGGCAGGAACCAAGACGTTAGCTGTCTTTTTTCGCATCGTTTTCGATGAGCAATTTTTCCAGCGCATCGCCGCCGACATGGCGGAAATCCTGGCCTTTGACGAAATAGAAAATAATTTCGCAAATATTCTGGCAGCGGTCGCCGATACGTTCGATGGAACGCGCGCAGAACAACGCGGTCAACACGCTCGGAATAGTGCGCGAGTCTTCCATCATGTAGGTCATCAGCTGACGCACGATGCCCTCGTACTCCTTGTCCACCTTGCGGTCTTCCCGATAGATGCGGATCGCCTCTTCCAGATCCATTCGGGCAAACGCGTCCAGCACGTCGTGCAGCATCTGCACCGTGTGCAGCCCCATAGACTCCAGGCTGACCAACAGCGGCTGATGCTGGTGCGAGAATTTCTCCAGCGCCGTGCTGCAGATTTTGTCCGCCACGTCGCCGATGCGTTCCAGTTCGGAAATCGTCTTGATGATCGCCATAACCAGACGCAGATCGCTCGCCGTAGGCTGACGTTTGGCAATGATGCGCACGCAGGCTTCATCAATGCTCACTTCCATCATATTAACCTTGGCGTCGCCTTCGATGACGCGTTTGGCCAGATCTTCATCCTGGTTATGCATCGCCGTGATGGCGTCCGTCAGTTGCTGCTCCACCAGCCCGCCCATCGTCATCACCTGAGTGCGAATGTGCTCAAGCTCAGCATTGAACTGACCGGAGATATGTTTATTTAGATTGAGGTTTTCCATCAAACTCCCCTGATCAACCGTAGCGACCGGTGATGTAGTCTTCGGTCTGTTTCTGCTGTGGCGCAGTAAACAGCGTGTCGGTGTCGCTGAATTCAATCAGCTCTCCCAGATACATGAACGCCGTATGATCGGAACAACGCGCTGCCTGCTGCATATTATGGGTGACAATCACCACGGTGTAGTCTTTCTTCAACTCGGAAATCAGCTCTTCGATGCGCCCCGTCGAAATCGGGTCCAGCGCCGAACAGGGCTCATCCAGCAAAAGCACATCCGGCCGGATGGCGATCCCACGCGCGATGCACAGACGTTGCTGCTGACCGCCGGACAGGCTGTAACCGCTCTGATGCAGTTTGTCTTTCGTTTCCTGCCACAAGGCCGCCTTGGTCAACGCCCACTGCACTCGTTCATCCATGTCGACGCGAGACAGCTTTTCGAACAGGCGAACGCCAAAGGCGATGTTGTCGTAAATCGACATCGGGAACGGCGTCGGTTTCTGGAAAACCATGCCCACTTTGGCGCGCAACAGGGCGATATCCTGACTATCAGTGAGGATGTTGTTCCCATCCAGCAGGATTTCGCCTTCGGCGCGCTGCTCCGGATAGAGCTGATACATTTTGTTCAAAGTGCGCAAGAGCGTCGATTTACCGCACCCCGATGGACCGATAAACGCTGTGACCTGATTCTGTGCGATATCCAGCGTGATGTTTTTCAGCGCGTGAAATTTTCCATAATAGAAATTCAGATCACGCACCTGGATTTTGCTGGTGGATGTCTCAGTAACGATACTCATCAAGACTTCTCTCTTCTAGCGGTGGTGCTGCTACGCAACACTCGACAGGGTTTTAGGCGCTTTTCTTAGCGAACAGCACGCGCGCCACAATATTCAGCAACAGAACGCAGAGCGTAATCAGCAGCACACCGGCCCAAGCCAGATCCTGCCACTCCTTGAAGGGACTCATGGCGAACTTGAAGATGGTGACCGGCAGGTTGGCTATCGGATTCATCAGATCGGTGCTCCAGAACTGATTCGACAGCGAGGTGAACAGCAGCGGCGCCGTTTCCCCGGCGATACGCGCCACCGCCAGTAAAATCCCGGTGATGATGCCGGATACCGAGGCTTTCAGGGTAATGGCGGAAATCATTTTCCACTTCGGCGTTCCCAGCGCATATGCGGCTTCGCGCAGGCTGTCCGGCACCAGCTTCAGCATGTTTTCAGTCGTTCGGATCACGATCGGCACCTGCAACAGCGCCAGTGCGATCACGCCAGCCCAGCCGGAGAAATGCTCCATCTTCGCCACCACCAGCGTATAAACGAAGAGGCCGACCACAATGGAAGGCGCCGACAGCAAAATATCGTTAATGAAGCGAATCACTTCGGCGATCAGCGATTTACGGCCGTACTCCGCCAGATAGATACCGGCCAGAATACCCAGCGGCGTGCCGAACAAGGTCGCCCATAAGATCAGCAGTCCACTGCCGACGATCGCATTCGCCAGACCGCCTCCCGGGGTGTTGGGCGGCGGCGTCATCTCAGTGAACAGCGCCATCGACATGCCGTCGAATCCCCGGGTAAAAGTGGAGAACAGAATCCAGATCAGCCAGAACAGCCCGAACGCCATGGTCAACATGGACAGGCACAGCGCGATACGGTTTTTCTGCCGACGCCAGGACTGCATTTTGCGTCGATTGCGCGCTATCTCGTCGCTGCGTTCGATTTCCATCGTCGCCATCAGCTCGCTCCCTCATTTTTCGCCAGACGCATGATCATAAATTTCGAGCAGGCCAGGACAATGAATGTAATCACAAACAGAATCAGCCCCAGCTCCATCAGCGCCGCAGTATGCAGCCCGGAATCCGCCTCGGCGAATTCGTTGGCCAGCGCGGAGGTAATGCTATTGCCAGGCATAAACAGCGAAACGCTGTCCAACTGATAGGTATTACCGATAATGAAGGTCACCGCCATGGTCTCGCCTAACGCGCGGCCCAGACCCAGCATGACGCCGCCAATCACCCCATTTTTGGTGAACGGCAGCACGATGTGCCAGATCACTTCCCAGGTGGTGCAGCCAATGCCGTAAGCCGACTCTTTCATCATAACCGGCGTCTGCTCAAAGACGTCGCGCATAACGGCGGCGATATAAGGGATGATCATGATGGCCAGAATCACGCCCGCGGCCAGAATACCAATGCCGAAGGCAGGACCGGTGAATAAGGCCCCCACGAACGGGATCGCTGACAGTACGTTTCCTACCGGCTGTTGAAAATATTGCGCGAACAGCGGGGCAAAAATAAACAGCCCCCACATGCCGTACACGATGCTGGGGATCGCCGCCAGCAGCTCAATGGCGACGCCTAATGGACGTTTGAGCCAGCCCGGAGCCAGCTCCGTCAGAAATAGCGCGATGCCGAAACTGATGGGTATAGCGATAATCAGTGCGATCAAGGAGGTGACGATGGTGCCGTAAATCGGGACCAGCGCACCGAATTTACCAGCGGGTGCATCCCACTCTTTCGTCCACAGGAATGAAAAACCGAAGGTTTGAATACTGGGCCAGGACGCAATAATCAGAGAAACGATAATACCGCCCAGCAGCAACAACGTTAACAGCGCCGCCAACCGGACCACCGCGCCGAAGATCACGTCGCCATGTTTTCCTGGTGGAGTAATGGTTGGCTTATATTCAGCCATACAACTCTCTTCCTAATAAACTGGGATAACCCAATGAAAAGTTCAAAGGTGGATATGCCGTTTCCGGTTTATCCACCTCTCAGTGACTACATAATGGGAAACGTTCTATCGTACAACGTCCGATTAGTACAGGGCTTTACCTTCACTGTCTTTAATCTGGGTTTTCCACGCTGCGCGCACCTGCTCAACGACCTCTTTCGGCAATGTCGCGTAATCCAGCGCTTCCGCCTGAGCAGCGCCTTTATCGTAAGCCCAGTCGAAGAACTTCAGCACTTCTTTGCCGATCTCAGGTTTATTCTGCGTTTTTTGCAGCAAGATGAAGGTGGTGGAGGTGATAGGCCATGCGTCGCTGCCCTTCTGGAAGGTCAGGTCCTGTGCGAAGGATTTGCTCCAGTCTACGCCTTTCGCCGCATTACTGAACGACGCGCCAGACGGGCTGACCGCTTGACCGTCAGCGGAGATCAACTTGGTGTAAACCAGGTTGTTCTGTTTAGCATAGGCGTATTCAACGTAGCCGATAGAACCCGGCAGACGCTGTACGAAAGCGGCAATCCCGTCGTTGCCTTTACCGCCCAGACCGGTCGGCCAGCTCACGGTGTTGCCGGACCCGACTTTCTCTTTCCACTGTGCGTTGACCTTAGCCAGGTAGCTGGTGAATACGTAGGAGGTGCCTGAACCGTCTGCACGGCGGACCACGGCGATATCCTGATTCGGCAGCTTGACGTTCGGGTTCAGCTTAGCGATAGCCGGATCATTCCATTTTTTAATGGTGCCCAGGTAGATATCGCCCAGCGTTTTGCCATCCAGCGTCAGCTCACCCTGCTTTACGCCCTGAACGTTAACCGCCAGCACGATGCCGCCGATGACGGTTGGGAACTGGAACAGTTTGTCCTGAGTCAGCTTCTCATCCGTCAACGGAGCATCGGATGCGCCGAAATCGACGGTCTTCGCCGTCACCTGTTTAACACCACCGGAAGAACCAATACCTTGATAGTTAACTTTATTGCTGGTTTCTTTCTGGTAGGAGTCAGCCCATTTGGCATAGACCGGCGCGGGGAATGTCGCACCTGCGCCGGTGATGTTAACGGCAGCGAAAGCAGAGACGGTAGTCAGAGAAACACTTGCTGCAACAATACTGGCAACAGTGGTACGAATCAGTTTCATAATCCCTCCTGTGGGATATTGTCAACGTGTAGACCCAGAGCGAGTGTGTATTATCAGAGTGTAGTTTGCTGCAGCAAAAAATAGGTCAATTCGGTGACAGTTAAATGTACGAAATATGACATTTTTATGACACACCCCCGCGTTTACCATGACGCTTCGATGCCCCCCTATTTCGTAGTTAATTCGCGCTTTTTTACGCCTTCGCCGTTTAATTTATCTTCACCATTTTCACCTGGCCTCAACGGTAATTAACGCCGAATTAAACGACCCGCCGATTTATTTTTCTTCTCCACGAATCATTCTATGAACTCGCCTTTATGCGTCAGAAATGACGAATTAAGGTCACTCACGAAGGCAAAGAATACAGCCCTAACCAGGTTGTAAGCCAGACTGGTAATTATCCATAAAATCAATCATTAGCATCAAAACAGATCGGAATGAAACGGGATTGAAATATAAAAAAATCGGCAGAGAATAATTTTTATCGATGATTTTGATTAGGAATGGAAGTGCGCTGAATATGTTCTTATAAGAAACGGAGGAGATAAAAAATAGAAAGAATCGAGATATCGGATAACCCGGGAAGGAAATAGGTTATCCGATAAATAAGAGAGAGGCTTACTTCCAGCGGTGGAAAATCAGCCAATAATTAAAGCATCCATATTGCCAATTGTTCGATGCACATAATTATCAGCTTTCCAAACCTAGACCCACTACCATAATCAACAATAAGAAAAAATCGTCAACCTCTGCCCTGTCCACCGATGCCTTACCCACACCACAGAAAAATTCGCTTGCTGGTTGAACTTGCCGGTTGCTCCAAAGTGGAAAAGTATGCCCCATCCGTTGCTCCCTAGCATTGGTTCGCTGGGCGGAAAAATTTATAACGGAATTAAAGAAAAAGGAAAAAATAACGTCAGCCAGAGAATATAAACATTATTTCACTGGCTGACGAGGCAGGGTTAATTACTCAACGGTAACGGATTTAGCCAGGTTGCGCGGCTGATCCACATCCGTCCCTTTAATTAAGGCGACGTGATAAGCCAGCAGCTGAAGCGGCACGGTGTAGAAGATAGGGGCGATGACTTCTTCCACATGCGGCAACGGGATGATTTTCATCATATTGCTGTCCGAGGTGAATCCCGCTTCTTCGTCCGCGAAGACATACAGCTCGCCGCCTCTGGCGCGCACTTCTTCAATGTTGGATTTGAGTTTTTCCAGCAAATCGTTATTCGGCGCCACCACCACGACCGGCATATCCGCATCAATCAACGCCAGCGGGCCGTGTTTCAACTCACCGGCAGCGTACGCTTCCGCGTGAATGTAGGAGATCTCTTTGAGCTTGAGCGCCCCTTCCATCGCGATGGGATACTGGTCGCCACGGCCCAGGAACAGCGCGTGGTGTTTGTCGGAGAAGCCTTCCGCCAACGATTCAATCAGCTTGTCCTGAGACAGTATCTGCTCCAGGCGCGCAGGCAAGGCCTGCAGAGCATGCACAATATCATGCTCGACCTGAGGAGCCATACCGCGCAGGCGCCCAATGCGCGCTACCAGCATCAGCAAGACCGTCAGCTGAGTGGTGAAAGCCTTGGTCGACGCCACGCCGATTTCGGTGCCCGCTTTGGTCATCAGCGCCAGGTCGGACTCGCGCACCAGCGACGAACTCGCGACGTTACAAATCGCCAGCGAACCCAGGTAGCCGAGCGACTTGGACAGACGCAGCGCCGCCAGCGTATCGGCGGTTTCTCCAGACTGGGACAGCGTAATCATCATGCTGTTACGACGCACGGCAGGCTTGCGGTAACGGAATTCGGAAGCGATTTCGACGTCGCACGGAATACCGGCCAGCGACTCGAACCAGTAGCGGGACACCATCCCGGAGTTGTAGGAGGTGCCGCAGGCGATAATCTGTAAATGCTCGACTTTAGACAGCAGTTCATCCGCCTGCGCGCCCAGCTCGGACAAATCGATCTCGCCGTGGCTAAAACGGCCTTCCAGCGTGTTTTTGATCGCCAGAGGCTGTTCATAAATTTCTTTCTGCATGTAATGGCGGTAGGCGCCTTTGTCTCCGGCATCGTACTGCACGCTGGATTCGATCTCTTCGCGCGTCACTTCCGCACCCTGACGATCGAAAATACGTACCGTACGGCGAGTGACTTCGGCGATATCGCCTTCTTCCAGGAAGATAAAGCGACGCGTAACCGGCAGCAGCGCCAGCTGATCGGAAGCGATGAAGTTTTCCCCTACGCCACGGCCAATGACCAGCGGGCTACCGGAACGCGCGGCCACCAAAACGTTGGGATCGCGGCTGTCCATCAACACCATACCGTAAGCGCCGCGCAGCTGAGGAATGACGCGTTTGACGATATCAATCAGCGAACCGCCGTTCTCTTTTTGTTCCCAGCGCACCAGATGCGCGACAACTTCCGTATCCGTTTCGGAAACAAATCGAAAACCTCGAGCGGTCAGCGTTTCACGCAGCGGCTCATAGTTTTCGATAATACCGTTATGCACCACGACGATGTTTTCAGACACATGCGGGTGTGCATTCGTTTCCGACGGTTCGCCATGCGTCGCCCAACGCGTATGGGCGATGCCGGTGCCGCCGTGCAGCGGATGTTCGTCCGCCGCCTGAGCCAGCATCTGCACCTTGCCCAGACGACGCAGACGGGTCATATGCCCTTCGTTATCGACAACCGCCAGACCGGCCGAATCATAGCCCCGGTATTCCAGACGGCGTAACCCTTCCAGCAGGATTTCAGCAATATCTCGTTGCGCGACTGCGCCTACAATTCCACACATACAATGGTATTCCTATAGAGGCGACATACTGTGTCACCGATGAAGTCTTTGACCTGATTAATCCGGTATATTCCGGGCTCCCCGAGCCTTGTAGAGTGGGGAATTATTATGTTTTGGCCTGCAAGTTCGCGCATCAGTGTGAAAAGGCAGGACAAAACCGTCTTTCATCAAGACAATGCGCATCCCGCCCCTGTTCGGGCGGGATGATCTATTCGACGACGGCGCATATCCGCCGCCATCGTCGAATAGATTTACTTTTTCTTCGCCGGTCTCTGCCAGCCAGCGATATTCGTCTGCTGGACACGGCTGAGCACCAACTCGTTCTCGCCGACGTCGCGAGTGACGGTGGTCCCCGCGCCGAGAGTCGCTCCCTTAGCAACGCGAACCGGCGCCACCAGTTGGGTGTCCGAACCCACGAACACATCATCGCCAATGATGGTCTGATGTTTGTTGGCCCCATCATAATTACAGGTGATGGTGCCAGCGCCGATATTGACGTTCGCGCCGATATCAGCATCGCCTAAATAGGTCAGGTGACCGGCTTTGGAGCCTTTACCCAAACGGGCTTTTTTCATTTCAACGAAGTTGCCGACGTGAGCCCCTTCGGCCAGCTCCGCGCCGGGACGCAGACGTGCAAATGGCCCGATGGTGCACTTCGCTTCCAACACGGCGTCTTCTAACACCGAGTATGGACTGACTTCGCAATCATCACCAATGACGCTGTTTTTGATCACGCAGCCCGCGCCAATCGTCACGCGATCCCCCAGAGTGACGTCGCCTTCCAGTATGACATTGCTGTCAATGGTGACGTCACGGCCAAACTTCACGTTGCCGCGCAGATCGAAGCGCGCCGGATCCTGCAGCATCACTCCCGCCAGCAACAGCTTCTCCGCCTGCTCCTGCTGGTAGATACGTTCCAGACGCGCCAGCTGGAGACGGTTATTAACGCCTTCCACCTCGCTGGCACACTCAGGGTGTACCGCTGCAACGCGACGACCCTCTTGAGCGGCCATCGCAATGATATCGGTGATGTAGTATTCGCCCTGCGCATTGTTATTGGTCAGCTGGCTGAGCCAACGCTTCAGATCGCGACCGCCCGCGACCAGAATACCCGTATTGATTTCGCCGATTTGACGCTGCGCTTCGCTGGCATCTTTATGTTCCACAATGCCGACGACCTCATGGTCCTGCCGTACGATGCGGCCGTACCCGGTGGGATCGTCCACATTCACGGTCAGCAGGCCGATACCGCCGTCAGGCTTGGCTTGAACCAGACGCTTCAGCGTCGCTTCGGAGATCAGCGGAACATCGCCGTACAACATCAGGACATCTTCGTCATCGCTAAACGCAGGTGCCGCCTGCTGCATCGCATGGCCCGTCCCCAATTGTTCAGCCTGCAACACCCAGTTCAGCGCTTCGCCGGACAGCGTCTTTTTGAGGCGATCGCCGCCGTGACCATAGACCAGATGAACGCGCTCAGCGCCCACCTTCATGGCGGTATCAATCACGTGTTGAACCATCGGTTTACCCGCCAGCGGGTGGAGAACTTTGGGAAGATCGGAATACATGCGTGTCCCCTTGCCGGCGGCAAGAATCACGACGCTGATAGCACTGTTCGACATAGGCATCCTGACTGAAACTGATTGGTGCCCACTAAGTGGGACGAATGAAAGTTAACCCTATTATTACACCGGATTACTACATATTTTTCAGCGAAAAATCCCGCTTGGCCTCATTTTGCGAGATAACGCCGACGAAATGGCGAATTCCTTCGCGGAGGCGACCCTTTTACGACGTTTTCAGGTATTGCTCCCCACAACATCGCCCGGACCACGGGTATAAAAAAAGCCAGCAGGTAAAAACCGGCCGGCTTTTTGGAGACTGTCTCTGTTACATCGATTTTCTGGTCAGCTCGATAACGCGCAGTTTAGCAATGGCTTTGCTCAGTTCAGCAGAGGCCTGAGCATAATCCACGTCACCGTGTGAACTACGGATATGCTCTTCAGCCTTACGCTTCGCTTCCAAAGCCCGCGCTTCATCAAGATCCTGCCCACGGATGGCGGTATCAGCCAACACGGTGACCGCATTCGGCTGTACCTCAAGGGTACCGCCGGACAGGTAGATGAACTCTTCATCACCGTGTTGCTTAACAATACGCACCATACCAGGCTTAATGGCCGTCAGCAGGGGGGCGTGACCAGGGTAAATCCCCAGCTCGCCTTCGCTACCGGTCACCTGAATTTTCTGTACCAGACCGGCGAACATTGCCTGTTCCGCGCTCACGACATCCAGATGGTAAGTCATAGCAGCCATGTCACCCTCCTATCAAGGCGTTACAGTTTCTTGGCTTTTTCCACTGCTTCGTCAATGGAACCAACCATGTAGAACGCCTGTTCCGGCAGGTGGTCGTATTCGCCGTCCATGATGCCTTTAAAGCCACGGATGGTCTCTTTCAGAGAGACGAATTTACCCGGAGAACCCGTGAACACTTCTGCCACGAAGAACGGCTGAGACAGGAAGCGCTGGATCTTACGCGCACGGGATACAACCAGTTTGTCTTCTTCAGACAGTTCGTCCATACCCAGAATCGCGATGATGTCTTTCAGTTCCTGGTAACGCTGCAGAATGGACTGCACGCCACGAGCGACATCATAGTGTTCCTGACCAACAACCAGCGGATCCAGCTGACGGCTGGTGGAATCCAGCGGGTCAACGGCCGGGTAGATACCCAGAGACGCGATCTGACGGCTCAGTACCACGGTTGCATCCAAGTGAGCAAAGGTGGTGGCTGGCGACGGGTCGGTCAAGTCATCCGCAGGGACGTAAACGGCCTGTACGGACGTGATGGAACCGGTTTTCGTGGAAGTGATACGTTCCTGCAGCACACCCATCTCTTCCGCCAGCGTCGGCTGGTAGCCTACTGCGGAAGGCATACGGCCCAGCAGTGCGGACACTTCGGTCCCTGCCAGCGTATAACGGTAGATGTTATCGACGAACAGCAGAACATCGCGACCTTCATCACGGAATTTCTCCGCCATGGTCAGACCGGTCAGTGCGACGCGCAGACGGTTACCCGGCGGCTCGTTCATCTGGCCATATACCAGAGACACTTTATCCAGAACGTTGGATTCGCTCATTTCGTGGTAGAAATCGTTACCCTCACGAGTACGTTCCCCTACACCCGCAAACACGGAATAACCCGAGTGCTCGATAGCGATGTTTCGGATCAGTTCCATCATGTTGACGGTCTTACCCACACCCGCGCCGCCGAGCAGGCCGACTTTACCGCCCTTGGCGAACGGACACATCAGGTCGATAACCTTGATACCCGTTTCCAGCAGTTCCTGGGAGTTGGACAGTTCTTCGTACGCCGGCGCTTCGCGGTGGATAGCCCAACGCTCTTCTTCGCCGATATCGCCTTTCATGTCGACCGGCTCGCCCAGTACGTTCATGATACGACCCAGCGTCGCTTTACCTACCGGCACTTCAATCGGGTGACCGAGGTTAGCAACGTCCAGGCCGCGACGCAGACCGTCTGAAGTTCCCATTGCAATACAACGAACAACGCCGCCGCCCAACTGCTGCTGTACTTCCAGCACCAGTTTTTCAGCACCGTTTTCAACCTCAAGCGCATCGTACACTTTCGGTACGGCATCCTGAGGGAACTCGACGTCCACCACGGCGCCGATTACCTGGATAATCTTTCCAGTAGCCATCTTGAATCCTCTACGTAATTCGACAATACGTAATTCGTTAACCTAGCTTAAACCGCGGAGGCTCCCCCGACGATCTCGGTGAGTTCCTGAGTGATGCTGGCCTGACGAGCTTTGTTGTATACCAACTGCAGCTCTTTAATCAGATTACCGCCGTTATCGGTGGCGGCCTTCATCGCAACCATTCGCGCGGCCTGTTCGCTGGCCAGGTTTTCTACGACGCCCTGATAAACCTGAGATTCCACATAGCGGCGCAGGAGGGTATCCAGCAATGCTTTAGGGTCCGGCTCATACAGGTAATCCCAGGACTTCTTCTTCAACGTGCTGTCTTCCGCCGGGGGAAGAGGCAACAGCTGAACAACCTGAGGCTCCTGAGACATGGTATTGATGAATTTGTTGCTCACCACATACAGCTTGTCCAGACGACCTTCGTCATAGGCCTGCAGCATGACTTTTACCGATCCGATCAATTCAGACAGGCTGGGGGCATCGCCCATACCCGTTACCTGAGCGAGAACGTTTCCGCCAACGGAATTGAAGAAAGAGACGCCTTTCGAACCTACCAGCGCCAGATCGCTTTCTACGCCCTTATCGCCCCACTCTTTCATCTCGGCCAGAAGCTTTTTGAACAGGTTAATATTCAAGCCACCGCACAGGCCACGGTCTGTAGACACCACAAAATACCCGACGCGCTTAACTTCGCGCTCTTCCAGGTACGGATGTCTGTACTCCAAATTACCTAACGCAAGGTGACCAATCACTTTGCGAATAGTTTCAGCATAAGGACGGCTGGCCACCATACGATCCTGCGATTTACGCATTTTGGAAGCGGCGACCATCTCCATCGCTTTAGTGATCTTCTGCGTATTCTGGACGCTTCCGATCTTACTACGTATCTCTTTTGCGCCGGCCATCTTAGCTTCTCCTCAATAGCCTAGCGGTCTGCCGTGAGGCAGACCGCGGGCAATTACCAGGACTGGGTTGCTTTAAAAGTATCGAGGATAGTTTTGAATTGACCCTCGATTTCATCGTTATAAGCACCCGTCTGGTCGATCTGCTGCAGAAGTTCGCCGTGCTCACGGCTGGCATAGGCCAGCAGCGCCGCTTCGAAGCTTCCCACTTTAGACAGCTCAACGTCTTCCAGGTAACCGCGTTCTGCTGAGAACAGCACTAGAGACTGCTGCGCGATGGACATCGGCGCATACTGTTTCTGTTTCAGCAGTTCAGTCACTTTCTGACCGTGGTTCAGCTGTTTACGCGTTGCATCATCCAGATCGGAGGCAAACTGAGAGAACGCCGCCAGTTCGCGATACTGTGCCAGAGCGGTACGAATACCACCGGACAGTTTCTTCATGATCTTGCTCTGCGCTGCACCACCCACACGAGATACGGAGATCCCTGGGTTAACAGCAGGACGAATACCAGCGTTGAACAGGGTAGATTCCAGGAAGATCTGACCATCGGTAATGGAAATAACGTTGGTCGGAACGAACGCGGAAACGTCACCTGCCTGAGTTTCAATGATAGGCAGCGCCGTCAAAGAACCCGTTTTGTCCTTCACTTCACCGTTGGTGAATTTTTCTACGTACTCCGAGTTGACACGCGCAGCACGTTCCAGCAGGCGGGAGTGCAGATAGAACACATCGCCCGGGAATGCTTCACGGCCCGGCGGACGGCGCAGCAGCAGAGAAATCTGACGATAGGCGACAGCCTGTTTGGACAGGTCATCGTAAATGATCAGTGCGTCTTCGCCGCGGTCACGGAAATACTCGCCCATCGCACAACCGGCATAAGGCGCCAGGTACTGCAGAGCGGCAGATTCGGAAGCCGTAGCCACAACCACGATGGTGTTAGCCAGCGCGCCATGCTCTTCCAGTTTGCGAACCACGTTGGAAATCGTGGAGGCTTTCTGGCCGATAGCGACGTAGATACATTTGATGCCGGAATCACGCTGGTTGATGATGGCATCAACGGCCAGCGCGGTTTTACCGGTCTGACGGTCGCCGATGATCAGCTCACGCTGACCGCGGCCGATCGGAATCATCGCATCGACGGATTTGTAACCGGTCTGAACCGGCTGGTCGACAGACTGACGTTCGATTACGCCCGGCGCAATCGCTTCAACGGCCGCGAAGCCGTCGTGCTCTACCGGACCTTTACCGTCGATAGGCGCACCCAGTGTGTTGACCACTCGGCCCAGCAGGCCGCGGCCTACCGGAACTTCCAGGATACGGCCGGTGCATTTCACTTTCATGCCTTCGGCCAGGTCCGCATACGGACCCATCACCACGGCACCCACGGAGTCGCGCTCCAGGTTCAGTGCGATGGCATAACGGTTGCCGGGCAGAGAAATCATTTCCCCCTGCATGACATCGGCCAGACCGTGTACACGGATGATCCCGTCACTGACGGAAACGATAGTACCTTCGTTATGAGCTTCGCTCACAACATTGAACTGAGCAATCCGCTGCTTGATCAGTTCACTGATTTCGGTGGAATTCAGTTGCATGCTCCAGTCCCCTTAAGACTGCAAGACGTCTGCCAGACGATCCAGACGACCACGAATACTGCCGTCTATCACCATATCGCCTGCGCGAATGATCACGCCGGCCATAACAGACTTATCAATTTTGCAATTCAGCTTCACTTTACGTGACAGACGTTGTTCCATCGCAACCGCTATCTTGGATAGCTGCTGCTCGTTCAACGTCGTGGCGGAAATCACATCGACATCAACTGTCGATTCCTGTGCCGCACGAAGTTGAACAAACTGTTCCAGTACTTCAGGAAGCACCAGTAAACGCCCGTTTTCGGCCATAACCCGAATCAGGTTTTGGCCCGCATCATCCAGTTGATCACCGCACACCTCGATGAAGGTATTCGCCAGCGTTTGCGGCGCGACAGCGCCGGAAAGCAACTCGGCGATCTGTTCATCTCGGCTTACTTCCGCAGCAAATGCCAGCATGTACTGCCAGTGTTCAACCGCCTGGTGTTCTGCGGCAAAGTCAAAAGCTGCTTTGGCGTAGGGGCGAGCTACCGTGACAAATTCAGACATCAGCCCCTTCCTCCTTACAGTTCAGCGACCAGTTTATCGACGATGTCGCTGTTAGCAGCTTCATCCACGGAACGTTCAATAATTCTCTCGGCACCCGCAATGGCCAGCGAGGCGACCTGCTTACGCAGCTCTTCGCGAGCGCGCTTGCGTTCAGCGTCAATCTCAGCCTGGGCCTGCGCCACAATTTTGTTGCGTTCCGTTTCTGCTTCCACTTTCGCTTCTTCCAGAATCTGAGCGCGTTGCTTATTCGCCTGCTCAATAATGACCTGAGCATCCGCTTTAGCTTTCTTCAGTTGATCGGTCGCATTGGCCTGCGCTAGGTTCAGATCGTTCTTGGCGCGTTCAGCAGAAGACAGACCGTCAGCAATTTCTTTTTGACGCTTCTCAATGGCTGCCATAATCGGCGGCCATATGTACTTCATGCAGAACAGGACAAACAGGACAAACGCAATGGCCTGGCCGAGGATTGTAGCGTTAATATTCACAGCACAATGCCTCTTCGTAAGTTAAATGGTTGATGTTCCATCACCTGACAAGCACAAGCTTGTTTAGGCGACCGCAAACATCACATACAGACCCAAACCCACAGCGATCATCGGGATTGCATCCACCAGACCCATTACGATAAAGAACTGTGTACGCAGCAGAGGAATCAGATCGGGCTGACGTGCAGCGCCTTCCAAAAATTTACCACCCAGAATGCCGATACCGATCGCAGCACCGATAGCCGCCAAACCCATCATCAACGCGGCAGCCATGTACAGCAGATCCACACTCAGGTTTTCCATGACAGTCTCCAGTTTGTTTCAGTTAAAACGTTATTGTGTTGAAAGAAAATCAATGCTCTTCAGATGCCATCGAGAGATAAACAACCGTCAGAACCATGAAAATAAAAGCCTGAAGCGTAATGATCAGGATGTGGAAAATGGCCCAAGGGACATTCAACAACCATTGAGACCACCACGGCAACAAGCCGGCAATCAGGATGAAGATCAACTCACCCGCATACATGTTGCCAAACAGTCGCAAACCCAGTGAAACCGGTTTGGACAGCAGGCTGACACCTTCAAGAATCAGGTTGACAGGAATAAAGACAGGATGATTAAACGGCTGCAGTGTCAGCTCTTTGACAAAGCCGCCCACGCCTTTCATTTTGATGCTGTAGAACAGAATCAGAATGAAAACGCCTAACGCCATCGACAGCGTAATGTTCACGTCGGCAGAAGGTACCACGCGCAAATAAGCATGGGCAGGATCGTGCCCGGCGGCGCTATAAATCTTCGCCCAAATTTGCGGCAGCAAATCGATCGGCAGCAGGTCCATAAAGTTCATCAGGAAAACCCAGACGAAAATGGTCAGCGCCAAAGGAGCAATCAACTTGCTCTTGCCGTGATACATATCACGCACGCTGCTATCCACGAAACCGACGACCAGCTCAACTGCGGTCTGCAGCTTGCCAGGCACGCCACTGGTTGCGTTTTTAGCGACTGAACGAAAGATAACCAGAAAGAGTATGCCAAGAGCGACTGAGAAAAACATCGAATCGATGTTGATCGCCCAGAAGCCCGAACCCACCTGTAAATGCGTCAGATGATGGCCGATATACTCTTGCGGAGTAGAGATTTCTCCTGAAGCAGACATGATGTCTCTTACCCTTTTTGTTGTTAACTACGGTAACGGTTAATGACAGCGGGTGCCACGATCTGGATAACCAACACCGACAAGTATGTCAGGCCAAGCGGAAGGAATGCCGCATGAAACCCGCCTAACGCCACCACCAACAATGCAATGGTGAAGAGCATTTTCAGCGCCTCGCCCACAGCAAATGACCAGGCAATGCGTCCTGCTGATGGTGTCTGCACGTTCCGCCGTAAGGCAAACAGCATAAACACCATATTCGGCAACCAGGCTGCCAATCCCCCGCCTAATGCGGAAACCGCGGCCTTCTGGCTGACCGTAGCGAAAATAGCGCTCAACGCCAACATCACTACGCATTGTATCAGCAACGAATGCAGCGCGACTTTCCCATTGTAAAGGGGTACAGACATGACGCTTGCTCTCCCCGTACCTTTTCTCAGAGGTATGCTGAATAAAGTCGTATAAAACTGCCTTTAGAGCATCGAGTCAAGCAGCAAAAAACGAGCAAATTATACGTTTCAGCCAAGCGAATTCAATCAATAAGTAGCCAAAAGGTGAACGATTATTTAAATTTATTTCAGAAGCCTTATTTTTACTAACTATGCTGTTAACACGACTTTAATAAAACCAGCACTAAATCGGCTACATTGTGTGATATTACTCACATAAAACAAGCTACAGCGTTTTATATACGATCGGCTTTTTTTTTGTCTTTAGCAAAAATAGCTATTTTTATTTATTTAATTTCAAATAGTTAAAAACCAACACTCAGCAAACATAACAAAACCACAGCGGAAACCGGTTATTGACATTCCGGATAATTTTATCTCACATCATTAACACATATCCGTCACGTAAAACGGCAGCGAAACTGTCAGGCTGTTTAAAAAAACCACACCCCACATTCCCGTCAAAATGCATTAAAGACACCGCTGTGTAACATCACATTAAAAATTACTGAGGCCGCTAATTTATCACGCGCACGTCCCTGACTATCGGGTGAAAAGTGCAATTACTTCGTGCTTATTTGATAAAAAACAACATTAAAGCTGACGCAGAATGACCAAATGACGCTCCCCTTCCTGCTCGGGTACATTCAATTTGACGATCGACTCGGCGGAAATCCCTTCAGGCAAGGCATGCAACTCATCGTCGGGAAGGACGCCTTTAAGGGCGTAGAAACGGCCCTGAGGTCGCGCGGGAAGATGATGGCACCATTCGACCATATCCTGCAGAGACGCGAACGCGCGGCTGATGACGCCGTCAAACGCAGGCTCAGCAGGGAAGTCCTCTACACGGCTCTGTACCGGTTCAATATTTTCCAACTGCAGCTCATGCTGCACCTGACGCAGAAAACGTACACGCTTGCCCAGGCTGTCTAACAGGACGAAATGAGCGTCAGGACGGATGATGGCCAACGGAATGCCAGGCAGACCCGGACCGGTGCCGACATCGATAAAGCGCTGTCCTTCCAGATGCGGTTCTACCACCAGGCTATCCATGATGTGACGCACCAGCATTTGGCCGGGGTCGCGCACCGAAGTCAGATTGTAGGCCTTGTTCCACTTATTCAGCAGTTCAACGTACTGTATCAGCTGTGTTTTCTGGCGATCGGTCAACGTTATGCCAGCGCTGTCCAGCAGGTGGTTTAGTTTCGTAAGCACGCAAAATCCTGATTTTTCGTTCTGTTAGCTTGATAGACATGATGCAGCGCGGCGTTAAGCCGCGCTCTGTTAGGCGCTGCGGCGCAACATCCCTTGTTTCTTCAACCACACCAGCAAGATGGAAATGGCGGCGGGAGTAACGCCGGAGATACGGGACGCCTGGCCGATCGAGCCGGGCTTGTGATCGTTGAGTTTGGCGACCACTTCGTTCGACAGTCCGCTGACCTGACGATAATCCAGGTCAACAGGCAGCAAGGTATTTTCATTACGCTGCTGTTTTTCGATCTCTTCCAGCTGACGGGCGATATAGCCTTCGTATTTGACCTGAATCTCGACCTGCTCCGCCGCTTTGGCATCACTCAGCGCCGGTGCGAACATCGGCAACTGCGTTAGCAGCGCATAGTCAATTTCAGGGCGACGCAGCAAATCTTCACCGTTGGCTTCGCGAGACAATGGCGCTTTCAGCAGCGTGTTGATTTCGGCAACCTGCTCAGAATGCGGGTGGACGAACACATCACGCAGGCGTTGACGCTCTTTTTCGATGCTTTCCAGCTTCTCGTTGAAGTGCGCCCAGCGAATATCGTCGACCATGCCCAGTTCTCGACCTTGTTCGGTCAGACGCAGGTCCGCGTTGTCTTCACGCAGCATCAGACGGTATTCCGCTCGCGAAGTGAACATGCGGTACGGTTCTTTGGTGCCCAGCGTACAGAGATCGTCCACCAGCACGCCGATGTAGGCCTGATCGCGACGCGGGGTCCATCCATCCTGTTCGAAGGCCAGTCGTGCGGCGTTGAGTCCCGCCAGCATGCCCTGAGCCGCCGCTTCTTCGTAACCGGTGGTGCCGTTGATCTGGCCGGCAAAGAACAGGCCGTGGATAAATTTGTTTTCCAGCGTCGGTTTGAGATCGCGCGGATCGAAAAAGTCATATTCGATCGCGTAGCCAGGACGAACAATGCGTGCATTTTCCATCCCGGCCATAGAGCGAACAATCTGCCATTGCACGTCAAACGGCAGGCTGGTTGAGATACCGTTCGGGTATATCTCGTTGCTGGTCAGCCCTTCCGGTTCCAGGAAAATCTGATGAGCATTACGGTCGGCAAAGCGCATGACTTTGTCTTCGATAGACGGGCAGTAGCGAGGTCCGATGCCTTCGATAACGCCCGCGTACATCGGGCTGCGATCCAGATTATTACGGATCACCTCATGCGTACGTTCGTTGGTATGCGTGATGTAGCAGGGCATCTGCGCCGGATGCTGACTGGCGCTTCCCATGAAGGAGAACACCGGCATCGGGTTGTCGCCATGCTGCTGGCCCAGAACGCTGAAGTCGATAGTGCGAGCGTCGATGCGCGGCGGTGTGCCTGTTTTCAGGCGGCCGACGCGCAGCGGCAGTTCCCGCAGACGTTTAGCGAGCGGAATGGACGGCGGATCGCCAGCACGGCCACCGCTGTAGTTATCCATCCCGATATGAATTTTGCCGTCCAGGAAAGTCCCGACGGTCAGAACAACGGATTTAGCGCGGAATTTCAGTCCCATCTGGGTGACAACACCCACCGCGCGATCGTTTTCCACTATCAGATCGTCGACAGCCTGCTGGAAGATCGTCAGGTTCTCCTGATTCTCCAGCGCCGTTCTCACCGCCTGTCGATACAGGACGCGGTCTGCCTGAGCTCGGGTAGCGCGTACTGCCGGGCCTTTACTGATGTTTAGTATCCTAAACTGAATACCCGCCTGATCGATCGCGCTGGCCATCAGGCCACCCATGGCGTCGATCTCTTTGACCAGATGTCCTTTTCCGATCCCGCCAATGGCTGGATTGCATGACATTTGTCCTAACGTATCAATGTTATGCGTCAGTAAAAGGGTTTGACGTCCCATTCGAGCAGAAGCCATCGCGGCTTCTGTGCCGGCGTGACCTCCGCCGATCACGATGACGTCAAAAGGATCTGGATAAAACATGGTACTGCACCTCGCGTGGTTGCGAACGATCGTTACGGCCCTGGGGTGGGGGATTCTACTCAAGTTTGTTCGAACGACCAAGCGCGGTTGATCGTCAGGTAATTAAAGAAAGATCTTTTTATTTAAAGATCTCTTTATTAGATCTCTTATTAGGATCGACGTTATCTGTGGATAACCGCAAAATCGGCAGAATGATCAATCCTTTAATCGGGATCATTAGCTGTGAAAGATCGGTGATCCCACACCGTATAAGCTGGGATCTGAATGGGTAGTTATGCACAGCTCAGAAAACGACCGGCAGTTGTTATTGGGATAACTACCGGTTTTACCCCTGTTATAACGCGTTTTATCCACAGATAAAGGAGTGAAAAAAGGCATTATCTGAGTAAATTAACCCACGATCCCACCCATTCTTCCGCTGGATCCTCCGGAATTTCGTGCTCGGTGATGTCGATCTTGAGGATTTCACCGATCCTTTTTGCTCCACGATCCTGCAAAACGCGATCGACTGTCAGGATCGCGCCACAGTAAGTGTCGTACTCCTTACTGCCGATCCCGATCGCGCCAAAACGGATCTCCGATAGGTCGGGCTTATTCGCCTCTATATTTTCAAACAACGTTTTCAGGTTGTCAGGCAAGTCGCCAGCGCCATGCGTGGAGGTGATTACCAGCCATAACCCTTCTGTCGGAACTTCGCTGAGTTCGGGGCCATGCAACAGCGTGGTGGTAAAGTCAGCCTGTTGCAGCAGGGTTTCCAAATGCTCTGCGACGTACTCCGCGCTGCCAAGCGTGCTACCGCTAATAAGAGTGATATGGGTCATACACGATCCCGTCGGATGAAAAGACGGGCCATTGTACGCTGTGATTTTGGTGGGATCTACCTGTGGATAATAGGGGGATAGGAAAAAAGGCTTAGGGCGCGATCGTCCGCATGATGGGGTTTTGCAGGGAGATCAGGGTCTCTGTGGACTGGATTTCATCAATTGTCTGGATCTTGTTGATAAGTACATCCTGCAGGGCGTCGATAGAGCGGCACATCACCTTGATGAACACGCTGTAGTGCCCGGTGGTGTAATACGCTTCCACCACTTCTTCCAGGTTATTCATCTTTTCGAGCGCGGAGGGGTAATCTTTGGCGCTCTTCAGAATAATGCCGATAAAGCAGCATACATCGTAGCCCAGTTGCTTGGGATTCACGTCCAGACGCGTGCCGACGATAATGCCCGCCTGTTTCATTTTTTCTACCCGGACATGGATGGTGCCGGGGCTGACCGCGAACTGCTTGGCGAGCTCCGCATAGGGCGTACGCGCATTTTCCATCAGCGCGCCGAGGATACTGCGGTCGAGTTCGTCCATTGAATAGGTGTCGGCCATAACACGTCTCTATTGTTGTCTGTTTCTGCGTTTTACTGCGAATGGCGGGCTTAAGCAACGTCTATCACGGCGATGCCGGAAAAAAGCCGAACGAACGTTCAGCTTTTCGGGTGATGCAGGCGTCGTTGCAAACGGCTTTTCAGACCGGTGTTGAAGCGCCAGATATGGTCAAAAATCATTAAGATGCCCGGTTTCCCGTGATCGGACATCGCCACCGCATGAAAACGATGATGATACTGACGCTGACGCCGCCGAACTTCCGCGATCAGCGGATCGGGAAGGCGCTGGGCGATAAAGTCCGAGATCATGACGGCGTCCGCGTCCTGCCATTGCTGACTGGCCATGATATCCAACAGGGCGGCGACGCAGTCCGCCATATCCGTGCCGCCGCGAAATGACTGATTAAGGAAACGAATCGCTTCATCCAGACCGGTGGCGGAGGTCAACTCGTAGCTGACGACGCCCGTTGAGAACAGCATGATGTAGCAGCGGCGATTGTCTTCCAGCGCGATACGCATCAACGCCAGACAGAACGCCTTGGCGCAGCGTTCATTGAAGCCGCCCATCGATCCTGAGGTATCCACACAGACGATGAATGGCCCGCGCGGTTGCTGCTCCTGATTTTGATGAACGACCGGCCACTCCTGAATTTTTTCGCGCCAGCCTTCGCCTTGCAGGCGGTATGTCAGCAGGCGATGTTCCGCCAACCGGCGATAGAATTCGTACTCCAGTTCGTCAACGCCCAGCGTCGACAGCTCCGTCGGGATCAGCCGTAAAATGTCGTCGCTCTGGTGGATGCCGCTGACCTGTTCCGGCGTCAGGGACGGCTCGCGAATCATCACCTTGAACGCTTCAAGCGGCGTTGTCTGGCTAAGTACCGTTTTGGTTTCATTACTGCGGCCCAGGCGTTCGGCCAATTGCTGGAGTTCAGGCTGTTGCTGCAAGAAGGCGCTGGTGGCGAGCAGGGGTTGCAGATCCGGCGTCAGACGCTTTCCGGCGCTAAGATCCCAGAGCCGACCCGCCGCGGTATCGTTTTCCGCCAATACCGGAATCAGTGATTCGGTGACGGTGAGACGCTGTTGCAGCTCCTCGATCAACGTATCTCGTTCCTGATCGACGATCCGATGATGCAGTTCCAGCGTCTGCTGCGTCAGGCTGGCGCGCCAGCGCTGGATAAACAGCGCGTGTAATCCCGCGCTCATCTCGCGGTCAGAGGCATCCGGAGAGTGGCGTAATTTGTCCGCCTGAGCCAGAAACGGAGAATTGACCTCTTTTAGCAGCGCCATCAACTCCGGCATACGCGATGGCAGCGTCAGACGGCTGGTGGCCAGCGCCTGTTGGTAGCCTTCCACTTCTTTTTCGAGTTCTTCCGGCGCCGCCGTCGTATGGAGCCGCTGTTGCAACAGCGTTTTCCACTTGGGGAGATCGTTCATGACGGCGGACTTCAGTCGCGGATGCTTTTCGAAGAACATTGCCAGCTGCGGCGTAGACAGCAGCGTGACGAGCATATCGTCCAGGAGATGGTTCTCATCGATAGAAAGCAGGAGCTCCAGCGATTCCAGCGTCAGCATTGGGGGGTTACTCCTGTCGAGACTGTTCTATCTGTTCATCGACCTGCCGCAGGCTTTCTTCAATCCTCGCGAACCACTCTTTCGGGATGAACAGACAAGGCTGATGCTGTGAGAAGCGACGTTGCTGTTCCTTGAGCTGCAGCTTTAAGGTGTCGTACTGCTGCACCAGAGACTCAGGCAGCTTGATGTTGCTTTTGTCCGGTAGCGAAAGCGTTGTGCTTTGCAGGCTGATGTCATGAACTATCAGGTGCTGAGCGTCATCGACTTTCATATCGATACGTTGTCCGAATCCGAGGCCGTTCAGCTTCGCGCGGATTTCTCCCCCGGCATTCAGCCAGTGCGACAACGCCTTGGTGTCGAAGACCAGATGGGTAACCGTACGATCGTTCAGCACCAACGGGGTTTGCAGCACCAGCGTCAGTGGCTCGTCGGCGAGGGTGTCAGGCAGCGTGTAGTGCGGTTTACGGGCGAAGAAATTACCCTGTTTTTCCACCCGAAAGGCCTGAAGCTCACTCTGCTGCTGTTCGTACTGTTGCCGTTCCAGATTAAGCTGCTGTAGCCGGAAAAGCAGCGTCTGCTGCTGGTAGGCGTGCTCGGTCATTAGCTGATTCATTAGCTGCTCCACCAGATCGAACGAGGTGTTGTCATGCCACAGGCAATCTTTGAGCAGGATGATATCCACCGGCGTAATGTTGTCCCTTCCACTAAAGAAGGCGCAGGCTTGAAGCAGCCGAATCGCTTTTTTCCACCGGCGATCGGAGACATAAGGCGCATTTTCCTGCGAGTCCAGCAGCTGGCGCAGTTGGAAAATCAAATCGAAACAGGCGTCGGGCAACGTTATCTGGTTAATGAGCGACTGCCACTGCACATACTCTTCGCCGCTGACGCTCAGGGCTTCGCTAACCGGATTATCGCGTTCCCCGCCGCTGGTGGTCAGCATGGCCCGGAAATTCTGTTTATCCTGCACGCGGCCAAGCCACAGGCGGATCAACATACGGTCGTACAGGGCTTCCAGACTGCTATCGGCTTCCGGCAGTTCGTTGGAGGCGGTGACCAGCAGACGCATGGGAATCGGTTCTTCACTGTCGCCGTTGCGAAAGCGTCGTTCGTTGATGGCGGTCAGTAGGGTATTCAGTATCGCCGGGCCCGCTTTCCAGATTTCATCCAGAAAAACGATTTCCGCTTCCGGCAGATAGCCGGAGGTCAGACGCTGGTAGCGTCCTTCATCTTTTAGCGCCTGAATCGACAACGGTCCGAAGACCTCTTCCGGGGTGGAAAAACGCGTCATCAGATATTCGAAAGCCCGGGAGTCTCTGAACGCATATTTCAGACGGCGGGCAATCAGGCTTTTCGCGATCCCTGGCGGTCCAAGTAAAAAGACGCTTTCTCCGCTCAGCGCGGCCAGTAGGCATAAGCGTATGGCATGTTGTCTTTCGTACAGGCCGTGTTCGAGGGCTTGGCTCAGGCGGGCGATTCGGTCAGCCAGCGCGGTGGGTTGTATCATTATTTATCCATCATTGCCGTCAATCACTGTTTGAGATTAGCAGTCTGGCTGAAGAATTATTAGCTGATTATGGGCATTGTTAGCGGCGTTAATCAATAATTGTCCTGTGGATGAAACAGGATGGCGGGTTTTAAAAATGGGCTTTTAGCGTGATTTGTGCATACTGAGCGTTTTTGGGGCTACTCAACGCATGGGTGGTTCAGTGTGTTAATGGACTATAGAAGATAGGGTTTATGAATTCAGAACATAAACGTCCATTGCCAGCGATTACGCTGGCAGCTATAGGGGTGGTATACGGCGATATCGGTACCAGTCCTCTCTATACGCTTAGGGAATGTTTGTCGGGGCAGTTTGGTTTCGGCGTGGGATCGGATTCTGTATACGGTTTTCTGTCGCTGATTTTCTGGCTGTTGGTCTTAGTCGTTTCAATGAAATACCTGAGTTACGTCATGCGGGCCGACAACGCCGGAGAAGGGGGCATACTGACATTGATGTCTCTGGCCGGGCGCAACACCTCGGACCGGATCACGGCGATAGTCGTTATTATGGGGTTGATCGGCGGCAGCTTTTTTTACGGCGAAGTCGTCATAACACCGGCTATCTCAGTGATGTCGGCGATAGAGGGGTTGGATATCGTCGCGCCCTCGTTGGAATCTTATATCGTCCCCGTCTCCATCGCTGTGCTGACGCTCTTGTTCATGATCCAAAAGCACGGTACCGGGCGCGTTGGGAGTCTGTTTGCCCCGGTGATGCTAGTCTGGTTCCTGACGCTCGGCATTCTCGGCGCGCGCAGCGTGATCGACCATCCGCAGGTCTTGCAGGCGCTGAACCCGATGTGGGCCGTGAATTTCTTCATCAAATATAAGATGGTGTCCTTCTTCGCGTTGGGCGCGGTGGTGCTGGCTATCACCGGGGTCGAAGCCTTGTACGCCGATATGGGTCACTTCGGCAAATTGCCTATCCGCATCGCCTGGTTCCTGGTGGTACTGCCGTCGTTGATACTCAACTACTTCGGTCAGGGCGCGCTGCTGCTGAAAGATCCCGAAGCGATTAAAAACCCCTTCTTCCTGCTGGCGCCTGACTGGGCGTTGATCCCGCTGCTGGTGCTGGCCGCTTTCGCGACAATCATCGCTTCACAGGCGGTGATCTCCGGCGTCTTCTCGCTCACTCGCCAGGCGGTGCGTCTCGGCTATTTGCCGCCGATGAAGATTGTGCATACCTCCGATATGGAGTCCGGGCAAATCTATATTCCGGTGATCAACTGGCTGCTGTATGTGGCGGTGGTGCTGGTGATCGTCAGCTTCGAACACTCGAGTCGACTGGCTGCGGCCTATGGGATCGCCGTGACGGGGACGATGGTGCTGACCAGTATTCTGGTGTGTATCGTCGCGGTTAAAAACTGGCACTGGTATCGCTACGTGGTCTATCTGGTGTTGGCGGTGCTGCTGATGATCGACGTTCCGATGTTTCTGGCCAACGCCGTGAAAATTTTCTCCGGCGGCTGGTTGCCTTTGGCGTTGGGCATGGTGATGTTCGTCATCATGACGACCTGGAAGAGCGAGCGTTTCCGCCTGATGAGGCGGCTGAATGAGCACGGCAACTCGCTGGAGGCGATGATCGCTTCACTGGAGAAAAACCCGCCGGTGCGGGTGCCGGGCACGGCGGTGTACTTCTCCCGGGCAACGCACGTCATCCCGTTCGCACTGCTGCATAACTTGAAACATAACAAGGTGTTGCACGAACGCGTGGTGCTGCTGACGATGCGGACCGAAGATGCGCCGTACGTACACAACGCTCGTCGTGTGACGGTCGAACAGCTTTCGCCTTCTTTCTGGCGGGTTATCGCCAGCTACGGATGGCGGGAAACGCCCAACGTGGAAGAAGTTTTCCACCGCTGCTGGCAGGACGGCTTGACCTGTCAGATGCTGGAAACCACCTTCTTCATGTCTAACGAATCGCTGATTATGGGCAAACGTCCGTGGTATATGCGCGGTCGCGGCAAGCTGTTCATGATGCTGAGCCGCAACGCATTGAGAGCCGCCGATCAGTTTGAAATTCCACCTAATCGGCTGATTGAACTAGGGATTCAGGTGGAAATTTAGTGACCTCGGGTTAGCGGCCAGGTCAGTTGGGCGGAGAACCCGCCGCCCGGCTGATTCGCGAACCGTGTCGTCATGCCATGCAGATGGGCGATGCGGTTCACTATCGACAGGCCCAGTCCGCTGCCCGATGCTTCCTGACCGGGCGGACGAAAGAAGCGTTCGCCCAACCGCAGCAATATCTCTTCGTGTACGCCCGGCCCTTCGTCGGCCACTTCCAACCCCTCTATCGTGAGCCTGACGCGCACGACGCCGCTTGCGCCGTTACGGCCATAACGAATGGCATTATCCAGCAGATTGCGCACCAGCAGTGTCAGCAGCAGCGTGTTGCCCGGCGTGACCACCGGCGTTTCTGGCGTATTGAGGTGGAGCGTCACGCCCTGACGTCGGGCTTCCTCTGTCTGATCGGCAACGGCCTGTTGAAGCAGCGGCTGCCAATGGACCGTTTCCGATGAGGCGGGATCGTTGTCGACGTCGAGACGAGAGAGGGTCAGCAGTTGATCGACCAGCCGGGTCGCACGATCTATGCCTGCGTCTAACTGGCCGAGCGCGCGTCGCCGCATCTCTTCATCGTCATGAGCCAGTTGGACGACCTCGGCCTGAACTTTCAGCGCGGCTAACGGGCTACGCAGTTCATGGGCGGCATCAGAGGTGAAACGTCGCTCCCGCGTCAGCATGGCGTTGATGCGGGCGAACAGGTCGTTCAGGGCGTCCACCAGCGGGCGCACTTCTTGCGGCAGTCTCGGCGCGGCGATGGGCGACTCGTCATCCGGGCGACGTTGTCCGAGCTGGCGCGCGATATGCGTCAGCGGCCGCAGCTCGTAGGTGACCAACAGGAACAGCAAGAGCAGCATGACGGGCAAGGCGGCCAGCCAGGGCGTGAGATTGGTTTTCACGATGGCGATCGCCATATCGTGGCGATATTCCACCTCCTGCCCGACGGCCACGATATAGCGTTTATCCGGCGTGGTCAGCCACACTAACCGCCAGAGATCGTCGTCATTGTGTAATTGGCCGGTGGTGAATCCATCGTGCTGATAGTCGGAGAACATAAACCGTTTGCCGTTGTCGTCATCACTCAGCACCCGCTGTCCGTCGGCCCGGAAAATGGCGAAGGCCAGCGCATCCTCATCCTGCTCGCCGCGCGCCCTTTTCATGATTTGCCGGGCGGCGGGCAGCTCCTGTGGTTGGAGATCCTGCGGCGTGAGGGTGGCCAGTCGTTTGGCGAATAGCAGTTGCTGGGTATCGAACAGTTCGTCGATGTTGTGCCGGGTCTGTTGCCAGGCCAGGATGGCGGCCGCGCCCCAGCACAGCAGCGTCAGCAGCATGAATCCCAGCAGCAGACGGAGGCGCAGATTTAATCTTTTCACGGGGCATCTCCCAGCCGGTAACCTACGCCGTGGACGGTACGGATGACGTGGCTGCCCAGCTTTTTGCGCAGATGATGAATGTGGACTTCCACGGCGTTGCTGGACACGTCATCGTCCCAGCCGTACAGCTTTTCCTCCAACTGCGCGCGCGTCAGAATTCGACCGGCGTTCATCATGAACAGCTCCAGCAGCGCCAGTTCGCGCGACTTCAATTCGACGGGACGATCGTCGACGGTGACGGTGCGCGTGCCCGGCTCTAACGCCACGTTGTCGTAGACAAGCTTTGGCCGCAGCTCGCCATGACGGCGGCGAATCAGCGCCTGCAGCCGCGCAGCCACTTCCGTGAGGGCGAACGGTTTACACAGGTAGTCGTCTGCGCCGTCCTGCAATCCCTGGACCCGGTTTTCCAGCGCGTCGCGCGCGGTCAGAATCAGCACCGGGATTGACTCTCCGGCCTGCCGCCAGCGCCGCAGGATGACCAGACCATCCATTTCAGGCAGGCTCAGGTCCAGCACTACCGCGTCGTAAGGGGCGGCATGCAAGGCCTGCATCCCCTGTTCGCCTTGCAGGAACCAGTCGACGCTAAACCCCAGTTTGCTCAATCCAGCCTTGATGCCGTCGCCTATCAGCCGGTCATCTTCTATCAGCAGTATTCTCATTTTCTCCCGCCTTGCGTTGAGGGGATGTTATCGGGGGATGGTACTGAGAGAACAGCCCAAAGGCCCGGAAATGTGGCGCCGACCACCGTATTGATAAAGATAATGGATAATTGGCTATCCTTAAGATCCTGTTAAGAACATTTTGTTTTAGTGGCGCTGTAAGGCAAATAAAACGCAGTTTTACCCTACGGCAATCAACGGTATTAAGGAGTTTTTATGAAAAAAACAGCAGCACTATTCGCTATCACCGCCCTGTGTTCCGCCCCGGTTTTTGCCGCCCAGACCGGCGGATTTGTGGAGCCTAATACGTCCGCGTCCTCATCGCATCCCGCTGGCGGGTTTTCTGGTCCCGACGGCAGCGTGACGACGGTGGCGAAAGCCAAAGATCTGAAAGATGATAGTTGGGTGACGGTGCGCGGCCATATTGAGCGTCGCGTCGGCAGCGAGGATTACCTGTTCCGCGACGAGACCGGTACGATAACGGTCGAGATCGACGACAAATACTGGAACGGTCAGAGCGTGACGCCGACCGACAAGGTCGAGCTGCAAGGCGAGCTGGATAAAGGTTTCAATTCCGCAGAGCTGGATGTGAAACAGGTGAAGAAAATCCAGAACTAACGCCTCTCGAACGTTCCTCTTCTCCGGGCGGGTTTCCCCGCCCCAGTTTCTGTTCTTTCGATTTCTCCTTCCTTTAATACGTTCTCTCCCTGGTTTTTATTGCGCGAGCGAAACGTTTCGATGGCGATCACATTTCGGCTACATCTTGATTGTCTTCCCACCGCCGTTTGCTCATTATTCCGGCACGCGAAACGTTTCGCTCAGGGGGAATGATGAAAAAAGGTGTGCTGCTGAATACCGCGATCTCCGAGGTGATAGCCCGTCTGGGGCATACCGACAGCATTGCGATCGCGGATGCCGGACTGCCGGTGGCGGAGACGACCCTACGCATCGATCTGGCGCTCACTCACAACGTGCCCGAGTTTATGCAGGTGGTGGAGACGGCGACGGCGGAAATGCAGGTGGAAGCGGCTATTCTGGCCAACGAGATCGTCGAAAACAATCCCCGCATCCACGATGCGTTGTTGCAGCATTTGCTGCAGCTTGAACAACGTCAGGGAAACACGATTTCGCTGCATTACGTCACCCATGACGCCTTCAAACAGCAAAGCGCACAATGCCGGGCCGTGATCCGCAGTGGGGAGTGCTCCCCCTATGCGAACGTCATCCTGTGCGCGGGCGTCACTTTCTGAGGCCGCTATGCAACCTTTACTGCAACTGCACGGCATTACCAAATCCTTTCCGGGCGTCAAAGCGCTATCCGGCGCGGGGTTGAACGTCTATCCGGGCAAAGTCATGGCGCTGGTGGGCGAGAACGGCGCGGGTAAATCCACTCTGATGAAAGTGTTGACCGGGATCTATCGCAAAGACGCCGGGAGCCTGCATTTTCTCGGCGAAGACGTCGCCTTTAGCGGACCCAAGGCGTCGCAGGAAGCGGGGATCGGCATCATCCATCAGGAGCTGAATCTGATCCCGCAGCTGACCATCGCAGAAAATATCTTCCTGGGACGAGAATTTACGACGCCGCTCGGCCGCATCGACTGGAAACGCATGTATGCCGAAGCGGATCGCCTGCTGCAGCGGTTAAACCTGCGTTATGACAGCCGTCGACCGGTAGGAGAGCTGTCGATTGGCGATCAGCAAATGGTGGAAATCGCCAAGGTGCTCAGTTTTGAGTCGAAGGTCATCGTCATGGATGAGCCCACGGACGCGTTGACCGATACCGAAACCGCCTCTTTATTCAGCGTCATCGGCGAGTTGAAGGCGCAAGGCTGCGGGCTGGTCTACATCTCTCATCGCCTGAAAGAGATTTTTGAGGTGTGCGACGATGTCACGGTAATGCGCGACGGGCAGTTTATCGGCGAGCTTCCGATTGGCGATCTGCAGGAAGAGCGGCTGATCGAGATGATGGTGGGTCGCAAGCTCGAAGATCAATATCCTCGCCTCGCTCAGGCGCCGGGGGCAGTTCGGATGCGCGTCGATCGGGTCTCCGGGCCGGGCGTAGAGCCGGTCAGCTTTACCTTGCGCAAGGGTGAGATTCTCGGCGTTTCCGGTCTGATGGGCGCGGGTCGCACAGAGTTGATGAAAATCCTCTACGGCGCGTTGCCCCGTACAGGCGGCACGGTAACGCTGGATGGCCGGGATGTCGTGACGCGTTCACCGCAAGACGGTTTGGCGAACGGCATCGTTTATATCTCCGAGGACCGCAAGCGCGACGGGCTGGTGCTCGGCATGTCGGTAAAGGAAAACATGTCTCTGACGGCGCTACGTTATTTCAGCCATACCAACGGAACGCTGAAACACGGTGAGGAAGCGCAGGCCGTGAGCGACTTTATCCGCCTGTTTCATATTCGTACGCCCTCCATGGATCAGCCCATCGGGCTACTTTCCGGCGGCAATCAGCAAAAAGTGGCGATAGCGCGCGGGCTGATGACGCGGCCGAAGGTGTTGATTCTTGATGAACCGACCCGCGGCGTGGATGTCGGCGCCAAAAAGGAAATCTACCAGTTGATTAACCAGTTCAAGCAGGAAGGGCTGAGCATCATTCTGGTGTCGTCGGAAATGCCCGAAGTTCTGGGGATGAGCGACCGCATCCTCGTGATGCACGAAGGGCGTCTGAGCGGCGAATTCTCCCGCGATGAAGCGACGCAGGAAGCGTTGATGGCGGCCGCCGTCGGAAAACCACACTACAGCATAGAGCAGGAGTAAGGCCGAAATGAGCACTCACACTATCCTCGCAAAGCGCCGCTTCGGCAAAGCGTGGCTGTTGGAACAAAAGTCGTTAATCGCGCTGCTAATCCTAATCGCGGTGGTGTCGGCGTTGAGCCCCAACTTCTTCACCCTGAACAATCTGTTCAACATTCTGCAGCAGACGTCGGTCAACGCCATTATGGCGGTGGGGATGACGCTGGTGATCCTCTCCTCGGGCATTGATTTATCCGTGGGATCGCTGCTGGCGCTGACCGGCGCGGTGGCGGCGTCGCTGGTGGGGATGGAGGTCAATGCGCTGGTGGCAGTGTTCGCCGCGCTGGGGTTGGGGGCGGCTATCGGCGCGGGCACCGGCTTCATTGTCGCCAAAGGTCGCGTACAGGCGTTTATTGCGACGTTAGTCATGATGTTGCTGTTACGCGGCGTCACCATGGTTTACACCAACGGCAGCCCGATCAATGCCGGCTTTTCCGCGTCGGCGGATGTGTTGGGCTGGTTCGGCATTGGGCGTCCGCTGGGCGTGCCGACGCCTATCTGGTTAATGGCGGGCGTCTTTCTGGCGGCGTGGTACGTGCTCCATCACACCCGCTTCGGACGCTACATCTATGCACTGGGCGGCAATGAGGCGGCGACTCGCCTCTCCGGCATCAGCGTGGATAAGGTCAAAATTGCGGTCTACGCGCTGTGCGGCCTGCTGTCGGCGCTGGCGGGTATTATTGAAGTCGCTCGTCTGTCGTCCGCTCAGCCTACGGCGGGGTCGGGTTATGAGCTGGATGCCATCGCCGCCGTCGTTCTGGGCGGTACCAGCCTGGCGGGCGGTAAAGGGCGTGTCATGGGTACGCTGATTGGCGCATTGATTCTTGGATTTTTGAACAATGGGCTGAATCTGCTGGGCGTATCGTCTTACTACCAAATGATCGTCAAAGCGGCCGTGATTCTGCTGGCGGTTCTGGTAGACAACAAAAGCAGTAAATAACCGTCATTGAAACAGGAATCTTAAAGATGAAAATCAAAACGCTTGTGACGTTAATTTCCGCCGTTGCCTTAAGCGCAACGCTCTCCGCTCAGGTTGCGGCCAAAGAGACCATCGCACTGGTGGTGTCGACGCTGAACAATCCCTTCTTTGTTTCATTGAAGGATGGCGTCCAGAAAGAGGCGGACAAACAAGGCTATAACCTGGTTGTGCTGGATTCGCAGAATAACCCGGCGAAAGAGTTATCAAACGTGCAGGACCTGACCGTTCGCGGCGCCCGGCTGCTGCTGATTAACCCCACCGACTCCGATGCGGTGGGAAATGCCATCAAAATGGCCAATCAGGCCAACATCCCGGTGATTACATTGGATCGCGTTGCCAGCAGCGGTAAGGTCGTCAGCCATGTGGCGTCGGACAACGCCGCTGGCGGAGCCGCAGCAGCAGACTTTATCTCCGGTAAGCTGGGCGAAGGCGCGAAAGTCATCCAGTTGGAAGGACTGGCGGGAACATCGGCGGCCCGCGAACGCGGTCGCGGTTTCATGACATCGGCAAAGCAGCACCATTTCGACATTCTGGCCAGTCAGCCGGCGGATTTTGATCGCACCAAAGGGTTGAACGTCATGCAAAATCTGCTGACGGCGCATCCTGCGGTGAAAGCGGTGTTCGCGCAAAACGACGAAATGGCGCTGGGCGCGTTGCGCGCTTTGCAGACGGCGGGCAGAGATGATGTGCTGGTGGTGGGATTTGATGGCACGACGGACGGGATAAAAGCCGTTAACGGCGGCAAGCTGGCTGCAACGGTGGCTCAGCGCCCGGATCAGATTGGTATCATCGGCGTTCAGACGGCGGATAAAGTCCTGAAAGGCGAACAGGTACCTGCGGTGATCCCCGTCGATTTGAAGTTAATGACCAAACCATAACGTATTGACGGATGCGCCGCGGTTCAACGCGGCGTGTTCATTGGGAGAGCGTGCGATGAAAGCCGGAAGACTGGTGGTGCTGGGCAGCATCAATGCGGATCATATTCTCAATCTGGCGCAGTTCCCTTCGCCCGGTGAAACGGTGATCGGTAAGCATTATAACGTGGCCTTTGGCGGCAAAGGGGCTAATCAGGCCGTTGCGGCCGGGCGCGGTGGGGCGGATATCGCTTTTATCGCCTGCGTAGGGGCCGACGATATCGGTCAGCGTATTCGTCAGCAGCTGGCGGAAGACCATGTCGATATCTCCGCCGTGGAGGCGGTCCCCGGTCAGACGACCGGTGTGGCGCTGATTTGGGTCAACGATGACGCTGAAAATATGATCGCCATTCACGCTGGGGCGAATGCGGCCTTGAGTCCTGGCGTAATGGCGCGGTTTCAGCAGCAGATAGCAGAGGCGTCCGCGCTGTTGATGCAACTGGAATCCCCGTTAGAAACCGTGATAGCCGCCGCTCAGTTAGCGCGGCGACACGGCACCCGTGTCATCCTCAACCCCGCGCCTGCGCGTCCTCTGCCAGATGAATTGCTCGCGCTGGTGGATATGATGACGCCTAACGAAACCGAGGCGCAGCATCTGACCGGTATTCGAGTGGAAACCGACGCTGATGCTCAGCGCGCGGCGCAGGCGCTGCATGATAAAGGTGTGGGGTGTGTGATTATTACTTTGGGGCGTCGCGGCGCGTGGGTGAGTGAACAGGGGCATGGGCAGCTGATCCCGGGGTTTCACGTGGAGGCTGTTGATACCATCGCCGCGGGCGATACTTTCAACGGCGCTTTGCTGACAGCATTGCTCGAAGAGATGCCGATGCGGGAGGCCGTTCGTTTCGCTCATGCGGCGGCGGCAATCGCGGTAACGCGACGCGGTGGTCAGCCGTCAGTACCGTGGCGTCATGAAATAGAGGCATTTTTGCAGGAACAGGAGTGATTTTTGGCAACGATGAAAGATGTCGCCCGAGTGGCGGGCGTATCCACGTCGACGGTATCCCACGTTATCAATGGCGACCGTTTTGTCAGCGAAGCCGTGCGCGAGAAAGTCTTGCAGGCGGTTAAGCAGTTGAACTACGCACCGTCCGCGTTGGCTCGGAGTCTGAAAATCAATCAAACCCGCACGATCGGTATGCTGCTGACGGCGAGCAGCAACCCCTTTTATGCGGAGGTTGTGCGCGGCGTGGAGCGCAGCTGCTATGAACGTGGCTACAGTCTGATTCTGTGTAATACGGAAGGCGACCCTGAACGCATGAGTCGCAGTCTGGAGACGTTGTTGCAAAAGCGTGTGGATGGTCTGCTATTAATGTGTTCGGAAAGCAGCGCGCTTTCTCCTGACATCATGCGCCGCTACCCTTCTTTACCTACCGTTATGATGGACTGGGCGCCCTTCGAAGGTTGCGGCGGGGTGATTAAAGACAATTCTCTGCAGGGCGGTGAGATCGCAACGCGATACCTGATAACGCAAGGCTATCGTCGTATCGCCTGCATTACCGGGCCGCTGGATAAAACCACGGCGCATAATCGTCTGGAGGGTTACCGTAAAGCGATGGACGATGCGGGACTGCCCCGTCCTTCTTTCTATGAAGTCTCCGGCGATTTCGAATTTGCTTCTGGTTATCAAGCAATGCAGCAGTTACTGAGGCTAGAATTGCCGCCTGAAGCGGTCTTTGCCTGTAACGATGCGATGGCGGTGGGCGTTTACCGCGCGTTGCATCAGGCCGGATTGTCTATTCCTGAAGATGTGGCGGTGATGGGGTACGACGATATAGAGCTGGCGCGCTATCTCTCTCCGCCTTTAACGACCATTCAGCAACCGAAGGATGAATTGGGCGAGCTGGCTATCGACACCCTGCTGTATCGAATGACGGATCCTGACTCTCCGCCGAATGTTTTGACGTTGACGCCGGAGCTGGCTGTCCGGGAATCGGTAGGGAAATACCGCAATCGTTTCTGACGGTGTGTGAATTCTAGACGATACAGTGGTAAATCGCGGGTTTTACATACGCTTTGGGCAAAAAGAATCCACTCGATAATATTTTTCATATTAACGCTTGTCAGCCCGAAATAACTCCCTATAATGCGCTCCCACTGACACGGCAAAGCGGACAACGCATCGCAGTAACAGTCGGAGAAAAACGAAAAAAGTCGTTGACTCTGAATGAGGTAAGCGTAATATACGCGGCCTCACGTTAGTCGCCTCGGCGGCAACGAAACGCTCTTTAACAATTTAATCAGACAATCTGTGTGGGCACTCACAAGACACTATCGCAACTAGATACGAAAAAGTCTTGAAGAGTGAACAACAGTTAATTCATTACGAATGAACAGTAAATTCTTTGAGCATCGCTATTAACTTAGCAAATCAAGCTTTTAATTGAAGAGTTTGATCATGGCTCAGATTGAACGCTGGCGGCAGGCCTAACACATGCAAGTCGAGCGGCAGCGGAAAGTAGCTTGCTACTTTGCCGGCGAGCGGCGGACGGGTGAGTAATGTCTGGGGATCTGCCCGATGGAGGGGGATAACTACTGGAAACGGTAGCTAATACCGCATAACGTCGCAAGACCAAAGTGGGGGACCTTCGGGCCTCACACCATCGGATGAACCCAGATGGGATTAGCTAGTAGGCGGGGTAAAGGCCCACCTAGGCGACGATCTCTAGCTGGTCTGAGAGGATGACCAGCCACACTGGAACTGAGACACGGTCCAGACTCCTACGGGAGGCAGCAGTGGGGAATATTGCACAATGGGGGAAACCCTGATGCAGCCATGCCGCGTGTATGAAGAAGGCCTTCGGGTTGTAAAGTACTTTCAGCGGGGAGGAAGGGAGTAAGGTTAATAGCCTTATTCATTGACGTTACCCGCAGAAGAAGCACCGGCTAACTCCGTGCCAGCAGCCGCGGTAATACGGAGGGTGCAAGCGTTAATCGGAATGACTGGGCGTAAAGCGCACGCAGGCGGTTTGTTAAGTCAGATGTGAAATCCCCGAGCTTAACTTGGGAACTGCATTTGAAACTGGCAAGCTAGAGTCTTGTAGAGGGGGGTAGAATTCCAGGTGTAGCGGTGAAATGCGTAGAGATCTGGAGGAATACCGGTGGCGAAGGCGGCCCCCTGGACAAAGACTGACGCTCAGGTGCGAAAGCGTGGGGAGCAAACAGGATTAGATACCCTGGTAGTCCACGCTGTAAACGATGTCGACTTGGAGGTTGCGGTCTTGAACTGTGGCTTCCGGAGCTAACGCGTTAAGTCGACCGCCTGGGGAGTACGGCCGCAAGGTTAAAACTCAAATGAATTGACGGGGGCCCGCACAAGCGGTGGAGCATGTGGTTTAATTCGATGCAACGCGAAGAACCTTACCTACTCTTGACATCCAGAGAATTTAGCAGAGATGCTTTAGTGCCTTCGGGAACTCTGAGACAGGTGCTGCATGGCTGTCGTCAGCTCGTGTTGTGAAATGTTGGGTTAAGTCCCGCAACGAGCGCAACCCTTATCCTTTGTTGCCAGCACATAATGGTGGGAACTCAAAGGAGACTGCCGGTGATAAACCGGAGGAAGGTGGGGATGACGTCAAGTCATCATGGCCCTTACGAGTAGGGCTACACACGTGCTACAATGGCGCATACAAAGAGAAGCGAACTTGCGAGAGTAAGCGGACCTCATAAAGTGCGTCGTAGTCCGGATTGGAGTCTGCAACTCGACTCCATGAAGTCGGAATCGCTAGTAATCGTAGATCAGAATGCTACGGTGAATACGTTCCCGGGCCTTGTACACACCGCCCGTCACACCATGGGAGTGGGTTGCAAAAGAAGTAGGTAGCTTAACCTTCGGGAGGGCGCTTACCACTTTGTGATTCATGACTGGGGTGAAGTCGTAACAAGGTAACCGTAGGGGAACCTGCGGTTGGATCACCTCCTTACCAAAGTGAAGTGCTAGTGAAGTGCTCACACAGATTGTCTGATGAAAAAGCAAGAGCAAAAAGCGCACCTGTTGATGATGAGTCTCTGACTCATGCTGATGCGGAACGATTAAGCCTGAGGTTTAGTCGGATTTCGTGTCCCCATCGTCTAGAGGCCTAGGACACCGCCCTTTCACGGCGGTAACAGGGGTTCGAATCCCCTTGGGGACGCCATACCGATAATGAGTGAAAGGCATTATCAACCGAATATCTTAAAGATGACTTTAACGAGTCGTGTTTAAGATATTGCTCTTTAACAATCTGGAACAAGCTGAAATTTGAAACGATGCAGCTGAACATATCTCTCCGTGCAGTACTGAGATGTGATTTGGTTGTATCAGAGTCTCTCAAATAATCGCAGCGCGAAGTGTTTTACGAAACACCTTCGGGTTGTGAGGTTAAGTGACTAAGCGTACACGGTGGATGCCTAGGCAGTCAGAGGCGATGAAGGGCGTGCTAATCTGCGATAAGCGTCGGTAAGGTGATATGAACCGTTATACCCGACGATACCCGAATGGGGAAACCCAGTGCAATCCGTTGCACTATCATGTCATGAATACATAGTGACATGAGGCGAACCGGGGAACTGAAACATCTCAGTACCCCGAGGAAAAGAAATCAACCGAGATTCCCCTAGTAGCGGCGAGCGAACGGGGAGGAGCCCAGAACCTGAATCAGTTTGTGTCTTAGTGGAAGCGTCTGGAAAGTCGCACGACAGAGGGTGATAGTCCCGTACACGAAGAGGCATGAGTTGTGAGTTCGATGAGTAGGGCGGGACACGTGTTATCCTGTCTGAATATGGGGGGACCATCCTCCAAGGCTAAATACTCCTGACTGACCGATAGTGAACCAGTACCGTGAGGGAAAGGCGAAAAGAACCCCGGCGAGGGGAGTGAAATAGAACCTGAAACCGTGTACGTACAAGCAGTGGGAGCCTTGATTTATCAGGGTGACTGCGTACCTTTTGTATAATGGGTCAGCGACTTATATTCTGTAGCAAGGTTAACCGAATAGGGGAGCCGCAGGGAAACCGAGTCTTAACTGGGCGTTAAGTTGCAGGGTATAGACCCGAAACCCGGTGATCTAGCCATGGGCAGGTTGAAGGTTGGGTAACACTAACTGGAGGACCGAACCGACTAATGTTGAAAAATTAGCGGATGACTTGTGGCTGGGGGTGAAAGGCCAATCAAACCGGGAGATAGCTGGTTCTCCCCGAAAGCTATTTAGGTAGCGCCTCGTGAACTCATCTTCGGGGGTAGAGCACTGTTTCGACTAGGGGGCCATCCCGGCTTACCAACTCGATGCAAACTACGAATACCGAAGAATGTTATCACGGGAGACACACGGCGGGTGCTAACGTCCGTCGTGAAGAGGGAAACAACCCAGACCGCCAGCTAAGGTCCCAAAGTCATGGTTAAGTGGGAAACGATGTGGGAAGGCCCAGACAGCCAGGATGTTGGCTTAGAAGCAGCCATCATTTAAAGAAAGCGTAATAGCTCACTGGTCGAGTCGGCCTGCGCGGAAGATGTAACGGGGCTAAACCATGCACCGAAGCTGCGGCAGCGACACTTAGGTGTTGTTGGGTAGGGGAGCGTTCTGTAAGCCTGCGAAGGTGGCCTGTGAGGGTTGCTGGAGGTATCAGAAGTGCGAATGCTGACATAAGTAACGATAATGCGGGTGAAAAACCCGCACGCCGGAAGACCAAGGGTTCCTGTCCAACGTTAATCGGGGCAGGGTGAGTCGACCCCTAAGGCGAGGCCGAAAGGCGTAGTCGATGGGAAACAGGTTAATATTCCTGTACTTGGTGTTACTGCGAAGGGGGGACGGAGAAGGCTAGGTTATCCGGGCGACGGTTGTCCCGGTTTAAGCGTGTAGGTGGATGTTTTTGGTAAATCCGGAACATCATTAACACTGAGGCGTGATGACGAGTCACTACGGTGATGAAGTAGCCGATGCCAAGCTTCCAGGAAAAGCCTCTAAGCTCCAGGTAACACGAAATCGTACCCCAAACCGACACAGGTGGTCAGGTAGAGAATACCAAGGCGCTTGAGAGAACTCGGGTGAAGGAACTAGGCAAAATGGTGCCGTAACTTCGGGAGAAGGCACGCTGGTGTTGGTGAAGGGACTTGCTCCCGGAGCTGATACCAGTCGCAGATACCAGCTGGCTGCAACTGTTTAATAAAAACACAGCACTGTGCAAACACGAAAGTGGACGTATACGGTGTGACGCCTGCCCGGTGCCGGAAGGTTAATTGATGGGGTCAGCCGCAAGGCGAAGCTCTTGATCGAAGCCCCGGTAAACGGCGGCCGTAACTATAACGGTCCTAAGGTAGCGAAATTCCTTGTCGGGTAAGTTCCGACCTGCACGAATGGCGTAATGATGGCCAGGCTGTCTCCACCCGAGACTCAGTGAAATTGAACTCGCTGTGAAGATGCAGTGTACCCGCGGCAAGACGGAAAGACCCCGTGAACCTTTACTATAGCTTGACACTGAACCTTGAGCCTTGATGTGTAGGATAGGTGGGAGGCTTTGAAGTGTGGACGCCAGTCTGCATGGAGCCAACCTTGAAATACCACCCTTTAATGTTTGATGTTCTAACGTGGGCCCCTAATCGGGGTTGCGGACAGTGTCTGGTGGGTAGTTTGACTGGGGCGGTCTCCTCCCAAAGAGTAACGGAGGAGCACGAAGGTTAGCTAATCCTGGTCGGACATCAGGAGGTTAGTGCAAAGGCATAAGCTAGCTTGACTGCGAGAGTGACGGCTCGAGCAGGTGCGAAAGCAGGTCTTAGTGATCCGGTGGTTCTGAATGGAAGGGCCATCGCTCAACGGATAAAAGGTACTCCGGGGATAACAGGCTGATACCGCCCAAGAGTTCATATCGACGGCGGTGTTTGGCACCTCGATGTCGGCTCATCACATCCTGGGGCTGAAGTAGGTCCCAAGGGTACGGCTGTTCGCCGTTTAAAGTGGTACGCGAGCTGGGTTTAGAACGTCGTGAGACAGTTCGGTCCCTATCTGCCGTGGGCGTTGGAAGATTGAGGGGGGTTGCTCCTAGTACGAGAGGACCGGAGTGAACGCACCACTGGTGTTCGGGTTGTCATGCCAATGGCATTGCCCGGTAGCTAAGTGCGGAAGAGATAACCGCTGAAAGCATCTAAGCGGGAAACTTGCCCCGAGATGAGTCTTCCCTGGGACCTTGAGTCCCCTGAAGGGCCGTTGAAGACGACGACGTAGATAGGCTGGATGTGTAAGCGTAGCGATACGTTGAGCTAACCAGTACTAATGACCCGAGAGGCTTAACCTTACAACACCGAAGGTGTTTTTAGAGAGACGTATTCAGCTTGTTCGAAGATTGGTTCTGATGGTTGCGTGGAAGTAGGACGTAACGGTTGGGATGAAACAGAATTTGCCTGGCGGCGATAGCGCGGTGGTCCCACCTGACCCCATGCCGAACTCAGCAGTGAAACGCCGTAGCGCCGATGGTAGTGTGGGGTCTCCCCATGTGAGAGTAGGGAACTGCCAGGCATTAATTAAAGTAGAAACCCTCAGCGCAAGCTGGGGGTTTTTGCGTTGGGGCGGAGAAAGACGCGGACAGAGCCGCACTGTATCTGCACCGTGCCAGCACAGACCCTGTAGTCCCGCCCCCCGGTGAGGGTCACACGCCATGTCGGGACAGGATTGGTGGACGTGAGTCGGGTTCTGCAAGTGTCTGCGTGGCTCAAAAGACCGTTGTGATGACCTATTCCTGCTCAACAGCTTGCTCCCTTTACCCATCCTGACCCCATGCTCCCTTGATTCTGCACCTGGACCTATTTATCCCGCCGGTATCAGTCCTGAGTGAGGTTAAACTCTCTTTTGCCCCTGCTTTGTGATGACTCGGTACTGACCACGCCGATGAGGCGTCGCGCGAAGAGTCTGGCGTGAAATGCGAAAGGGCCGTCATACAGTGGATAAGCCCGCTGATGTCCACCATCATGAAGATCCAGATGCGCCAGCTTTAATACTGGCTCGAGGTGCTTATCGTTAAGGATTTTCTTGGTTGCTCCATAAAGGGAGCTATCACAGAGCGCTACTCTTGCCTTCCCCACCGACCCCTCTAATCCTTGTAGCGTTAAGTCACGGGCTAAGATCTGGAGGGGGCTCACTCATATCCACGGCTATTGGGCATCGAGCCATTGGCATATAAAGGCGGCGATAGCGGAAGGATGGTTCAGATTGAGTTGAGGCACGGGGACGTTTAAGGGCACATCGCTGGCGATCGCCAGAGTGTCATTATCGATCAAATCAGCCACATTATGACCCGTATCCTGCCTATACAGGACGATTTTGGGGATCTTCTCGCGGCGAAAGCCTTCGACCAGCACCAGATCGAGCTTTGTATGATCCATTCTGCTCGCCAGCCACGCAAGATCAGGTTCTGACTGATCCGGCGTTTCCGTCATCAATGCCCAGCGTTTTGCGCTCGCGACCAGCGTCTGATCAGCCCCCGCTTTGCGGAGGCGATAACTATCTTTCCCCGGTGTATCGATATCCATCTCATGGTGCGTATGTTTAATCATGCCGACGCGAATACCAGATGCTTTGAGTAAGGGAATTAACTGCGTTAACAATGTCGTTTTTCCGGTACCGCTGTATGCGGCGATCGCCAGAAGCGGTACGGCGCTACTCATCTTTTAGGTCCTCTCGCCAATCAGCAAGTTCTTCTGGCGTATTAATATTGCGAAATGCCTTACGTTGATCGCCGAATGACACGGGTTGCACATCAATGTGATTGAGAAACAGCATCAGTTTGCGGTCACCCTTCGACAGAAAGGCCTCAAGCGCGCGGGTCTGGCTTTTATTGATAAGAAGTAACGTCGGATGGTCGCGTTCGCCGTCGGTCGCATAGGCCGCGGGATGATGTCCAATGTGCTGTTGTAAACGAGAGACGAGATTTAACGGTAGCGCTGGCACATCACAGGGAGCAAAAAGCGCCCATTCGCTTTCCATGAGGGCTAATCCCGAGTACATCCCCGCTAACGGTCCGGCAAATTGGCGGTTAATATCACCGATCACCGGATACCCGCTTTGCTGGTAACGTTCATGGTGCCGGTTGGCATTGATGAGTACGTTATCCACCTGGCTGACCAGCCGTGTTAAAACGTGTTGATACAGCGGAATGCCCTTCAGCAGGAGCAGACCTTTATCGTGGCCGCCCATCCGCGAGGATTGTCCGCCAGCCAGAATGATTCCCGTGATCATGATGTGTTGACCTGAAAATAAATGATGCTGACTGAGGGAAAACAATGGCGTAACGCCAAGCGCTTTCCTCATACTAAGTACACGACTATTAACGTTGAGTATGGAGAACCGACCATGAAATGTCATCGCGTGAATGAGTTAGTTGAACTGCTGCACCCGGCCTGGCAGCAGGAACCTGATTTGAATTTGATGGAATTTTTACAAAAACTTGCAAAGGAAGCAGGGTTTGAGGGGGCGCTAGGGGATCTGACTGATGATATCCTTATCTACCATTTGAAAATGCGTGGCTCCAACCAAGATCAACCGATCCCAGGGTTGCAGAAAGACGTAGAAGTGGATTTCAAAACGGCGATCCTGCGAGCCCGTGGAGTCATCAAAGACTAATGAAAAGCTCGTTTTTCGCGTCGATGCGCGCGTACGCCTTTTGCAACGGGAGCGTTAAACGCAATGCATGATGCTGTATTCAATTTTCATACCCTGTCGCCCGACGTCATCATGGATGCGCTTTGGTCTGCAGGCGTACGCGTCGACTCCGGATTAATCGCGCTCAATAGCTACGAAAACCGGGTATACCAGCTTAGCGATGAAGATCGTAAGCGCTACGTGGTCAAATTCTACCGTCCTCAGCGCTGGAGCAAGGCTCAGATCGACGAAGAACATCAGTTTGCTGCTGAACTGGCGCAGGACGAAGTGCCGGTTGTTGCGCCTTTGGCGCTGCAGGGGAGACCTTGCATGAGCATGATGGCTTTTTCTTTACCGTCTTTCCCAGCGTAGGGGGAAGGCAGTATGAAATGGATAACGACGACCAGCTGGAAGGGGTTGGTCGTTATTTGGGACGTATTCATCAAACTGGTCGTAAACGCGATTTCGCCGCGCGGCCGACTATCGGCCTACAGGAGTATCTGTATGAGCCGTTTGATGAGTTATCCCGATGCGCTTTGATACCAGCTTCGCTGCGGGAAACCTTTCTGAACGCGACCAATCGTCTGATTCAAGAAGTGAAACGCTGCTGGCATGACGACTCGACGTCGGCCCGACTGCACGGAGATTGCCATCCCGGCAACATTCTGTGGCGTGACGGCCCTTTGTTCGTTGATTTGGATGATGCCCGCAACGGACCCGCCATTCAGGATTTGTGGATGCTTTTGCACGGCGAGCGGCGTGAGCAGCGAATACAGCTGGATATTCTGTTGGACGCTTACAGCGAGTTTTCTTCTTTCGATGAGAAGGAACTGGCACTCATCGAGCCGTTGCGAGCGATGAGAATGATTCACTATCTGGCCTGGGTTGCCCGTCGTTGGCAAGACCCTGCGTTTCCAAGGAGCTTTCCCTGGATGCAGGATGCCGATTTCTGGTCGAAACAAGCCTCCACCTTTGTCGAGCAGGTTAAGCTGTTGCAGGAACCGCCTTTGCAGCTGACGCCGATGTACTAAAGTTAACGGAGAAAAGAGTGATATGAAGAAAGTATGGCTAACACTGATTGGTGTCATCATGGCGTTCAGTGCTTCCGCTGCGGATTTCACCGAGGGGAAACAGTTTGTCACGCTGGATAGAACCGCGACGCAGGAGCCGCAGGTCCTGGAATTTTTCTCTTTCTATTGCCCGCATTGCTATCAGTTTTCCCAGATTTATCACATCCCTGATGCGATACAGAAAGGGTTGCCGGCTGGCACTAAAATGGTTAAGTACCATGTGGATTTCCTGGGGACTTGGGAAAAAACCTGACGGAAGCGTGGGCGGTCGCTATTGCCTTGGGTGTTGAGGATAAAATCAGCCCGCTCATGTTTGATGCGGTACAGAAAAACCAGACGGTGCAGAAACCGGAAGATATTCGTAACGTCTTCATCTCTGCTGGGGTTAAAGGGGAAGACTACGATAGCGCGCTTAATAGCTTCGTCGTGAAATCTCTGGTGGTTCAGCAGGAAAAAGCAGCGGCGGATTTACAGCTGCGCGGGGTTCCGTCTCTGTTTGTGAACGGCAAATATATGGTTAAGAACGACGGTCTGGACACCAGCTCAATGGACGTTTACGTCCAGCAATATGCTGATGTCGTAAAATTCCTGATTTCTAAAAAGTAATTTAAGTCGACGCCATAAGGTGAGAGCCGTATGGCGTCGGTTTTTCTGAAAGCGAATCTTTTGGCAAAAATAACCGCGTGAAATTGAGTTTTATTTTCATAGGTATCCACAAATTATATGTTTTCCGTTAACGACAAGTGAATACAAGTTTCTATTTTAGTTAACTGATTTTGCTTAACAATTTAATTACCCCTCGCGATATTTATTCTCCTGTTAATTATTTAAGTATTTCTATGCACAAACTTATCCACAGGAGTTTCTGCGATACGTCACGAAAGCGTTGCCGTATTGACGCGTTATTATTCGTCTCTTCTTGTCACCTATGGCATGCTTATATGATGGCTGGAAATAACAATTGAAACAGATTATGGCTCAAATAGCAGACAACCCTTTAATTCTTGTCGACGGTTCATCTTACTTATACCGCGCCTATCACGCTTTCCCTCCGCTGACGAACAGTGCAGGCGAACCTACCGGGGCGATGTACGGCGTGCTGAACATGCTGCGCAGCCTGTTGCTTCAATATCATCCCAGCCACGTTGCGGTTGTGTTTGATGCGAAAGGAAAAACCTTTCGTGATGAGCTGTTTGAACATTACAAATCTCACCGTCCCCCGATGCCGGATGACCTGCGGGCTCAGATCGAGCCGTTGCATAAAATGGTCAGGGCGATGGGCCTGCCGCTGTTAGCGGTTTCGGGCGTGGAAGCGGACGATGTCATCGGCACTCTGGCTCAGCAGGCTGAGTTGAAGTCGACGCCGGTGCTGATCAGCACCGGTGATAAAGATATGGCGCAGCTGGTGACGCCCAACATTACTCTAATCAACACCATGAACAACGCTATCCTGGGTCCTCAGGAAGTGTGTGACAAATATGGTATTCCGCCGGAACTGATGATCGACTTCCTTGCGTTGATGGGCGATGCCTCCGATAACATTCCCGGCGTGCCGGGCGTGGGTGAGAAAACGGCTCAGGCGCTGCTGCAAGGGCTGGGCGGTTTGGATACGCTGTACGCCAATCTGGATAAAATCGCCGATCTTTCCTTCCGCGGCGCTAAAACCATGGCGGCTAAACTGGAACAGCATAAAGAGGTGGCTTATCTCTCTTACCAGTTGGCTACCATCAAAACTGACGTCGAGCTGGAGCTGAGCTGTGAACAGCTGGCGGTCACCGAGCCGCAAGTGGACGAGCTGAGTGAGCTGTTCAAGCATTATGAGTTCCGGCGTTGGCAGATTGAACTGGAATCAGGCGTCTGGTTGCAGGGCAAAAAGAGTCCGGTCGCAGCGAAAAACAAACCTGCAGCGGTTGAAGAAAAAAGTGTGGCGGCGGTTGAGCGCTCACTGTCGCAGGAAGGCTATGTCACCATTTTGGATGAGAAGACGCTCGAGACGTGGATCGACCGTCTGAAGTCTGCTGACGTTTTCGCGTTCGATACTGAAACCGACAGTCTGGACACGTTGAGCGCCAATCTGGTCGGTATCTCATTCTCTGATAAGCCGGGCGAGGCCGCCTATCTGCCGTTGGGTCACGATTATTTGGATGCTCCGGAACAGATGACGTGCGACAGAGCGTTGGAACTGCTTAAGCCGCTGCTGGAAGATCCTGCCGTACTGAAAGTTGGTCAGAATCTGAAGTATGACCGCGGCGTGCTGGCCCGCTACAACATTGAGTTGCAGGGCATGGCGTTCGACACGATGCTGGAATCTTACGTATTGGATAGCGTGAGCGGCCGTCATGATATGGACAGCATGGCATCACGTTACCTGCAGCATAAAACTATCTCGTTTGAAGAGATCGCCGGCAAAGGCAAAAACCAGCTCACCTTTAATCAAATTCCGCTGGAACAGGCGGCGGTGTATGCGGCGGAAGACGCCGATGTCACGCTGCACTTGCACCAGAAGCTGTGGGAAAAACTGGAAAAAGAGCCTGAGCTACGAAACGTTTTTGACAACATTGATATGCCGCTGGTGCCGATTTTGTCGCGCATGGAACGCAATGGCGTATTGATTGATGCCGGCATTCTTGCCGAGCACTCCAAAGAGTTAACGAAGCGGCTTGCGGAGCTTGAAGTTGAAGTTCATGAGCTGGCTGGCGAGCCTTTCAACCTCTCCTCTACCAAGCAGTTGCAGCATATCCTGTATGAAAAACTGCAGCTGCCCGTCAGGAAGAAAACCCCGAAAGGAGCGCCGTCCACCAACGAAGAAGTGCTGGCGGAACTGGCGTTAGATTATCCGTTGCCGAAGCTAATTCTCGAGTACCGCGGCCTGTCGAAGCTGAAATCCACCTATACGGATAAGCTGCCGGTGATGATCAACCCGCTGACGGGAAGGGTGCACACGTCCTATCACCAGGCGGTGACGGCGACCGGTCGATTGTCTTCCAGCGATCCCAACCTGCAAAACATTCCGGTGCGTAACGAGGAAGGACGACGTATCCGCCAGGCGTTTGTCGCTCGCGAAGGCTACAGCATTGTCGCGGCGGACTATTCACAAATCGAACTGCGTATCATGGCCCATCTCTCACGGGATACCGGACTGCTGCGGGCCTTCTCCGAAGGATTGGATATTCACCGCGCCACGGCGGCGGAAGTCTTTGGTTCTTCGTTGGATAAAGTGACGTCCGAGCAGCGCCGCAGCGCCAAGGCGATTAACTTTGGCCTCATATACGGTATGAGCGCCTTTGGTCTGTCTCGACAGCTCAATATTCCGCGTTCTGAATCTCAGAAATACATGAATCTCTACTTCGAGCGTTATCCGGGCGTTCAGGAGTATATGGAGCGCACGCGTGAGCAGGCGGCTGAACAGGGTTATGTTTCTACGCTGGATGGTCGACGCCTCTATCTGCCGGAGATCAACGCCCGAAACGCCATGAGCCGTAAGGCGGCGGAACGTGCGGCGATCAACGCACCGATGCAGGGGACGGCGGCGGACATCATTAAGAAAGCAATGATCGCCATCGACGGTTGGTTGCAGCAACAGGACGAACCGTTGGTGACCATGATCATGCAGGTTCACGATGAATTGGTGTTCGAAGTGCATGACTCCGTGCTGGAGCAATCCAAGGCGAAAATCAAGGCGTTGATGGAAGGATGCATGAAGCTGGATGTGCCGCTACGGGTGGATGTGGGAACCGGTATTAACTGGGATCAGGCACACTAATACATCTCTCTTTCCTGACTGAAATCGTTCGATTCCGCCTGCCCTTGGGTCGACCTGGGGCAGGCAAACCTGCCTAATTAATGCCCGTAATTCATCGTGTTATCTAGTGTGGTGGTGGACAAACTTGAGTCAATTTCATCAGAAAATGGCCCGTTTTGTAATTAAGCTACAAGATCATGCGGCGATGTCCGCTTTTATGGCGATGCTTTACGCAATGCGTGAAAGTAAACAACAAAAAAATCTTTGTAGCCGTAAAAAAATAGGGTAGAGTTATTTCCGTAGGGTACAGAGGTAAGATGTTCTATCTTTCAGACCTTTTACTTCACGTAATCGGATTTGGCTGAATATTAGCCGCCCCGCTCGGTTTTCTGAGCGGGGCGTTTTTTATTGGGTCGCTGAAATACTGACCGCGATGGGGAGTCATGCCGGCGGACTTTATGCCCGTGATATCAGGGTATTATTCGCCCTGATCAGGAAAATCTTCGTACGGGGTTCCGTTGAACCAGCTGTCCAGTTTCTCGCTCAGCTTATCTACGCCGCTCTTTTTCAGGGAGGAGAACGTTTCCACCTGAATATCGCCCATCAGCGGCAGTATGGCTTCACGCACCATGTTCAGCTGCGCTTTGCGCGCGCCCTGAGCCAGCTTGTCGGCCTTGGTCAATAGAACCAGCACAGGTAGTTCAGCGGCAACCGCCCACTCCAGCATCTGTTGGTCGAGATCCTTGAGCGGATGACGGATATCCATCAGCACCACCAATCCCTGCAAGCATTGACGTTTCTGCAGATATTCGCCCAAGGCGCGCTGCCATTTCCGCTTCATTTCTTCCGGCACTTCCGCGTAGCCGTAGCCGGGCAAGTCCACCAGTCGTACGCCGTCGACCACCTCAAACAGGTTGATCAGCTGAGTGCGCCCTGGGGTTTTACTGGTTCTGGCCAGGCTTTTCTGATTGGTTAGCGTATTAAGAGCACTGGACTTTCCGGCGTTTGAACGTCCAGCAAAGGCGACTTCAATACCGCTATCTGCGGGCAAATGGCGAATGTCCGGGGCACTGGTAACGAAATGGGTCACCTGGTAGTTGTATTGATGGGTCACAATCTTCGTCTCTGTCTGGATTAATAGTTACTCAGCGATTATACCTGTAACTTGCCGTGGCTGTGGTCTTTATCTGTATCGTCACTTTGACGACGTCAGCGTAATATTGTGAAAAAATAAAAGCCTCTTCCGTGAAGTTGGGTGCTTTTTTATTCGTACGCTTTCTGCTAGATTCCGCCGCAATTCCCTACATTCTTAATAATCTGAGAGCGATGCCATGAAACAGCCATTCAAACGGCCGGGCGGTAAGGCCGCCAAACCTAAAATCAAAAGAAAAACCCGTGAAGAATTGGATACCGAAGCTCGTGCACGCAAGCGTCAGAAAAAACGCCGTGGACTGGCTGCGGGAAGTCGCGCCCAGGGTGGAAACGATAACAAGACGACCTCCGGGCTGGGAAAAGTTGTCGATCCGCGTATTGGCAGTAAGAAAAAGATCCCACTGACCACGGCTGATGCCGCGCCGGTTTCCTCTATTCCTGAGCCGGAACTGGAGAAAAAAGTGGTGCTGTCTCCTGAAGCCGAGCTGGAAATGCTGGAAAACGATCCGCGACTGGACGAACTGCTGGATCTGCTCGAGAAAGGGGAAACGCTTTCAGTGAAAGACCAGTCTTGGGTTGATGAGAAACTCGACCGCATCGATGCACTGATGGAGCAGCTGGGCATTGAGTTGGGCGATGACGAGGACGATGAAGAAGAACCTCAGGAAGATATGCTGCAGTTGCTCAAACGGAATAACCCTAAAGACGGATATTGATGTTTAAAGGGCTGTTTCTGATTTTAACCTTGCTGGTTATGTGTTTTTTGCTGAGTCTGTTGGCTAAACTGTGGTGTCTGTCGAACAGGAAGACGCGATTGCTGCGACGCAGCCTGTCTTCCCGACAGCAGCCAATACCGCAGAGACGGTCAGGCAATAAACGATACCGCAAGGAGTAAGCAGCAATATGTCTGGAACGAGCATCGATTGGGATCTGGAGCTGATACAAAAGTATAATTATTCCGGACCCCGCTATACGTCTTACCCTACCGCGCTGGAATTCACCGAAAGCTACGATGAATCCGCTTTTCTGCAAGCGGCCGCTCGTTACCCCGAGCGACCACTTTCCCTGTATATCCACATCCCGTTTTGCCATCGTCTGTGCTATTTCTGCGGGTGCAACAAGCTGGTGACGCGTCAGCTGCATAAGGCGGACGAGTATCTGGATGTCCTTGAACTGGAAATTCGTCAGCGGGCGCCCCTGTTCGCCGGACGAACGGTCACTCAGATGCATTGGGGCGGCGGAACCCCGACGTTTCTGAATGCAAAACAAATCACCCGATTAATGGCGCTGTTGCGCGAGCAGTTTACGTTTGACGCTCATGCGGAGATGTCGCTAGAGATAGACCCGCGTGAAATCGAGTTGGATATCGTGGATCACCTGCATCAGGAAGGGTTCAACCGCCTGAGCATGGGGGTACAAGACTTCAATAAAGAGGTTCAGCGATTAGTCAATCGTGAACAGGATGAAGCGTTTATCTTTGCCCTGATCGAACGGGCCAAGGCGCTTGGGTTCGCCTCCACCAATATCGATTTGATTTACGGCCTGCCGAAACAGACGCCGGAGAGTTTCGCCTATACACTGCAACGCGTGGCGGAGTTAGGTCCGCACCGGTTGAGCGTGTTCAACTACGCCCACCTCCCGACGCTATTTGCCGCGCAGCGGAAAATAAAAGAGGCGGATTTGCCTGGCGCCGAGCAGAAGCTGGATATTTTACAGCAAACAATTCATGACCTGACCGCCTCGGGCTATCAGTTCATTGGTATGGATCATTTCGCGCGTCCCGATGATGAGTTAGCTGTGGCGCAGCGCGAAGGGAAGCTGCATAGAAACTTTCAGGGCTATACGACGCAGGGCGAGACCGATTTGCTGGGAATGGGCGTTTCCGCGATTAGTATGATCGGTGATAGTTATGCTCAGAATCAGAAGGTTTTGAAGGACTACTACACTCAGGTGCAGACCCAGGGCAACGCGCTGTGGCGCGGTGTGCAGCTGACGCGTGACGATTGCATTCGTCGGGACGTCATTAAAACGCTGATCTGCAACTTCCGGCTGAGCTACTCCGCGATAGAAATGGATTATCAGATCAATTTTGATGATTATTTCTCAGAGGATCTGACCTTGCTGGAGCCGATGGTGGCGGATGGTCTGATCGAGGTGACGTCTCGGGAGTTGATTGTGACGCCGAAGGGACGCTTGCTAATCCGTAATATTTGCATGTGTTTCGACATCTATCTGCGCAGTAAGATGCGAACTCGCCAGTTTTCTCGGGTGATATAAGTCCTGATAGAAACAAAAACAGCCGCTAAGCGGCTGTTTTTATCTTTCCTGCCAGCGTGAACCCACGATGATGGCCTGCGGGATCAGCTAAAAAAGTTAATCAAGGCGGCACACAACACGGCTGCGATGGCCGTCTGCGGGGAGTGTCCCACCGCATTGCCCATTTCAGCGCCGTGTGACAACGCCGAAAAAAGTGATTCCAACATGGTTACATTCTCCTGTCAGCGCAGTGATCATACTGCTAGTGATGATCATGTAAAGTATAAAATGACGACAATAATACCTGCGCTGAGATGCCCCTTTCCCGCTCCCCCGACCGACTAAAAAGCCGATAAGAAGAGCGGCAATCCGACTACTCCATCCCCAACTCTTTCAGTTTGCGTGTAAGCGTATTACGCCCCCAGCCCAACAGACGCGCGGCTTCCTGTTTATGCCCCTGTGTGTGACGGAGCGCGGTCGTCAGCAGCGTTCTCTCCATTTCTGGCTGGGCTTCCGCCAACAGGTTTTGATGACCGGAACGCAACGCCCGGTCAGCCCATTGCGCCAGCAGGGTTGCCCAGCTGTCTGGCTGAACATGTACCGTGGCGTCAGGCGCGGTGGTTTCAAACAGCTCCGGCGGCAAATCCTGAATCAGCACTTCCTGACCCGCAGCCATGACGGTCAACCAACGGCAGGTATTTTCCAGCTGGCGGACGTTGCCAGGCCACGGCAGACGCGTTAGCGCCGCTTCCGTCTCGGGATGCAGGTTCTTCGGTTCAACGCCCAGCTCCTTGGCGGTCGCCTGCAGGAAGTAGCGGGCGAGGCGAGGAATATCTTCCCGACGCTCCCGCAGCGGCGGCAGATGTACGCGAATGACGTTCAGGCGATGGAACAAATCTTCGCGAAATTTGCCTTCCTGTACTCGCAGCTCCAGATTCTGGTGGGTTGCAGCAATAATCCGGACATCAACTTTGACCGCCGCATATCCCCCTACGCGGTAGAACTGCCCATCGGCCAGTACGCGCAACAGTCGAGTCTGCACATCCAACGGCATGTCGCCGATTTCATCCAGAAACAGCGTACCGCCATCGGCCTGCTCAAAGCGGCCCTGGCGAATCTGATTCGCGCCGGTGAAGGCGCCTTTCTCATGGCCGAACAGCTCTGATTCGATCAAATCCTTGGGGATGGCGGCCATATTCAGCGCGATGAAAGGGGCTTTAGCGCGAGGGCTGTGGCGATGCAACGCATGCGCGACCAGCTCTTTACCCGTACCGGATTCCCCGTTGATCAAGACGCTGATGGAAGAGCGCGAAAGGCGTCCTATGATCCGGAAAACGTCCTGCATTGCGGGCGCTTCCCCGATGATATCCGTCGTCGGCCCGCTGATCGGCTGATTACGGACCGGTTGCTGCTGTTCCATGTAGTGGCTGATGGCGCGTTCGACTAGCGCAACCGCTTCATCGATATCGAACGGTTTGGGCAGGTAGTCGAAAGCACCCTGCTGATAAGCGCTGACGGCCGCATCTAAATCGGAATGCGCCGTCATAATAATGACCGGCAGCATGGGGTGGCGCTGTTTAATTTGTTGCAGCAGGGCCAGCCCGTCCATTCCCGGCATACGGATATCGGAAAGCAGTACATCCGGTGTTTGCGTGGATAATGCGTTTAATACCTGATTCCCGTTATCAAACGTCGCGCAGGTTAAGCCGGCTCCTGTGAGCGCGCGTTCGAGCACCCAGCGGATGGAGCTATCGTCGTCGACAATCCAGACTATCCCTCGTTGCATCATGGACCTCACTGGCGGATGGGCAGATAGACCGAAAATTCGGTGTGACCTGGCCAACTGTTAAATTCAATTTTACCGGAGTGTTGATCGATAAGATTACGGGCGATCGACAATCCTAGTCCGGTGCCCCCTTCGCGTCCGCTTACCATCGGATAAAACAAGGTATCTTGTAAATGAGCGGGGACACCCGGGCCATCATCTGCAATATCGATACGGGCCACTAAACGATAGCGGACGCCGTGCAGCGTGAGCTGGAAGGCCGTGCGGGTACGGATGGTGATGGAACCGCCTTCTTCACCCAACGCCTGCAATGCGTTGCGGGTGATATTCAGCAGGACCTGTTCAATCTGATCCGGGTCGTGCATCAATTCCGGCAGGCTGGGGTCGTAATCCCTGACCAGCGTGACGTTATCGGCTTTTTCCAGTGAAACCAGCTGGAAGACGCGCTCCGCGACCTGATGAATACTTTGCGTGACGTGCAGCCCCGGTTGCTGCGGCCCTAACAGACGATCGACCAGATTACGCAAGCGATCCGCCTGTTCGATAATGACTTTGGTATATTCCGTCAAAGACGGGTCGGGCAGTGCTTTGGACAGTAGCTGCGCCGCGCCGCGCAAGCCTCCCAGCGGGTTTTTAATTTCGTGAGCAAGACCACGAACCAAATCTCGTGCCGCCAGCTGCTGCGCGTGTTGTAGCTGCTCCTGGCTGAGTTTGCGCTGGTTATCCATCGGCGCCATTTCCATCAAAATATAATCATTCTGAATACGCTGCGCCGTTAGCGACATGATGTGGGCTCTGCCGTCCACCACGATGGTGACTTCGTTATCCGTAAAGCCCTGCCCGGAGTTGAGGCTTTCCAGCATCAAATCGATATTTAGCGAGAAATAGCCAAGCAGTTCAGGCAATGGCGTTCCCGATAGTTTCCGCGAGCTTTGCGCCAGTAGTTGTTGGGCTGCTGGGTTCGAATAATGGATCGCCAGATTTTTATCCAGCAGTAGGATGCTGTTAATTAAAGAATTGAGGATCTGCCCAGCATCGGGCAGCGTGCCTGTTGCCATAACGCAGACTCCTGCACTTTTTTAGTGCGTTACATTCTGGATTGATAAATATTGCTTAGCAACCGTACGATGCCGCGCGGAGAAAAAAGCCCATCCGAAGATGGGCTGAAAAGTTTCCACGGCAACAAATAAACAAGAAATCTTGTTGGTGACGGCAGCTTCAACATCGTTATTATTCGGGCTGCCGTCATTGCGCGAACACTTACACGCTGTAGTACAGTTCGAACTCTACCGGATGCGGAGTCATGCGTACGCGATCATTTTCCGCACGACGCAGTTCGATGTAAGCATCGATGGAGTCTTCGGTGAAGACGCCGCCGCGGGTCAGGAACTCACGGTCTTCGTTCAGCGCATTCAACGCTTCTTCCAGTGAGCCTGCTACGGTTGGGATTTCACTCGCTTCTTCCGGTGGCAGATCGTACAAGTTCTTATCCATGGCATCGCCAGGATGGATCTTGTTGATGATACCGTCCAGACCGGCCATCAGCAGTGCGGTGAAAGCCAGGTACGGGTTGGCTGCCGGATCCGGGAAGCGGACTTCGATACGGCGCGCTTTCGGGCTTGCGACCACCGGGATACGGATAGAGGCAGAACGGTTACGCGCGGAGTATGCCAGCATGACCGGTGCTTCGTAGCCAGGAACCAGTCGTTTGTAAGAGTTGGTCGCCGGGTTGGTCAGTGCGTTGATCGCTTTTGCGTGTTTGATAACGCCGCCGATGTAGTACAGCGCCATTTCGGACAGGCCGCCGTATTTGTCGCCGGAAAACAGGTTTACGCCGTCTTTGGACAGAGACATGTGGCAGTGCATACCAGAACCATTGTCGCCGAACATCGGTTTCGGCATGAACGTTGCGGTTTTACCGAAAGCGTGTGCAACGTTGTGGACGACGTATTTATAAATCTGAATTTCGTCGGCTTTTTTGGTCATGGTGTTGAAGCGAGTAGCCACTTCATTCTGACCTGCCGTCGCGACTTCGTGGTGATGGGCTTCAACCACCAGACCCATCTGCTCCATGGTCAGACACATGGTGGAACGGATGTCCTGAGAAGAGTCGACAGGAGGAACCGGGAAGTAACCGCCTTTCACGGACGGACGATGGCCTTTATTGCCGCCTTCGTATTCTTTGCTGGAGTTCCAGGCACCTTCGATATCGTCGATAGTGACATGGGAGCCGGAGATGCTGCTGCCGAAGCGAACGTCATCAAACAGGAAGAACTCGGGTTCTGGCCCGAACAGTACGGTATCCGCGATACCGGAAGAACTCAGGAAGTCCTCTGCGCGTTTAGCGATGGAACGCGGGTCGCGATCGTAGCCCTGCATTGTGCCTGGCTCGAGGATGTCACAGCGGATGATCAGCGTCGACTCTTCGTAGAACGGGTCGAGAACGGCGGTTGTGACGTCAGGCATTAACACCATGTCTGATTCGTTGATGCCTTTCCATCCGCCGATAGAAGAACCATCGAACATTTTGCCGTCTTCGAAGAAATCTGAATCTACCTGATGGGAAGGGATCGTGACGTGCTGTTCTTTACCTTTAGTATCGGTGAAACGAAGGTCGACGAATTTCACCTCATGTTCTTTCAGCAGCGTCAAAACGTGTTCAACTGACATACTTGGTTCTCCCGGGTTATATCATTTATCGTCGTGGAACGAATATCGTTGTGGCATGTTGTTGTTACCGTACGTAGACTATAGCTAAATCTGTGCCAACTTTAGTATTTGTGCCCGAGAGCCCATTCTCTGGTTTTCTCAGTGGTCTTCGACTGCACCAATATAGTAATCTGCACCAAAATAGTGCTTTATTTTGCATTGTTAGCACCATATTGGTGCTCTTCAATGTGTTTGTAGCGCAATTGCACCGTGAAAGGGATCACAACCTCCTCAATGTGAGGTTGTTTGCAAGAGATGTTTGTGATCCTGTTTAGTCCCTCGATTAATCCGTGTACAATAGCGCGCTATTTCTAAATGCCTGAGGCAAAGCTGTGATCGAAAATTTGCGTAACATCGCTATTATTGCGCACGTTGACCATGGGAAAACCACCCTGGTCGACAAGCTGCTACAACAGTCCGGTACGTTTGATGAACGTAGTGAAGCCACCGAACGTGTTATGGACTCCAACGATTTGGAGAAAGAGCGTGGGATCACCATCCTCGCTAAAAATACCGCCATCAATTGGAAAGACTACCGCATTAACATCGTTGATACCCCAGGACACGCCGACTTCGGCGGTGAGGTAGAACGTGTTATGTCGATGGTTGACTCGGTGCTACTGGTCGTTGATGCAATGGATGGCCCGATGCCGCAGACCCGTTTCGTGACCAAAAAAGCATTTGCCAATGGTCTGAAGCCGATCGTGGTCATCAACAAAGTTGACCGTCCGGGCGCACGCCCTGACTGGGTTGTCGATCAGGTATTCGACCTGTTCGTAAACCTGGATGCTACTGACGAGCAGCTGGACTTCCCGATCGTTTACGCTTCCGCGTTGAACGGTATCGCCGGTCTGGATCACTCCGACATGGCCAGCGACATGACTCCGCTGTTTGAAGCGATCATCGAACACGTTGAAGCGCCGAAAGTGGACCGCGACGGCCCGCTGCAGATGCAAATCTCCCAGCTGGACTACAACAACTACGTCGGTGTTATCGGTATCGGCCGTATCAAACGCGGCATGGTTAAGCCTAACCAGCAGGTTACTGTCATTGACAGCGAAGGCAAAACGCGTAACGGTAAAGTCGGTAAAGTCTTGGGCCACATGGGTCTGGAGCGTATCGAATCCACGCTGGCTGAAGCGGGCGATATCATCGCTATCACCGGTCTGGGCGAACTGAACATTTCCGATACTATTTGCGATCCGGCTACCGTTGAAGCGCTGCCTGCGCTGAGCGTCGACGAACCGACCGTGACCATGTTCTTCTGCGTCAACACGTCTCCTTTCTGCGGTAAAGAAGGTAAGTTCGTGACGTCGCGTCAGATCCTTGAGCGTCTGAACAAAGAACTGATCCACAACGTTGCGCTGCGCGTGGAAGAGACTGAAGATGCGGATGCTTTCCGCGTATCCGGTCGTGGTGAGCTTCACCTGTCCGTTCTGATTGAAAACATGCGTCGTGAAGGCTTCGAAATGGCCGTTTCACGTCCGAAAGTTATCAACCGCGTGATCGACGGTCGCAATCAAGAGCCGTTTGAAAACGTGACGCTGGATATCGAAGAACAGCATCAGGGCTCCGTCATGCAGGCGATGGGCGAGCGTAAAGGCGACGTTAAAGATATGGTTCCGGATGGCAAGGGCCGTATTCGTCTCGACTACGTTATCCCAAGCCGCGGTCTGATCGGTTTCCGTACCGAGTTCATGACCATGACATCGGGTACTGGTCTGCTGTACTCCACGTTCAGTCATTACGATGACGTGCGTCCGGGCGATATCGGTCAGCGTCAGAACGGCGTACTGATCTCTAATGGTCAGGGTAAAGCGGTCGCATTTGCTCTGTACGGTCTGCAGGATCGCGGTAAATTGTTCCTGGGTCACGGTGCCGAAGTTTATGAAGGCCAGATCATCGGTATTCACTCACGTTCTAACGACCTGACCGTGAACTGCCTGACCGGTAAGAAACTGACCAACATGCGTGCTTCCGGTACGGATGAAGCCACGACGCTGGTACCGCCGGTCAAGATGACTCTGGAGCAGGCTCTGGAATTCATCGATGACGACGAACTGGTAGAAGTGACGCCGACGTCTGTTCGTCTGCGTAAACGTCACCTGACCGAAAACGACCGCCGCCGCGCGGGTCGCTCGAGCAAAGAAGACTAAGTGTCTTTTCTGTAACGACGGTCTCGTTTCAGAAAAAGCCAGTCAGCGAAAGCTGACTGGCTTTTTTTATTTATTTTCATTGGGTTATCCTTATTTGGCAGAGTAAGACCACGCCCGAAAACGGTGTGTGAGGCCTTAGATCTTCTCTGTTCAGTTCTCCTTTTTACCGTTACAGTGAAAGCCTACTCACTCATCAGGAGGACCTATGTTGTATATCTTTGATTTGGGCAACGTCGTCATTGATATCGATTTCAAACGGGTGCTGGGAGTATGGAGCAACCTTAGCGGTGTCCCCCTGGCTAGCCTGAGCGAACGCTTTGTTATGGGGCATGCGTTTGAACAACATGAGCGCGGCGAGATCGATGATGAGGCATTCGCCTCTGAGCTGTGCCACGAAATGGGGATTGCCCTCAGCTTTGAGCAGTTTGCCGCAGGCTGGGAATCGATCTTTATCGGAGTACGTCCTGAAGTGTTGGATATCATGCAGCAGCTACGGCGCGACGGGCAGCGGGTCGTGGTACTTTCGAACACCAACCGCCTGCATCATCAGCAGTGGTCTTCGCTTTATCCTGAGATAGAGCAGGCGGCCGACCATATGTATTTGTCGCAAGAACTTGGCATGCGTAAACCTGAGGCTGGCATTTACGAATATGTGTTGCAGCAGGAAGGATACCTCGCTCAAGACACTATCTTCTTCGATGACAATGCGGACAATATCATCGCGGCTTCCGCGTTGGGCATCCATGCCATTCAGGTCAACGATCGTCAGGTTCTGACAGACTTCTTTTCTTCTCATTCCGCCACGGTGAGTGAATAGCGCCAGGCCGTTTCCATTCAGTATCAGACAGGAGCAGCAACGTTTTTATGATTGGGTTAATTCAGCGCGTCTCCAGAGCCAGCGTTACCGTGGATAATGAAGTTATCGGTAAAATCGATGCGGGATTGGTCGTATTGCTGGGCGTTGAGCAGGGTGATGACGAAAAGAATGCCGAGCGGCTATGCGAACGGGTGATCGGGTACCGAATTTTCGGCGATGAGCAGGATAAGATGAACCTGAATGTGCGTCAGGCTGGCGGCAGCCTGCTGGTGGTATCGCAGTTTACGCTGGCGGCCGATACGAAGAAGGGGATGCGTCCTAGTTTTTCGCGTGGAGCCGCGCCTGCCGAAGCCGAACGGTTATATCACTATTTTGTCGGCCGATGCCGGGAGCAAGGCATGACCACCGAAACGGGTCGTTTTGCCGCCGATATGAAGGTTGAATTGGTCAACGATGGCCCCGTGACCTTCTGGTTACAGGCATAGATCGCAATGCATCTCTTGGTTAACCGAGGCTGTTTATGTATCACTTGAGAGTGCCGGAAAGCGCCAAAGAGCTGGACGCCTACTACCAGTTTCGCTGGGAGATGCTGCGTAAACCGTTGCAGCAGCCGTTAGGCTCCGAACGCGACGCCTATGACTCGCTAGCCCATCATCAGACCGTCGTTGACGTCCAAGGGCGTCTGGTCGCCGTGGGACGGCTCTATATCAACGCTGACAATGAGGCCTCTATCCGTTTTCTGGCGGTTCACCCCGACGTTCGACGTAAAGGGTTGGGCACCTTGCTGGCGATGGCACTGGAGTCAGTGGCGCGTCAGGAGGGAGCCAAGCGTGTGGTATGTAGCGCGCGTGAAGAAGCGAAAGCCTTTTTCGCCAAGCTGGGATTTGTGGATCAGGGCGAGATCACGACGCCGCAGACAACGCCAATTCGGCATTTCCTGATGATTAAACCGGTGGCGACGCTGGATGATATTTTGCACCGCCCTGACTGGTGCGGACAGCTACAACAAGCCTGGCACGATCATATACCGCTGAGTGAAAAGATGGGTGTGCGCATCAGTCAGTACACCGGCAAGAAGTTCATTACCACGATGCCGGAAGTCGTCAATCAGAACCCCCATCACACCATCTTCGCTGGCAGCCTGTTTTCTCTGGCGACTTTGACCGGCTGGGGGCTGATTTGGCTACTGCTGCGGGAGCGTCAGTTGGGCGGCACTATCGTTTTGGCGGATGCGCATATTCGTTACAGCTCACCGATCACCGGCCGTCCCAGCGCGGTGGCTAATCTTGGGTCGCTCAGCGGCGATCTGGACAAGCTGGCTCGCGGTCGTCGGGCAAGGGTGCATCTGAACGTTGAATTATTCGGTGAAGGGTCAAAAGGAGCATTATTTGAAGGCGTGTACATGGTCTTGCCGCCGACACCGGATGATCCTCTGGAGCCTTCGGGTTTATCGGGCGACTGAGTGATTTACGGCGCAGATATCGATGGTTTCGGGAATAACTCTTCACGAATAACAGAAGGCCGGATGACGAATCCGGCCTTCTGTTTGTCATCGCCTCGCTTGACTTAGGGCGTCGGCGCTCCTTCCTGCAGAATACCCTGATACAACCGTTGATAAACCGGTTGCCCATCGTTGTCTGTTCCCTGCAAAACGCCGTTTAGGGTGGGCTTCAGCGGCGAGGCATTCTCCATCTGACCTTTCAGCTTTAACTGAAAATTGAGATTACCCGATGGCGTGCGAGTCGGCGTCGGCCAGCCCCAGAGAAGCAATGTGTCGAATGCCGCGGATTTGGCATTCATATCCAGCGTAAATTCACGCGCAGGGGACTGACCGATATCGGCTTTTGCTTCCAACAGTCCCCCCGGCGTAAAGGCGCTGAGATCGGTAAACGTGATCCGTTCGTTGTCCGCCGTCAATGCCAGCGATGGGCGTCGAATATCCACTTTATTGAACGTGGCATCGCTGGCGTTCAGGTTAAGCGAGCCTGCCCAGATTCCCCACTGGTGCTCGCGGGCCAGCATCAGGTCGCTGCCATAGCCGTCAAGCGCGGTTACTTGGAACGGGAAGTCTGGATTGATATCGATCAGCAGGTTACGGTTGGCGGTAAATTTTTTGACGGAGACCGTTTCCAGCCACGACGGCAATGTCTGTTGCCAGCGTTGACGCCAGTCTCCCGGCAGGGTGTATTCCATTCCCGCGATCACCAGCTCATCCAGCGTCAGCCGGCGGTCGCTGCGCTGCCAGTTGCCGCTGGCACGCAGCAGTCCTCTTTCCCAACGGGTCGAGAACTGGCGGATGGCGATCCCCTGGGCGGACAGGTCCAGATTGATAATCGGATCGATCAGATGCATGTCGCCGTTGATAAGATCGGATGCGTTGAACGACAGCGAGCCGTCCTCACTCTGCCAGTTATCCTGTTGAAAAGTGACGTGTTGCAGTGTGGCGTCAAGATCGCTGGCGGCCCAGCCCGGCCCCTCGATGCGGGCATCTATCAGATCGAAACGCTCAATGCTGATGGCGGGCAGCGGTGCGGCAGGTCGCCAGAAATCGGAGAGGGAGCGCGAAGTTTGCAGCCTCACATTACTCAACCTGAGGCGATCAATCTTCCAACTACCATCGTCCGCGCGCTGCGCGCTGCCAGTCAGCTCCCCCCGGGCGACATTGGCGCCGAAGTTGCTAAGCGTCAGGCGCTGATTGTCGAATGTGCCTTCAACAAACACCTGACTGACGGGCATATCATTCAGCGTCAGCGAGCGGGCACTGAGTTGGAAACGCGCATTGTTTCCCAGCAGATGACCGGACTGCGGCTCCCACGGTGTGATGCCGCCGTTGATCTGCTGTCCGTTGAGCCGCCAGTCGCCGTCTTGCACCTGTAGCGCCATGTCCTTGAACTGCAACACGTCAGCCTTAAAAGGCAATGCGTAACCGGTTTGACTCAGATTGAGCGTTCCGCCTTCCAACTGCAGGCTGGCGAAATGAGACGGCGTAGTAATTTGGCGGACGCTAAGCCCGACGGAGACCTGTTTGGCGACCAATGTCGTCGGCTGATTTTCACGGCCGAATGAAACCTCTGCGAGCTGGAATACGCTGGGCGACGTCCAGTCCAGAGACACCTTTTTCAGCGATAGTCTGTATTCGGTATGTTGACTAACCCAACGGCTGATCCAGTTGGCTCCCCATTCGGTCTGCAGCGCGAGATAAAGCGCCACCAAAACCAGAAAGGTCAGTAACAGCAGTGAGATGAGTAGTTTCCCGATCAATTTCATCGTATCAGTCCGTGCCTGTCGTCGAGGATAGAAATGTTATGCCGCAATGTCTGCAGCGGCTCAAGTCGGTAATCATACTCCTGACAAGAATCAGGGTCCGATGTTGCATCATGGGACCCTGATTAGCACGGTAAATACGAAATATCTGGAAGCAGGCTCCCTATTCTTTTTCTTCTTGCTCTTGCGGGAACACCAGATTCAAGACGATGGCGGTGATCCCGCCCGCAGCGATGCCGGAAGACAGCAGCGTTTTCAGCCAGTCTGGCGCGAATTGCAGGATCAGCGGCTGCTGCGCAACACCCAGACCCACGGCCAGCGAGAGGGCGATGATCATAATCGCCCGGCGGTTTAACGGTTCGCGAGACACGATGCGCACGCCTGAGGCGGCGATCGTGCCGAACATCACGATGGTCGCGCCTCCGAGCACTGGTTCCGGGATGTGTTGAACGAATCCGCTGACGGCCGGGAATAGGCCCAGCACAATCAGCATTAACGCTACGACGAAACCGACATGGCGGCTGGCGACGCCGGTCAGTTGGATTACGCCATTGTTCTGACCGAAGCAGGAGTTGGGAAAGGTATTGAATACCGCGGAAAGCATGGAGTTTAGGCCGTTGGCCAGCACGCCGCCCTTCAGGCGTTTCATGTACAGCGGTCCGCGGACGGGTTGTTCAGAGACGTCGGACGTCGCTGTGATGTCGCCAATGGTTTCCAGTGACGTCACCATAAATACCAGCATCAGCGGTACGAGCAGGCTCCAGTCGAAGCCCAGACCGTAATACAGCGGTGTCGGCACCATGATGGCGGACTGTGTCGTGCTGGACATTTCTTTCGGCAGCATGCCCATCAGCCACGCCACCAGATACCCGACGGCCATAGCGATGACCAGTGAGGCGACCCGCAGATAGGGATTACGCTGGCGATTCAGCAGGATGATAACCAGTAGGACCACGCCTGCCAGCAGCAGATTTTTGGGCGCGCCGAACGAGTGGTCGTTCATCGCCGCGAATCCACCACCAATCGAGGTCAGCCCAACCTGAATCAGCGACAAGCCAATGATCATGACGACCACGCCGGAAACCAGCGGGGTGATGATTCTCCGGGCCAGATGAAGAACGCGGGACAGCAGGATCTCGGTACAAGAGGCGACCATCAGTGTGCCGAACAGCGCGGCCATCATGGTGGGAACATCTGCACCGCCGTTTTTCAACGCCAATCCGCCCATAATCAGCGGCGTCACAAAGTTAAAGCTGGTGCCCTGAATCGACAGCAGCCCGGAACCCACAGGCCCCCAGGTTTTGATTTGCAGTATGGAGGCCAGACCGGATGCAAACAGCGACATGCTGATAATGTGTTGCGTATCTTGCGCGGGTAGCCCGAGCGCCTGACAGATCAGTAACGCCGGTGTGATAACGGCGACGAACATGGCTAACAGATGCTGGCCGGCGGCAAACAGCGTTTGCGGCAACGGAGGGCGGTCTTCAAGGCGGTAGATGAGTTCGCTGCGTGGATGAACAGCGGCGGGTTCTTCCGGGCGCAAAGGTTCGGCAGAGGGAATACGCATGGCGGTTGGCACTCCAGAACGACAAAAAACGCATTTTAATGATCTGCCTAATAAAAGCAAACGGTTGCGCGTGTCATTTTGATGCACGAACGCAAAGGAGAATGTGGAAGGAAGTGATCGCCGTCGACAGTCAGGCGTTGGTGTAGCGCGCGCTTTCCGGCAGCCAGCGTTCAATCAGTGCTTGCGCGTGGTCGGGGTAGTGCTCATGAATATGGCGTGCAATCCGCTGAACTTGGGGGATTAACGCCTGATCCCGCAGCAAATCGGCGACCTTGAATTCGGCGCTGCCGGTTTGACGGGTGCCTAGCAGTTCACCCGGTCCACGAATCTCAAGATCGCGTTGTGCGATCACAAAGCCATCGTTGCTATCCCGTAATACCTGCAATCGCTTCTGGGCGGTTTTGCTGAGCGGAGATTTGTACAACAGCACGCAGTGGGAGGCGACCGAGCCGCGGCCTACACGTCCGCGTAGCTGGTGCAGCTGCGCCAGACCGAGTCGTTCGGGGTTTTCGATAATCATCAGGCTGGCGTTGGGGACGTCTACGCCGACTTCAATCACGGTCGTGGCGACGAGCAGCTGAATTTGGCCTGACTTGAACGCTTCCATTACCTGCTGTTTTTCCTGCGCCCTCATCCGCCCATGCACCAGCCCGATGGTGAGTTCAGGCAGCGCTTCGCGCAGTTCCTGACAGGTCGCTTCCGCCGCCTGCGCTTCCAGAAGGTCCGACTCCTCAATAAGGGTACATACCCAGTAGGCCTGACGGCCTTCCTGCTGGCAGGCATTGTCGACACGCTGGATGATATCGCTGCGGCGAGTGTCGGGGATGGCGACGGTCGTGACGGGGGTTCGGCCCGGAGGAAGTTCATCGATGACGGACGTTTCCAGGTCAGCGTAGGCCGTCATCGCCAGCGTACGCGGGATCGGCGTCGCCGTCATAATCAGCTGATGGGGGTGAAATCCTTGCTGCTCGCCTTTTTCCCACAGGGCAAGCCGCTGATGGACGCCAAACCGATGCTGCTCATCGATAATCACCAGCGCCAGACCGTTAAACTGAACCTGCTGTTGGAAAATGGCGTGCGTGCCGACGACCATACCGACATCGCCGTTGGCGATGGCGTCCTGCTGAGCCTGCCGTGCCTTGCCTTTCTGCTTTCCGGCCAGCCATCCAACGTTGATGCCGAGAGGCGCAAACCATTGACGGAAATTGTGCGCATGCTGTTCTGCTAACAGCTCGGTCGGCGCCATGAGGGCGACCTGTTTACCGTGAGCAATAGCGCGCAACGCGGCCAAAGCCGCCACCAGCGTTTTGCCGGAGCCGACGTCGCCCTGCACCAGTCGCATCATGGGATAGGGGTGATTCAGATCCTGTTCGATTTCGGCGACGACGCGTTCTTGCGCCTGAGTCGGCGAAAACGGCAGGGCGGCCAGCAACTGCTGTTTTAGCGAATCGCGAGGAGGCAACGCCAGCGCGTGGTAACGCTGCGCGCCGGCCCGTGCAGCCAGCATGCTCAGGTTGTGAGCCAGAAGCTCTTCCATGATTAGCCGTTGCTGGGCCGGATGCTTACCCTGTTCCAGCTCGCTCAACTGCATGTTGGGCGGCGGCCGATGTAGCGTATGCAACGCTTCCGTCAGGCTCATCATCGTGTGATTGAGCTCCTGGGGAAGAAGCTCATCAATCGGGTGGCGGTCGAGCAGTTTCAGCGCCTGATCGGTCAGCTTGCGCAGTGTGGCCTGACGGATGCCGTCGGTGGCGGGATAGACCGGCGTCAGTGTCTCCTGTAATGCCACATCGCTTTCTTCGCCCTGTACCCGATACTCGGGGTGAATAATTTCAGCCCCCAGCTTGCCGCGGCGGATTTCGCCATAAGCGATAACCCGTTGGCCCGTAGCCAGGCTGTTCTTCATGGCGGCGTTGAAGTTGAAAAAACGCAGCGTGAGCATGCCGCTGCCGTCGCTGATCTGGCAGGTCAGCATACGTCGGCTGCCGAAGGTAACGTCGCAGCGCAGAATTTCACCTTCTACTGTGGCATAGATGCCCGGCAGCAGGTCGTTGATGGGGTAAAGTTGGGTGCGATCTTCATAGCGTAGCGGTAGATGAAACAGCAGGTCTTCCACCGTCTCCAGGCCGATGCGGGCCAGTTTATTTGCCTGACTGGGCCCGACGCCGACAAGCGTGTTCAGCGGTTGGGTATTCAGCAGGCGTCCGCGCATTATTGTTCCGTGGACTGCATGGCGGCCCACCACGGGGTGTCGGCAATCACCTGACCCTGCTGGTCTATACGCGGTCGTGGAAGTCCTTTGCGTTTCGCCACGCGGGCGAGAACGGGGTAACCGCCCTCAAACAACAGGCGCTGTTGCTCCTCTTCGTCCAGCGGGCTGGTATCCCGATGATACATGCCAGCCATCTGTCGTTGACGCTGCGCTTCATACAGAATTAGCGCGGAAGCAACGGAAACATTGAGAGATTGAACCATGCCGGTCATCGGAATAATGATGTCCTGGTCTGCCAAAGCCAGCGCTTCGGCGGAGATGCCGTTTTTTTCCTGTCCAAGAAGAATGCAGGTCGGGCGGGTGTAATCAATGTCGCGAAAATCAACGGCTTTGTCAGAAAGGTTGGTGGCCAGAACTTGCATACCCTGGGTCTTCAGATGTCCGACGGCGTCTTTAATCGTGGCGTGCGTTTTGACTTTTACCCAGCTATTGCTGCCCGCGGCGGTGGAAACCAGCGTTCTCATATGGCCGGTCGGCCATATGGCGTGAACTTGATGCACGCCTACAGCATCCGCCGTACGAATAACGGCGGAGACATTATGAGGCTTATGGACCTGTTCCATACACACCGTCAGATCGGGTTGGCGGTGATTCAGCATCTCTCTGATGCGCGCATAGCGTTCTGGCGTCATAACAGATTAGTTTCGGTTACGGTTAACTTTAATCACATCCGGCATCACGCGGATTTTGCGCATGATGTTCGCGAGATGAACACGGTCGCGCGCTGTCAGGCGTATGAAGGCACTGTACACCCTGCCGTCTTTTTCTTCCGTATTGATGCTCTGGATATTGGCATTGGCGGTGTTTATAGCTGCAGTCAGGTTGGCCAGTACGCCCTGATGGTTGAGCATGTCCACCTTGATTTCGGTCAGGAATTCCTGCTCGGTGACCTTGTCCCACTCTACCGCCATGAATTTTTCAGGTTCTTTCTGGTAACCGCGGATATTGCGGCAGGATTCATGGTGGATCACCAGACCTTTACCGGGGCTGACGTGCGCAATAATCGGGTCGCCCGGAATGGGGCGACAGCATTTGGCGAAGGTCACCAACACGCCGTCGGCGCCTTTGATCGGGAGTTTGCGGATACCGGAACTGCTCAATCCGGTATCTTCTTCCAGCAGATTTCTGGCCACCACGATGCTCATGGCGTTGCCAAGGCCGATTTCCGCCAGCAGATCGTCCAGCGAGGAAAGCTTCATCCGGTCTAGCTCGCGCTGAATATTAGGCGCGGGAACTTCAGACAGCTTGCGTCCGTGACCCAGCGCATGATTCAGCAGACGACGTCCTAAGCTGACGGAATCGTCGCGCTTCAGGTTCTTCAGTAGCTGACGAATTCTGGCGCGGGCTTTGGAGCTGACGACGAAATTCAGCCAGGCGGCGTTAGGCCGTGCGCCAGGAGCCGTAATGATCTCAACCGTTTGGCCGCTTTTCAGTGCCTGAGACAACGGATACGGCTGCCGGTCGACACGTGCGCCCACGCAGGCGTGGCCGATGTCGGTATGCACCGCGTAGGCGAAGTCCACCGGCGTGGCGCCGGAGGGCAGTTCGACAATGCGGCCTTCGGGCGTGAAGACGTACATTTCGTCTGGAAACAAATCCGACTTCACGCTTTCGATAAATTCAAATGAACTACCTGCGCTTTGCTGTAGTTCCATCAGGCTTTGCATCCAGCGGCGCGCGCGAACCTGTGCGGTTGTGCTGCTTTCGCCTTCTTTATAAGCCCAGTGCGCGGCGACACCCATCTCAGCCATTTGATCCATATCTTCCGTACGGATCTGCACTTCAACGGGGACGCCGTGCGGCCCGATCAAAGAGGTATGCAGAGATTGATAGCCGTTGGCTTTTGGGATGGCGATATAGTCTTTAACGCGACCGGGGCGCGGTTTGTACAGGCCGTGAACTTGGCCCAGCACGCGGTAGCAGGTATCCAAATCGCGGACGATCACCCGAAAAGCGTAAATATCCATAATGGAATGAAAACGCTGTTCTTTCAGGTGCATCTTGCAATAGATGGAGTAGAGATGTTTTTCCCGGCCGCCGACGCGACAGGGGATACCGGCTTCCAGCAAACGCCCTTCGATTTCCGAGAGGATCTTCTGAATCATTTCCTTACGGTTGCCGCGCGCGGCTTTCACCACTTCTTTGATGACGCGGTAACGGTTCGGATAGAGCGCTTCAAACCCCAGCTCTTCCAGTTCGGTTTTTAGGTGATGAATACCGAGCCGATGAGCCAGCGGGCTGTAGATTTCCAGCGTTTCCCGGGCGATGCGGCGGCGTTTATCCGGCCTTAGTGCCCCCAGCGTCCGCATGTTGTGCGTGCGGTCGGCAAGTTTGATCAGGACGACGCGGATGTCTTGCACCATCGCCATGATCATTTTGCGAAAGTTTTCTGCTTGCGCTTCTTTCTTGTCGCGAAATTTCAGCTTATCCAGCTTGGAAACACCTTCCACCAGTTCGGCGACGCTTTTGCCGAACAGCTGTTCCATATCCTGATAGGTGGCGGGCGTATCTTCGATCACGTCATGCAGTAGCGCCGCCATGAGCGTTTCATAGTCGAGACGCATCTCGGCCAAAATGCAGGCTACGGCTACTGGATGGGTGATGTAGGGCTCGCCACTGGAGCGAGTCTGTCCCTCGTGAGCATCACGTGCGACAAGGTAAGCCTGCCGGAGACGTTTTATCTGGTCTTCGGGCAGGTAATTCTGAATCAGCAGATTAAGGCTTTCAAACAGATACAAGGGCGACTCGTGGTGTTATTAGCGGCGACCTTCAGCAATTGCGGTGACCGCCTGAATTTCTGCGGCTTCCTGCTCCTGCTGCTCCTGACGTTCACGGGCGTCCAGAATCTGCGAAGTGATCAGACCTTCTTCGATCTCACGCAGTGCGATAACCGTGTATTTGTCGTTTTCTTCAGGAACCAGAGCATCTTTGCCCCCAACCTGGATCTGACGGGCGCGACGGGCAGCGACCAACACCAGGTCAAAACGGTTACCAATTTTTTCTACAGCGTCTTGAACAGTTACGCGTGCCATAATGAGGTACTCCACAGGGAAATAAAAAAAGACTGGGCATGATACTGAATGTGCCGTCAGTCTGCCAATAGTTTGGTGATTAAACCGTCATGCCGCACTTTCTGGCGGGATAAACGCAGACGTTCAGCGCGTATGATGGTTTTCAAGTCCTGCAGCGCCAAGTCAAAGTCATCGTTAACGAGAAGATAATCGTATTCAGCATAGTGGCTCATTTCGGCGATCGCCTGTGCCATGCGTCGATTAATCACTTCTTCGCTGTCCTGACCTCGGCCGCGCAGGCGACGCTCAAGCTCTTCTTTGGAAGGCGGCAGGATGAAAATACTGCGTGCGGAAGGCATCCGCTCGCGAATCTGCTTGGCGCCCTGCCAGTCTATGTCCAGGAATACATCCACGCCGGTAGACAGCACTTGTTCAATGGCGGTACGAGATGTTCCGTAATAGTTACCGAAAACCTCGGCATATTCCAGAAACTCGTCGTTTCCAATCATGCTTTTAAACTCATCAACCGGCACAAAATAGTAGTGCTCGCCGTGATTCTCTCCCGGCCGCTTATCGCGGGTTGTATGAGAAATGGAAACCTGTGTGTCATACAGCGGCTGCGTTTTCAACAGCGCAGTAATCAAACTGGATTTTCCGGCACCGCTCGGTGCGGAAACAATATATAACGTGCCTTGAGCCATAGTGAATGTATCTGATTCAGTATTTAGAATTGATGCAGCGGAACGCGCAGTTCCCCGCATTATACATGCCGCGCCGCCGTCAGTCGCGCAGCGTAAGTATTGAACCCGCCTTGTTTGACAAATTGGCTTATTTTTTTGCCGTCATCAAATCCCTTTGTTTTTCCTTGCGAAGCGCTCCGCCGTTTTTTCTCTCCTTGCTGTCATTGCGCTAATTGTCTGCGAAACGGCTCGCAAAGGTACGTCTCTGACCTCGTTTAGTGTTCGGACTATGTGCTTTACTGCCGCTGCGTTGAACGGAGGCTGGGGGATGTATGCGATATGGATATTGGCTGGGTGTCGCGGCGGTACTGTTGACGGAGCTGGCTTCGGCTACCGACATTTGTCCTGAGTGGGCGCCCCTGCGGGCGCGGGAGGAAATGCAGCGTCTGGGGCAGCAATTGACGCTGTGGGATAAGGCATATCATGAAGAGGGCTACAGCCCGGTTCCCGATGATACGTACGACCAGATGCGGTCGATGTTGGCAAGCTGGCAGCGCTGTTTTCCATCGCAGAACATGGGGTTCGAGGTGCGCCTATCCCGCCAGGGTAAAACGCTTCACCCTGTGGCGCACACCGGCCTAAGAAAACTTTCCGACGAGGGCGAGCTACGGCAATGGATGTCGGCCCGGCATCATCTTTGGGTCCAACCCAAGGTCGACGGTGTGGCGGTGACGCTGGTTTATGAGCAAGGTCGCCTGATCTCTGCCGTCAGTCGAGGCAATGGGCGGCAGGGAGAAGATTGGACGGAGAAGGTTCGGCAGATTTCGGCGGTCCCTCAGCAAATTACCCGAGGCCGCCACCTCGAGATACCGGAGCGTGTGGTTTTCCAGGGCGAGATTTTTCTTCCGATGGAAAATCATCGTCAGAATCAGCTTGGCGGCCTTAATGCCCGGGCGCTGGTTGCAGGCGAAATGCGGCGTATACAGCCGTCACCTCGGCTGGGACAGATGGGGATTTTTATCTGGGCATGGCCCGATGGCCCGCGCAGCATGACACAGCGGTTGACGGCGCTGCGGAAAATGGGGTTTGCGCTGGCGGAGCGCTATTCCAAGCCTGTCACTTCGTTGGCTGAGGCTCGCCGCTGGCGTGAGCATTGGTATCGGTCGCCATTGCCTTTCGTTACCGATGGCGTGGTGATCCGTCAGGACAAGGAACCCGAAGGGCGCTATTGGCAGCCAGGAGGCTCTGAGTGGGCGATTGCCTGGAAATATCCCCCGATTCATCGCGTCGCAGAGGTCACGGGAATTGAATTCCCGGTGGGGCGAACCGGGAAAACAGGGGCTGTTTTGATGCTGAAAACGGTGACGCTGGATGATAAGCAGGTCAGCCGAGTGAACGTTGGGTCTGTAGCTCGCTGGCGGCAATGGGATGTTGTGCCGGGAGATCGCGTGACAGTGAGTCTCGCAGGGCGGGGTATTCCCCGGCTTGATGGCGTTGTGTGGCGTAGCGTGGAGCGTCCGACGGTGGATACACCCGACGCCGCGCAGTTCGACGCGTTTTCCTGCTTCCGGTGGAGCAGAGACTGCCATCCGCAATTTCTGGCCCGTCTGGTCTGGCTCAGCAGCGATGAGGGATTGGCAATCCGGGGATTACGCGAAGGTATGTGGAAACGGTTGATGCAGGGTGAGCCGTTGAAGGATTTGGTTGCCTGGCTTGCTCTGGACCGCCGCCAGATTAGCGCCGCGACCTCTGTCGGTGAAGCGCGTGCGGCGGAGTTACACCAACAATTTCAGTCAACGCGCCAGCTGCCGCTCTCACGTTGGCTTCTGGCCTTGGGGATACCTTTGCCGCAATCAGCGCAGGGCGCATTGCAAGGACAATCTTTTGTCCAGCTTCAACAGCGTAGCCTTGATGAGTGGCAGCTGTTTTCCGGTGTGGGTCGCCTTCGTGCGCGTAAGATAAGTCAGTTTTTACATCATCCAGAGGTGCAATCAATGATGCGGCAACTTGAGTCCTACGGTATTAAATAGCGAGGAATTTTATTCTTTCAGCGAGAGTTAAAGGGTTATCATAAAAAAGTAAGTGAGATAACCAATAAATAATTTTATTAAAGGTGAATGTTGCTGATGAAATCGTAGGGAATTATTTATCATGGCATTCAAATTAAGATACCAACCCTTTTATTCACACATGAAAACTAGTGACTTAGGCCATTATCCTTACAGAATAGATTAATTGACCTAATCATTTTATGAATACCTCTGTCAATTAAACGGTCAGATACGACAACCTGAAGGCGGGGGCTTGCATTACATAGCATTAATTACCGTATCTTGCTCAAAGATAATGAACTCCGAGGGGGGCTACGGTGTCTGTTTACAAACGTGAGCCTCTGGAGCAGATTATAAGAATGAAAGTGTCGATGTCATTTCCCCAACCCAAAGTTTCCTGGATATTAGCTTTTTATATAGGCTTATTCCTGAATCTATCCGTTTATTACCGCCGTTTTGATTCTCTGGCTATTTTCGACCTTAAACATGCCACGCATTTTCTTTCTGCCGTAGCGGAGCTGCTGGCTTGCATTCTGTTTACTTTTTTCCTGATGCGGCTTATTTCTCTGGGTGGGAAAAAATGCTTTCGTATTCTGGCTTCGTTACTGACATTAATTTCAGTGGCTGCCAGCTATTACATGACCTTTTTTAATGTGGTTATCGGATATGGCATCATCGCTTCAGTGATGACGACAGATATCGATCTCTCTCGAGAGGTGATTGGCATCAATTTCGTACTGTGGATGATACTCGTCAGCGTGCCGCCGCTGGCGCTCATCTGGACAAGTCGCCTACACCAAACGTTGCTAGAACAGTTGAAGACACCAGGGAAGCGTCTGCGAGCGGCGCTGGGTTTGGCGGTTATCGTCGCGCTGGTCTGGCTGCCTATGGATTATATGGGCAAGGTCAACGCTGATGCGGAGAAAGCGTCCAATCAGGATTTACCCAGCTATGGCGGCGTAGTGGCTCACTCATATCTACCGTCGAACTGGTTGTCTGCCTTGGGACTGTTCGCTTATGCCCATTACGATGAAAATCAGGACGCATCTTCCCTGTTTGACCCAAGTACTCATTTTACCTATCAGGCGCCCAGCGATATTGATGACACCTACGTCGTATTTATCATTGGCGAGACGACGCGGTGGGATCATCTGGGGCTGTTAGGCTATTCGCGCGATACAACGCCTCTGTTGGATAAAGAAAAAAACCTACTGGCGTTTCGCGGGAGATCTTGCGACACCGCCACCAAGCTCTCGATGCGTTGCATGTTTGTGCGTGAAGGTGGGACCGAAGATAATCCCCAGCGGACGCTAAAAGAGCACAATATTTTTTCCGTGATGAAAGGATTGGGATTCTCCTCGGAGCTGTTCGCCATGCAAAGCGAGGTGTGGTTCTACAACAATATTCGGGCTGATAACTACTCTATCCGCGAGATGATTGCCTCTGAAAAACGCAACGATGGAAAATCAGTGGACGACATGCTGTTGGTGGATGAGATGAAGGCCTCATTGGCGCGTTATACCAAAGGTAAACATCTGATCGTCCTGCATACCAAAGGGTCACACTACCAGTATTCGATGCGCTATCCGCGCAGCTTCGCCCGCTATCAGCCGGAGTGTATGAGTGTGGACGCTTCTTGTACCCGAGAGCAGCTCATCAACTCTTTCGACAACAGCATTCTCTACACGGATGCGTTTATCGAGCAGGTCATCGATCAGATGAGAGATAAGAAAGCGTTGGTGTTCTATTCGTCCGACCATGGCGAATCAATCGATGAGAACTCACACTTGCATGGAACGCCACGCCATGTCGCGCCACCGGAGCAGTTCCGTTCGCCGATAATGATGTGGGCATCTGACAAGTTCCTGGCTGAGTCAGAACATCAGCAAGCCTTCGCGAATTTGAAGGCCAGAAAGGAGGCGGGTGAAATTCTGCGCCACGAGGAGATCTTCGACTCGGTATTGGGATGCTTGGGCTATACCTCTCCAGATGGCGGCATCAATCAGAGCAACAACTGGTGTTCGAAACCGGTTCATTGATTAAAATCAATAAGATGCAGGTTCCGCTTTTTCCCGGAAATTGCGTCGCACACTTTGTCGCCAACTCCATGGCCGTTTGTTAAAAAGGGATTGACGCGTTATCAGGGGCGCAGTAATATGCGCCCCGCATTCGGTGAGTGGCGCAGCCTGGTAGCGCACTTCGTTCGGGACGAAGGGGTCGGAGGTTCGAATCCTCTCTCACCGACCAAATTTAAAGAAGACAAGACCCGGTTGTCTTCATCAATAAACCCGCTAACGACAGCGGGTTTTTTTGTTTTTGTCTCCTTCTGACGCAGACAATTCTCTATTTCACGTTGCCATCGCTATTCACTCCAATGCAATACCGGCCCCCACTCCGGGTGCTAATAGGCAATGCCGGTTATTTCTGACATGATGCCAGCCGTTTTCTCATTAAGTATGTCCGACTTCCTATGAGCCAGATAAAAGACACGCTGGAAAACCGGCAAACCGGAATTTATTTTTTGACCATGGTCGCGGCGGCGGTCATTGCTGCCTGCTGGCCTACGGCGTCGGGCGTGGTGGTGGCACTCAACCCGGCCTTGGCATTCATGCTGTTCGTGACTTTTTTGTCGCTGCCGTTGGGAGAGATGCTTTATGCCTTTCGCCATGTGCGCTTCCTGCTGGCTCTGTTTATCGCCAATTTTGTCGCGATCCCTGTGCTAGTGGCGTTGTTGTTGATGCTATTTCCCTTGCCGCCGGTGGTGGCCTATGGGGTCGCGATGGTGTTGCTATGTCCCTGCATCGATTACGTGGTGACGTTTTGTCAGCAGGGTCAGGCGGACTCCCGTCTGTTGCTTGCCGCAACGCCACTATTGCTGCTTTTACAAATGTTGCTGTTGCCGCTGTATTTGGGCCTGTTGTTCGATACGGCGCAGACCATCAGCATCGCGCCTTTCCTGCATGCTTTTATCACCATGATTGCCATTCCGCTGCTGTTGGCATGGATCTTCCAACGCTGGAGTCAGGCGTCCTCCGCGGGGCGGGTTATGACGCACTGGCTTGGATGTCTTCCCGTACCGGCGACGGCGCTAGTGTTGGCGGTGATTACGGCGTTTGTCGTACCGCAGCTAACGCAGTCGCGCGCGACTGCGCTGGCGGTGTTGCCCGTTTATGTCTTGTTCTCGGTTTTTGCGCCGCTGGTGGGCTGGGGCGTGGGGCGGCTCTTGACGTTGAAGGCGGCGGCGGGAAGGGGCGTGGTGTTCAGCGCCGCGACGCGCAATTCACTGGTCATTTTGCCATTGGCGCTGGCGGTTCCCGGCGCGTTACCGCTGATGCCGGTCGTGGTAGTTACGCAGACGTTGGTCGAACTGATCGCCGAATTGATTTACGTTCGTTGGGCGCCGCGCCTGCGCTTTCACGCAGGCAAATGAGCCGTTACTTCCCTAAAGCCTGAGCGCAGGCCCAGGCAGAGCTCCAGGCCCATTGGAAGTTGTAACCGCCGAGCCAACCGGTGACGTCCACGACTTCTCCGATGAAGTACAGCCCCGGCACCTTGCTGGCTTCCAGCGTTTTTGAGGAAAGCTCGTGGGTATCGACGCCACCCAGCGTCACTTCTGCCGTACGGTAGCCTTCGGTACCATTGGGCTGGACTCGCCACTGCTGTAGCGTGCTTTCTACCTGTGTTTGCTGCGGTTTTTGCAACTGCTTGAGCGTCACATCCGGCAACTGCCCCAGCGCCTGAAGACACTCCACCAGCCGTTTGGGTAACCACTGCGCCAGCGTATTTTTTAGACTCTGATTGGGATGTGCGAGGCGTTCCGCATCAAGCAGTGCGGTCAGATCGTGATCGGGCAGCAGATTGATGGTGACGAATTCGCCCGGCTGCCAGTAGCTGGAAAGCTGAAGTACCGCGGGACCAGACAGTCCGCGGTGGGTGAACAGGATATTCTCACGGAAGGTTACGCCGTTTTCCGCTTCGATGAGAGACGGAACTGAGACGCCGGACAGCGTTTGTAATTGTTCTAACAACGGTTTGTGCAGCGTGAAGGGCACCAGCGCCGCGCGGGTGGGCAGCACGTTGATGGAGAACTGCTGCGCAAGCTGATAACCGAAGGGCGTGGCGCCGAGTCCAGGCATCGACAGACCGCCTGTCGCGATCACCAACTCCGGGCTCTGAACTGCACCGTTGTTCAAGCGGATCGTAAATGCATCGCGCTTTTCAACTTCCAGCACTTCACTGCGCAAACGCAGCGTCACCTGGCCTTGCTCACACTCTTTAAGCAGCATGTCGGTGATTTGTTGAGCCGAGTCATCGCAAAACAGTTGTCCGAGGGTTTTCTCGTGATAGGCGATGCCGTGGCGATTCACCAGATCGATAAAGTCCCACTGGGTGTAGCGCGCCAGAGCGGACTTGCAGAAATGCGGGTTTTGAGACAGGTAAGCGCCTGGCTCTGCATACAGGTTGGTGAAGTTGCAGCGTCCGCCCCCGGACATCAAAATTTTGCGTCCCGGTTTTTTACCATTATCCACAAGCAGCACCCGCAGGCCTTTCTGTCCCGCCTGCGCCGCGCAGAAAAGTCCTGCCGCGCCAGCGCCAATTACGACTACATCATAGTGTTCCACGTGTTTTGCTCCCCGCAATTCGTCGGGTTTCGGCCTGCGGCCGAATTGCCGTTCAGGGCGGCAGATTGTAGTGCTCGTCCTGTGATCTGACCAGTGTTACAAATTGCAGAATTTCGTAATAAGGTCCAATTGTCTGATTTTTATTGAATAAATTATTAGCTGAAGGATGATTGGGTTAAAATAAGTCAAAATAATGTCAGATTTTCCTTTTCCCAAGCCCTGCTTGTCGCCGATAATGCGCCGCGTTGATGACCACTATATGGCCTAACGCTTATGCTACATTTATTTGCCGGAATTGATTTCCACACCGGTCTGATGTTGATTTTGGCTTTGCTGTTTGTATTGTTTTACGAAGCCATTAACGGCTTTCACGATACTGCCAATGCTGTTGCTACCGTTATTTATACTCGTGCCATGCGCGCCCAGCTCGCTGTGGTGATGGCGGGAATATTTAACTTCCTTGGGGTACTTTTGGGCGGATTAAGCGTTGCTTACGCCATCGTCCACCTGCTGCCTACCGATCTGTTGCTGAATGTCAGCTCTGCTCACGGCCTGGCTATGGTCTTTTCCATGCTGCTGGCTGCGATCATCTGGAACCTGGGGACCTGGTACTTCGGGTTGCCGGCGTCTAGCTCTCATACCCTGATCGGCTCTATTATCGGTATCGGTTTGACCAATGCACTGCTGACGAATACGTCGGTTGTGGATGCGCTCAATATTCCGAAGATGGTCAGCATTTTCCTGTCGCTGATTCTGTCGCCGATTGTGGGCATGATTATCGCAGGGCTGATGGTGTTCCTGCTACGTCGCTACTGGAGCAACACCAAGAAAAGAAAACGGGTTCACCTCACGCCAGCCGAACGTGAGAAACAGGATGGCAAGCGCAAACCGCCGTTCTGGACGCGTACTGCCTTGATCCTGTCCGCCGTCGGCGTCAGTTTCTCCCACGGCGCCAACGATGGTCAGAAAGGTATCGGCCTGATTATGCTGGTGCTGATCGGCGTCGCGCCCGCAGGTTTCGTGCTGAACATGAATGCGTCGGGTTATGACATTAGCCGAACCCGCGATGCGGTCGTTAATCTGCAGGGATACTACCTTGCGCATGGCGAAGCGCTGAAACATGTCATCGACCTGTCTCCACCGTTGATTCCGGCGCCGGAAAAAACCATTCCTGTCGAGGGTAAATCAGATTTCCATTGTGATAGCTCTCGCGTGATGCTGGCGATCGATCACTCTTTGGGTTTGCTGAACAACCTGAAAGACTACAGCGAGTTGTCTAGCGACGACCGTGGTCAGGTTCGCCGTTTGCTGATGTGTATTTCCGATACCATGGACCGCATCATCAAGCTGCCGGAAACGAACACCGAAGACAAACGCCTGCTGACCAATTTGCGTACCGATTTGCTGCATACCGTTGAGTATGCGCCGCTGTGGATTATCGTCGCTGTGGCATTGGCTCTGTCTCTGGGAACCATGGTGGGGTGGAAACGTGTTGCCGTTACGATCGGTGAGAAGATTGGTAAGAAAGGGATGACCTATGCTCAGGGCGTCTCGGCTCAGGTCACGGCCGCGCTCTCGATTGGGGTCGCCAGCTATACTGGAATGCCGGTGTCCACTACGCATGTGCTCTCGTCCGCCGTGGCGGGGACGATGATCGTAGATGGTGGCGGTGTCCAGAGTAAGACGGTGAAAAGCATCCTGCTGGCCTGGATCTTTACGCTGCCGGTATCGCTGGTACTGTCCGGCGTGCTGTACTGGTTGACGCTGAAGCTGATTTAACGCTGAACGACAGCAATACGTACGATAAAAAGGCGACCTCAGGTCGCCTTTTTATATGGGCAAAATTCAAGAAAATGTCGTCCGCGACGCCCCTTAAACGCTTGCGAATCTCTAGTGCCAAACGAGTAGGGCGATAAGGCTCACGACGACCAGTCCGCACAACGCGGATGTGAGCAGGAACTGCCCGCGAACGCGTTCACAGCGACGGATGAATTCGGGGTCGTGGTGGTCGAGATAACGTTGGCTGTAGATGTAACGAACAAGCCTCAGCTGCTTGCTGGGCTGGCCGTGAGCGGTGAAGAAACCGCGTCCATCCACGTACTGATATAGCAGCGGATCGCAGTCTCGCAATACCAGCAGCAACACTCGCAAAGAAGAGTAATAACGCGCCATATTGATGACGCAGATGATGCATAAAGCCCAGAAAAGCGCAAACGTGCTGATTACCATGCTCCCCTCCCGCTTAGCTATTCGGCAGGTGTTTTTACGTCACGAATCTCCGTTGTTTACACCTGTGAATAGTCATCCCAAATATCATGTATGCGATGTTTCCGAGCGGCCCGATCGTTGCATATCAAGGCGCGGTCTGCGGATATTGTCTACTGCTGGCGGTCTTCTTGTTCTCCACGCGGAGTTAACGACGCGGGATTATTTTCATTGTAGAAGACCGTTTCATTTTTTTACTATAACGCCGTTAATGTCTCTTAGACATGCTAATGTGATGAAAAATTGGCAGGATCCCCCCCATCATCTCAGCCTGTTTTGTTAGCCTTATCGCGTGCGATCTTTAACTATACTTATGCGTTCACGTGATTTTTCGTCGGTGGTGCCGCTTATCGGCGTACACTGACGTTAACTTCAGGATAGGGAGGCGTGGTGATGGGTTCCGTGACTACAGCTAACCGCCACTCTACGGCGTTGTGATCTGCTGAACATCTCCCGATTGATGGCGAGTGTTATGATGCAGATCGCCAGTAAGTATCAGTTTGGCAGGAGAAATATCTGCCGACCCATTCATTAGTCTTTATGGAAGGAGCTTATTATGGCTTATAAACATATTCTTATTGCCGTCGACCTGTCGCCGGAAAGCAAAATGCTGGTCGAGAAGGCGGTCTCAATGGCCAAGCCGTATAATGCCAAGGTTTCCCTGATTCATGTCGATGTTAACTATTCCGACCTCTACACCGGACTGATCGACGTCAACCTCGGCGATATGCAGCAGCGCATCTCTGAAGAAACGCAAAATGCCTTGAAAGACCTGTCGCAGAACGCGGGATATCCTATTGCGGAGACCCTAAGCGGGAGCGGCGATCTGGGCCAGGTACTGCTGGATGCTATTCACAAGTACGATGTCGATTTAGTGATGTGCGGACACCATCAGGACTTCTGGAGCAAGCTGATGTCCTCTGCTCGTCAGCTGATCAATACCATTCATGTCGATATGCTGATTGTCCCGCTGCAGGATGACGAAGAAGTTTAACGTGTTATCACCCGCTGCTTCAGGATTAGAGTGGCGGGTGTGTTGAACGGCTATGGTGACGCGCCGCGGGAGGTTCCTGCCAAAGGCGGTGTTTTCTCTCCGGTGGCTTTATTTTCTGCTATTCCCTTTTTTGTCGGCGTCTGACCCGACGTTGCGTGAGACTCCCTGCTTTGGGGGCACCGTTTTATCATTCACTTCCCCACCATTGCTCGACTGGCAGAGCACGGCGACGGGTTCTCTTGGACACCGATTGGATGCTTTTCCCGGTTTTATTTGCGGATAGCCGATGAAATTCGCGTCTTATTTCAATTTGCTAAAAATACCCTTGAACGACTTCAGCGGTGCCAAGAAAATTCGTGAGAGATATTCCGTGACATTCGTAGTTTATTCCCGGGATATCTTCACCATAAAAGCGTGTGCATACGCGGACTCAGAAAATTAAAAAGCGAAGAAAGCGTCCCGTTATTTTAATTCGCGGTTATGTCGACTGAGCGGGGTTATTTCCGTTCTCGCCGCGGCATAATATGATCAATGTCACACTTTTAAATGGCAACTCAGCGTGATTTTGCACCTGTCCCAGGAAACCCTGTCCTTGTTCTATATTCACTGGCATCGCTGCATAAAGGCGCGTTAGCATACGATTTATTATTCCGACACCGGTACGAATTATGACAATCAAACTTATTGCGATCGATATGGACGGCACGTTGCTTAATCCACAAAACGTCGTATCTCCGGCGGTAAAAGAGGCGATTGCCGCCGCGCGGGATAAAGGGGTACACGTCGTTCTCGCGACCGGAAGGCCTTATATTGGCGTGAAGCGCTATCTGGAAGAGTTGGATTTATATCAGGACGATCACTTCTGCATCACCAACAACGGTGCGCTGGTTCAGAAAGCCGCGAGTGCCGAGTGCGTTGCTGAGACGACGCTGAATTTCGATGACTATCTCTATTTTGAACAGCTGGCGCGGGATCTGGGCGTTCATTTCCACGCGTTAGATTTTAACTTTGTCTACACCGCCAATAAGAACATCAGCGCTTATACGGTGCATGAGTCTTTTCTCACTAAAATGCCGTTACGGTACCGGTCCGTGGAAGAGATGGATCGTAAGTTGCGTTTCCCCAAACTGATGATGATAGACGAACCGGCGCTGTTGGATGAGGTCATAAAAAAGATTCCGGCCGACGTTTTCGAACGCTATACCATTATGAAAAGTGCTGATTTCTATCTGGAAATTCTGGATAAGCGCGTGAACAAGGGCAAGGGCGTCAAGATGTTGGCGGAACACCTGAATCTTGAACGCGATGAAGTCATGGCGCTGGGCGACCAGGAAAATGATTTGGCGATGTTGGACTACGCAGGACTTGGCGTGGCAATGGGGAACGCGATCGAGAAGGTGAAAGCGGCCAGCCAGTTCGTCACCAAAACCAATCAGGAAGATGGCGTGGCTTATGCCATTGAGAAGTTTGTCTTAAAGGGATAATACGAGACGGCATATCGTATTCACTTCCCCGGTATATCCGGCTGAGACGGATATACCGGGATAAGGCCAGCGCCAGGACTATTTGTAGAAGTTTGCCGTGCCGTGCAGTACCTGATCACCGGTGGTTTTGGTGATGGTGTAAGACGTAGCGCCGGCTTCATCGGCTTTGACTGAGAATTTGTGCTGAAGGGTACTTAAGTCTCTGCCGGTATCAGAGGCTTCGCCGATTTTTTCCATATTTTGTGCCTGTTCCACGCTGATGTATTTGGCCGCATACGAGCCAAACGAAAGGGTGGAAAGTACAGCGGCTGCAACGATAATTTTAACGTTTTTCATAGTCTTATACCTTCTATATCGATAACGAAAAGAAATGGCGTGCCTTCCTTCACCAAAAACGCCCGCCTTGCTGGTACGACAGATAAACTGTAATCAGTTGCGACTATATTCCTCCTGTTTTAACGAGAAAAAAGTCAGGTAGTGTAAATAACAAGTTGTTTTATCTATTTAATTTTTTATTTTCCGCATAGATTTTTATTATAGGTTAATAATCGATACACCTTGTGGATTTTTATAATGAATGAAGAATTTCAATTAACGTCGGGCTCCATTTCCCATCAGCTGACCAACGTCAATATTTGGACATGTGACGGTCAATGGGTGCTGTACGACGTCAGACCCACGGGCTCTTCATTCACCGGTCGGCGGGTAGAGCGGGTGAACATTTATACCCGGCAGACTGACGTCGTCTATGAGGCCAGAGAAGGCGCATGTGTTGGCGTGATCACCGGCAGTCCCGCGCTGCCTCAACGCTATGTCTTTATCCACGGTCCGGAACATCCGGATGACGACTGGCACTATGATTTCCATCATCGTCGCGGCGTTATCGTCGCTGATGATGAACGTTGTCAGGCGGTCACGCTGGATGCGTTATCAATCACTTCTCCCTACGTCTCCGGCGCGCTGCGCGGCGGGACGCATGTCCACATTTTCAGCCCTGATGGAACGCGTTTGAGCTTTACCTACAACGACCACGTACTGCATGAGCGGGATCCCGCTCTCGATCTGCGCAACGTCGGTGTGGGCGTACCGTTGCGACCCGTGATCGTGCCGAAACGTCATCCGAGAGAATATGGCGGCAGTCATTACTGTGTTCTTGTCAGCCGCACTACGCCTTACCCTCGCCCGGGCAGCGATGAGATTAACCGCGCCTATGAGGAGGGCTGGATCGGCGAGAAAGGATATCTCCGGCCGGACGGCAGCCGCCAGCGATGGGCATTGGCATTTATCGGCGATACCGTCTCGGCGACGGGGCAACGAGTACCGGAAGTATTCATCGTTGATCTGCCGGAAGCGCTGGAAGCCTATGCGCAACCCGATTCTGAACCGCTTGCCGGGACCGCCGACACGCTGCCGTCTCCCCCGATGGGCGTCCGCCAGCGACGTCTGACATTCAGCGCCGACAGACGTTACCCCGGCGTGGTGAATCAGCCGCGTCATTGGTTAAGAATTTCGCCGGATGGCAGCCAAATTGCGTTTTTGATGCAGGACGATAACGGTATCGTTCAGCTGTGGACGGTATCGCCGAACGGCGGCGCCCCGCGTCAGATCACCTGTGGGCCTGACTCAATACAATCCGCCTTTACCTGGCATCCCAATGGGGAATACCTCACTTTTGTCTGTGATAACAGCATCATGGTGTGTGATGTTTCGACGGGGCGTTTATTCCGCCAGACGCGGCGTAGTGCGGTGGCGCCGTCAGGGGATGCCGTTGTTTTTTCTCCCAGCGGCAAGGACATTGCTTATCTGCGGGAGATAGATGGCGTAAATCAGATTTTCAGGGTTAGCGTTCAACTTGAAGATGTCACAGAAAGGTGATCATAGCTGCCCAAAACAGCTGTCGCTGAGGCCTCTCAGCGACGATGGCGACTCAGTGTTGGGATTGGCTGGCTATCGCGGGCGTGGCGGGAGTCGAGCTGAAAGGCGCGTGTGTATCGCTGTCGCTGACTCTGTCGTGCAAGGATTTCTCGGGTTTATCATTAGAATGATAATAGTCGTAGGGCAGCAACAACGTGTCTAGCGCGGCAGAGAAGGGGATATCAATCGCGACCAAGGGCATCATCGCCCAACTGGTGTGGTCGTCTTCCAGCATGTTGATACCCGCTCGGGTACCCGAATAATAGCCTTGGTCGCCTCCTGTTCGGGTCATCACGCTGGAGCATCCGCTTAATGCGATGATGATGCCAGCGGCCAGAACAAAAGCAGATAAGACACTTTTCAATATGGTCATAACGTTATCCACAGGGAAACCGCTCCGCAAATTCTCTTGAGCCTGCATACCCACAAATCGTTGTCGCGTTTGTGCTGTTGTCGAAGTGTGCCGATGATAATAATGATTTAGGCAAAATGTGCTTTGTTCAGTGTAAGCGATAACTGTGTCATGCGTGAGATCCACTTTGGTTAATTTCCACGCTTCCCCGCAAAAAATTTTTCGACCCTCTTGAAAAAAAGCGAGTGGCCGCCATATCGATTACAGAGCCGCAGAAAGAAGTATGCCGACAGGGTATTTCTTTCCGGCAAGGGGCCTGTCCTGATGGAAGGCCGTCGTGAGCACCTCGCTGAAGCTTAGGAGGCTATAATGCGTAACCCCGATTTTTCTCCCCTGTATCGTTCCGCTATCGGCTTCGATCGTCTGTTAAACCTGCTGGAAGCTGGCCAAAGCCAGGGTAACGGCGGTTATCCCCCTTACAACGTCGAGCTTGTCGACGAAAATCAGTACCGAATCGCTATTGCCGTTGCCGGTTTCGCTGAAGACGAACTGGATATCACCGCGCATGACAACATGCTGATCGTTAAAGGCGCACACGGCGGAGAGGCTGCACCGGCGCCTCGCAATTACCTCTATCAGGGGATCGCCGAACGTAATTTTGAGCGCAAATTCCAGCTGGCTGAGCACATTCAAATTAAAGGCGCTCACCTGGAAAACGGGCTGTTGTACATCGATCTGGAACGAGTGATCCCTGAGACGTTGAAACCGCGTCGTATCGAAATTAAGTAAGAAACCCGACGAACCGATGTCAGCACTGGCGAGAGATAACCCACGTCTCGCCCTGACATGCCGCGCCTGCCGACAGGGGGCGCGCCCGGAATGTGTGACACTCCGGATAAATTTCTCGCTTCAAAGAAGGAGTTATGACTATGCGTAACTATGATTTATCCCCGCTGCTGCGTCAGTGGATTGGCTTCGATAAATTGGCTAGCTCTATGGGCAGTCAGGAAACGGCTGAGTTTCCCCCTTACAACATCGAAAAACAGGACGATGATCGCTACCGTATCACGTTGGCTCTGGCTGGCTTCCGGCAGCAGGATCTGGATATAGAAATCGAAGGGCCGCGTTTGACGATCAAAGGTTCGCCGGTCCCGGCGGACAAATCCGTGAAGTATGTCCATCAGGGGCTGGTGTTTAAACCCTTTACTCTGAGCTTCACGCTGGCCGAACATATTCGCGTGGCGGAGGCGAAGTTCGAACACGGGTTGTTGCATATCGACCTTGTCCGCGAAGTTCCTAAAGAGCTGCAGCCGCAGCGTATCTCCATCGGCACGTCGCGCAACGAACCGCTGAACAAACCCTCAGAAGAGGTGATTGACGCTTAACCTCCGCGTCTGGAATCGTAGATGACCGCCCATTGCTCGCCGCCGTGGGCGGTTTTTTTTTGCGTGTAGGTTTGCAGGGGGACGATTGAGAAAAATGGGGCGGTGATGGTAAGCCGTGAGGTTTTTTGCGCAAAGATGTCTGATTTTATCTGTGTCGTAATGCATATTTTCTCTAACGGACTCTCTACTATTGGGTATTATTTCTGCGTATCAACGCAGAGATATTAAATTAACGTATAATCAATATTACAGGCTATGAAGTGTTTAATTGCCAGATAGATAAATATCACTTATTACGTTAATTTTATGTTCTATTGTTGTGAGAGTTTTGCTGGTCGTGAACTGACTGTTTTTATTTGTTAATACCCAAATTATTAAATCATAATTAAATTATTAAACACATTTAGTAATTAAAGTAAGGGGTTCGGCTACGCCATTTATAATACTATCTGGACCGTTGAACATTCATCGAATTTATAGGGCAAGAGGATCGCTGAAACGCTATTATTTTCTTGCCTTTTTTTACTGTCGTTGTACCCGTTGTATTTATTAATGGGGAAATAAAAGAGAATAACGACCCCCCACTCATGACAGGGTACACCCGGTAAAAACGTCTAGATTTCGTTTTAATATGAGTGGTGTATGTATGTCTGCGAATAATAGCAGGTTAGTTAAACTTCTGTTCATCCTCGGCATTGCCGTCGGATTATGGTTTGTTCCCGTCCCCGAGGGCGTTAGCCCCTCAGCCTGGCATTTGATGGCCATCTTCATTGCGACCGTCGTGGGTTTGATACTTTCTCCCTATCCGTTGGGAGCCATCGCGATATTCAGTATCACGGCGGTTGCCGCCATGGGACTGCTGAGCGTCAAGGATGTACTGGCTGGTTTCAGCGATCCTACCATCTGGATGATCGCCTGCGCCTTCTTCATCTCGCGCGGTTTTATCAAGACAGGGTTTGGCCGCCGCATCGGTTTGCTGTTTATCAGCAAGCTAGGCAACAGCAGTTTGGGTCTGGCCTACGGCCTGGTCTTCACCGACCTGCTGTTTGCGCCGGCGATGCCGTCCACCTCAGCGCGCTGCGGCGGTATCATCACCCCGCTGTTCCGTTCTATCGCTGAGGCTTACGGCTCGACGCCGGCTCAGGGAACGCAAAAACGTATCGGCGCGTTTCTGGTGCAAACCATCTTCCAGTGTAACTCTGTAACGTCCGCGATGTTTATGACGTCAATGGCCGGTAACCCGATGATCAGCAAACTGGCCGGACAATTCGGTGTGCACATTAGCTGGACGCAGTGGGCGATGGCGACATTGCTGCCGGGGATTGTTTCCCTGATTGTCATCCCGCTGGTGATGTACCGTTTCTATCCCCCCGAGCTGAAAAAAACGAGCGAAATGCGCGCCATGGCAGTCGAAAAACTGCGTGAAATGGGGTCAATGAGCCGTGATGAGTGGGTCGTGCTGGGCGTGTTCCTGGGGCTGGTCACCTTCTGGGTTCTGGGCTCTACGCTGCATATCGACGCGACTCTGACTGCGCTGGCGGGCTTGAGCGTGCTGCTGTTGACTCGCGCTTTAACGTGGGACGACGTGGTCAGCGAGAAAGAAGCCTGGCACACCGTGGTATGGTTCGCGGTGCTGATCATGCTGGCGACGCAGTTGAATAAATTGGGCCTGATCGGCTGGCTGGGCAACATGGCGGGCGATTCCGTCAAAGGTATGCATTGGCTGCCTATGTTGGGTCTGCTGCTGTTGGTCTACTACTACAGCCATTACCTGATGGCGAGCGCAGTCGCGCATATCAGCGCCATGTATGCGATTTTTGTTTCCATCGCTATTGCCGCAGGCGCTCCTCCCATGCTGACGGTTCTGGCTTTTGCCGCCTTCAGTAACCTGTTCATGTCGACGACGCACTACTCCGGCGGTCCGGCGCCCATCTTGTTCGGCTGTGGCTACATGTCGCTGTCTACCTGGTGGAAAATCGGTTTCCTGACTGGGCTGGTCGTTATCCCCATTTGGCTGATTGTCGGTAGCTTCTGGTGGAAAGTGCTGGGCCTGTGGTAACAGGCAACAAGCATCCGCTAGTGAAATAAACTACCGCCGCCGCTTTATGGCGGCGGTATGTTATATGAACTGCGCGAAATCAGCTTAAACGGTATAAGATAATGGGTTACGACATTCTTTCGGAGCGCGCCATGAGTAAGAAGAAGACTCCGCTGAAGCTGAGTACGTCCATCATCCTTATGGTGTCGGCGGTGATTGGTTCCGTACTGCTGGTAGTGTATGCCCTGCTGTTTTTCCGTATCAGTGAGCTGACGGAAAACCACCTCAGAGAGAAGGCCTTCGCCATCGCTCGCACCGTCGCTTATGCTCCCGTGGTCATCCACGAGTTGAGCAATCTCGGCAACCCGGAAGAAGTACAGCGCTTTTCGGAAGAAGTGAAATGGCGCAACCACTTGCTGTTTGTCATCGTGACCGACATGAAAGGGATTCGCCATTCGCATCCAGAGTCCGATCAGATTGGCCGCCACTTTATCGGTAACGACCTCTATCCGGCGCTGATGGGTCTTGAGAACTCGGCGGTGAACCGTGGAGTGCTGGAACCCGCTCTGCGAGTCTTTGTCCCGGTCTTCGATCACGGCGGCAAACAGTTGGGCGTTGTCGCCGTGGGGATCTCGTTGACCAGCGTGCAGTCGCTGATTAATGAAAACCGCTGGATTATTCCGTGGACTATTCTTTTTGGAGCGCTGGTAGGATTGTTGGGCACCTATTTTCTGGTCAAAGCCCTCAAACGAATCATGCTTGGTTTCGAACCCTTTGAAATTTCGAATTTGTTTGAGCAGCGTAACGCCATGCTTAAGCAGATTAAGGAAGGGGTCATCGCGGTCGATACTGATTTACGCGTGACGATCGTGAACGATGAAGCCCAGCGTTTGTTCAGCCAGCACTCTGCCAGCAATGAGCTCACTATCGGCAGTACGATCAGCCGCTGGCCAGCGCTGATGAGTCTCGAAAAAGCCGTCAAATCCGGCAAGCCACAGCGAGACGAAGAGATCAATTTTAACGGCAATCAGCTACTGACCAATACGGTGCCGGTTGTGGTGAATGGCGAAACGATAGGCGCTATCGCCACGCTGCGGGATAAAACCGAGATCAGTCAGTTGGTGCAGCGCTTGACCGGAATGTCGTATTACGCCGACGCCCTGCGCGCGCAGTCTCATGAGTTCATGAACAAACTGCACGTTATTCTGGGTATGCTGCATTTGAAATACTACCCGCAGTTGGAAGAGTACATTCTCAAAACGGCGAACCATTATCAGGCGGAAATTGGCGCTATTATCCGTAAGATAAAATCCCCCGTGATCGCCGGATTTTTGCTCGGCAAGATTAACCGGGCGCGGGATTTAGGTATCAATCTGTCGATTAGCGAAGACAGTCTGCTGCCGGATACCGATGATGTGGAAGCGACAAATGAACTGATTACGGTTCTGGGGAACCTGATCGAGAATGCATTAGACGCGATGACAGGCCTTGAAAACCGCGAGATTCGCGTGACGTTCCATCATAAAAAAGGCCATCTGCACTGTATGGTCAGTGATGATGGCCCTGGTATACCGTTAGATATTCAGCAAAAGATTTACCAGGAAGGATTCTCGACCAAAGGCAGTGGACGCGGCATTGGCTTGTATTTGACTAAACAAAGTCTGGAAAAAATTGGCGGCACCATCGATCTCGATTCTGAACCCGAGGTGTATACGCAGTTTTTCGTGAATATTCCTTATAAAGCAAGGCAGATTGACCATGATTAATGTACTGATCGTTGACGACGATGCCATGGTGGCTGAGTTGAATAAGTGTTACCTGAATCAGGTTTCCGGATTCAACTGTTACGCTACTGTCTCCACGTTGCAGCAGGCCAGAAATCTGCTGATGCAGCCAGATTGTGAAATTGATCTGGTGCTGCTGGATATTTACATGCAGCAGGATAACGGGCTGGATTTGTTGCCAGCTATCCGCGAATTCAGCGAGCATACTGACGTGATCATTATCTCGTCAGCCAGCGACGTCTACACCATCAAAAAAGCGCTGCACTACGGTGTGGTGGACTACCTGATCAAACCATTCCAGTTTGCTCGTTTTGAGCAGGCGTTGACCGCTTACCGCGAAGAAGCAAACCTGCTCAAACACCGTGAATTCGTGGCGCAAACGGACATCGATAACTTGATTCGACGCACCAGCGGAAATCCTGTCGCCGAGCGTAAAAAGCTGCCTAAAGGGCTAACCAGCCTGACGCTGCGTACCGTATGCGAGTGGATTGAAGGGAATCAGGGCGCAGAGTTCTCCACCGAAATGCTGGCTAATGCCATTGGCATCTCGCGTGTGTCTTGCCGCAAATACCTGATCTATCGGGCGGATACCAGCATTCTCGCCACCAATATCCTGTACGGTTCGACAGGGCGTCCGGTATATCTCTATCGGCTGTTGCCTGAAAAGCAGGATGCGTTGCGCCAATACTGCGAATAAATCGTTATAACGCTGTAGCGCATGTCCTCTGGACAACTGACCCATAAGCCGTCGTTCAGCCTGAACGAAACAGTGGCTCAACGAACAAAATGAAAATCCGCCACCTTGATGCGTTGGCGGATTTTTTTTTTGCCTTGTGACACGGCCTATAGCGATTGTAAGCACACCTGTTTTAGTTCCACGCACTTTTTGAGATTTCCGGTTTTTCAGCCATCAGCCGGTATTCTTCCGGTGTCAGGTTATTCAGGGATTCATGGGGCCGCTCACTATTATATTCAGTCAACCAGCGCTCTGTGATTTCCCGTGCTTCATTCAGCGTTCTGAACAGGTAAAAATCCAGGATTTCTGTCCGGTATGTCCGGTTAAAACGTTCGATAAAGGCATTCTGTGTCGGTTTCCCCGGACTAATAAACTCCAGCATCACACCATGCTCTTCAGCCCAGTGTGCCAGCGTCAGTGAGACCAGCTCAGGCCCATTATCCATCCGCATCTTCAGCGGATATCCGCGACTGGCCACGATCCTGTCCAGCACTCTGACGACACGCTGTGCCGGAATATTCAGGTCGATTTCTATCGCCAGCGCTTCGCGATTAAAATCATCCACCACATTGAAGGTTCTGAAACGTCTGCCGCAGACCAGTGCATCATGCATAAAATCAATAGACCAGCTCTGGTTCAGCGCCTCCGGCGTTGCCAGCGGTGCCGGGTTGCGTACCGGCAGACGTTGTTTTCCCTTGCGGCGAAAATTCAGTTTTAATAGACAGTAAATTCGATGAACTCGCTTATGGTTCCAGGCGTTGCCCTGCCTGCGCAGCACCAGGAACAGTTTCTTAAAGCCATACCGTGGATAACGCTCAGCCATTTCTGTTAGCGCCTGGATCACGGGCTCATCCCGGCGGGTATCGGGCTGGTAAAAATACACCGTCCTGCTCAACGATAATGTCCTGCACGCCTGGCGTAAGCTCATCGAAAATTGCGTCGTCAGATAGCTGACAAGCTCACGCTTTATCGCTGGTTTTAAAGCTTTTTTTCAATAATGTCTTTCAGTGCCCGACATTCCAGACTCAGGTCGGCGAACATCTGTTTGAGACGACGATTCTCGTCCTCAAGATCTTTGATTTTTTTGATATCAGCAGCTTCCATACCGCCATATTTCGCCTTCCAATTGTAATAGCTGGCTTCAGAAATCGTGGCCTCGCGGCAGACGTCTTTGACGGTCCGCCCGGCTTCGACGGACTTCAGGACGGCGATGATCTGGTGCTCAGTAAATCGGGCTTTACGCATGGCGATCTCCTTAAGGGGACATAATCAGTATGTCGGAAGATCTCTAAAAGTGAATGGTTTGGTTTACCGGGATGCTTACACGATGGCCTTTATGTCCGATGACGAAAAAAAACCACCTGCCAGAGCAGGTGGTTTTTCTGTGAGCCGATGTCGACTAGACAAACAATCTCAGCAGCAGTGTTGCGCCGATCACGGTGGACGCTCCGCCAATACGCGTTGCGATTTGTGCGAACGGCATCAGTGACATGCGGTTAGAGGCCGACAGGATGGCGACGTCGCCGGTGCCGCCGAGGCCGCTGTGACAAGTGGTGACGATAGAGGACTCAATGGGATACATATTGAGATACGGTGCGACGAAGAAGCTGACCAGCGCCATGGAGATGACCACAGAACCACACACCAGGACGTAGCCGACAGAAAAGACGGCGACAACGCTTTCCAGTGGGACATAAAGCATGCCGAGTCCAATCATCAGCGGCCATACCAGAGAGCTGGAGACAAATTTGTAAAAGCTGCTGGCGCCGGTTTCCATACTGGAAGGAATGACGCGAGCATATTTACAGATGACGGCGATCAGGATCATCAGAACGGGGCCGGGGATATGTACGATTTTCTCCGCCAAACCGCCGACGATGAAGAAGGCACAGATCAGCAACAGTCCGCCACCCATAAGTGTGAAGTCCACCGGTTTCGGTGTTTCTGTCACGTTGAAGATCTCATTGTCTTTATCGCTGCGGATCAGTCGGCCCTGACCGTTAAGATCTTTACGTGCCATCCCCAGTCTCGCCAGCATGCCTGCGCAGATGATCGCGAAAATGTTGCCGACGACAGCAGCCGGGGCCAGTTGGGCCACATAGACGTCAGGAGACTGGCCCAGAATGGCGGAATATGCGAGGGAAAGCGGCAGGATACCTTCTCCGATACCGCCACCGATGATGGGAACGATGATGAAGAAGAAGGTGTGGTAGAGACTATAACCGCACAGCTTTCCGACCAGCAGGCCGGTCGACACCGCCGTGACCGTACCGATCACCAGCGGAACGAACATACGCACCATGCCTTGAATCAGAATGATGCGGTTCATGCCGAGAATACTGCCCACGACCAGACTGGCGATGACGAAATAGAGGAAATTGGCCTCTTTCATCAGCAGGGTCACGGTATCGAGCGTACTGTCATTAAAGAATTGGTAATAGACCAAGACCGACGGCACGATCAGGCACAAAATTGCGGGGCCACCTATTTCTTTTAACACCGGAATATTGCGGCCGATGTGCGCGAGTAAAAAACCCATCGACATGATAACGGCGAAACCGCCAATCATATTTCTGGGTAAAACACCGGTATAGGCGGCGACAAAAACAATGGCGGAAATGACAATAAAGAGAACTAAAGGGACGGAGCCAATCGTGGTTTTATTCAAACTACTCATAAAGCCAGGAGGCGGTGTGTTCACGAGGGTATCCTCACGGAGGATATCAGCATCAATTTTTTTCATTATATTCACCTTGTTGTGGTGGTAGGGCATGCAAATAACAATGGATAAATGTAAGATTTTGAATAATAAGTAGTTATTTTATTTTTGATCACACGTGTAATGTGAATAGGTATGGTATTACGAACACTGATATTGATTATCAGGCAATCTAGCATGGCTTATTGTTAAAAATAATAGCCATTCATTGGGTGCGTGATGTAATTGTGAACTAAACGGCACTTCCATTTTAAATAACTTAATTCTTGGTTTTGTAATTAAAATTAGCTCAAGAGGGTGAGGGGATTTATTTAAGCGGGGAAGATATCTTCGATCCTAATATAATCGCGTGATAAAAATAACCAATGACGGATAAATAATAAAGTTTTAAAACTAATGTAAATCGCTGTGGGAAAATATGAGATCGCTCCCGTAATTATTAATATTTCTATTTTTTATATTTGCAGTGTAATGCCTACAGGATCACATAATTACCCTTATTTCCGCCAACGTCCTCATCTTTTATTTCTTTTTATTTTGTGATGCTAATCACTAATCGCTGTATCTCCTCGCGGGCGAACGCTGCCCGTAGGCGTGGGTTTCCGGTAGAGAGACATACCCTCTGCCGAGGTGGAGCTTTTTAGCCCCTCTTTTTTCACCTTACGCAGATAGTCCTCTTAAGCCTCATCAAATGAAAATTTGAAAATCACAATCAGCCCTCTTTTGTGACATAAATATCATTATTACGAGAATAAGCCTGAAAATTAACGCGGCGGACCAGAGGGATAAGATGAATTTCATATAGTTATTTTTCATCTTTAAATTACCGACTTTGGAATTTTTTGCAATTTTAGGCTTAATTTTTTATGTATATCGGATTTTAAATCTGAAGTTAGGGTTTTTTTTCTTTTTTTAGTTCGTCGTGACGCGCTGAAAGGCTTTGTAAATCCATATTGGGTGTATTGACCTATATGTGAACAGTTGACAAATTGATGACACTGCTGGAAATGGCACCGTCCGTGTATGGGTATTTCCCTATATTTTCTTCGACCAACAGGGGACGCATCGTACGGCTTATTTCCTGGTGACTGATGCCTGTCGCAGTAATGCCGCAGTATGCGGGCCACGATATAAAAACAACGGCCCGTCTGCTAACACACAACATCCATACTATGAGGCATACGTAAATGGCTAAATCCATGATGAAATCAAGGATGCTGAGGCTGGGCCTTGGACTGCTGGCGCTCTCGGTGACGGCGGGCGTGCAGGCTAAAACGTTGGTGTATTGCTTGGAAGGTTCTCCGGAAGGTTTTAATCCGCAGTTGTACACATCGGGTACGACGTTCGATGCCAGTTCGATGCCTATCTATAACCGTTTGATTGAATTTAAAAACGGGACCACTGAGATCGAGCCCGGTCTGGCTGAGAAGTGGGATATCAGCGACGACGGCAAAACGTATACCTTCCATCTGCGCAAGGACGTGAAATGGCAAAGCGGTAAAGATTTCAAACCGACGCGCGGCCTGAATGCCGACGACGTACTGTTCTCGTTCCAGCGACAGCTGGATGTGAACCACCCGTACCACAAAGTGTCAGGCGGCAGTTATGAGTACTTTGAAGGTATGGGAATGCGAGACCTGATCGAGAAAGTGGAAAAAGTCGACGACCACACCGTGCGCTTCCATTTGACTCACGCTGAGGCGCCATTTGCCGCCGATTTGGCGATGGATTTTGCTTCCATTTTATCCGCTGAATATGCCGATGCGATGATGAAGGCCGGCACGCCTGAAAAAGTCGATCTGAACCCGCTCGGCACCGGTCCGTTCCAACTGCAGCAATATCAAAAAGACTCGCGCATTCTGTATAAAGCATTCGATGGTTTCTGGGGACAGAAACCGGGCGTAGATCGTCTGGTCTTCTCCATTACGCCGGACGCCTCAGTGCGCTACGCCAAGCTACAGAAAAACGAATGCCAAATCATGCCTTATCCCAATCCGGCGGATTTGGCCAGCATGAGGAAGGATAAGAACCTGATTCTGCTAGAAAAGCCAGGTCTGAACGTTGGCTATCTCTCTTATAACGTCGAGAAAAAGCCGCTGGATAATCTCAAAGTGCGGCAGGCGCTGAACTATGCCGTCAACAAACAGGCCATTATCGAAGCCGTCTATCAGGGCGCCGGTCAGGCGGCCAAAAATCTGATTCCGCCCACCATGTGGGGTTACAACGATGCGGTGCAGGATTACAGTTATGACCCGCAGAAGGCGAAAGCGCTGTTGCAGGAAGCCGGACTAAGCAACGGTTTTACGATTGATCTATGGGCCATGCCGGTCCAGCGACCGTATAACCCGAATGCGCGCCGTATGGCGGAGATGATTCAGTCCGACTGGGCCAAAATCGGTGTGAACGCCAAGATCGTAACCTACGAATGGGGCGAATATTTGAAACGTTCCAAAGACGGGGAGCATCAGACCGTCCTGTTTGGCTGGACTGGCGACAATGGGGACCCGGATAACTTCTTCGCAACGCTGTTTAGCTGCGATGCCGCTCGCAAAGGCTCCAACTACTCCCGCTGGTGCTACAAGCCGTTCGAGGATGTCATTCAGCCGGCTCGGGCCATCTCCGATCAGGCTAAGCGCATTGAGCTGTATAAACAGGCGCAGGTCATCATGCACGATCAGGCCCCGGCGCTGATCATCGCTCACTCGACGGTGTACGAACCGATTCGCAGCAACGTCAAGGGTTACGTCATCGAACCGCGCGGCGTGCATAACTTCAACCATGTGTCCCTGGATTAATCACTGACCACGATGCGGATGTTGCTGCGTGCATGCGGGCGCGCAGCGACGATGAGTGCTGCAGGTAGCGACCCTTGATCGATCCGCCCACGGGTCGGTCATCCACAGAGAGTGCGGATATGTTTCAGTTCATACTCCGACGTTTGGGGCTGGTTATCCCTACGTTTATTGGTATCACCCTACTGACCTTTGCCTTTGTGCATCTGATCCCCGGCGATCCTGTCATGATCATGGCCGGAGAGCGTGGGATTACCCCTGAACGTCATGCCCGACTGATGGCGGAAATGGGGCTGGACAAGCCCATATGGCAACAGTATATCCACTACATTGACGGCGTTCTGCATGGTGATTTAGGCACATCGCTCAAAAGCCGGACTTCAGTCTGGGACGAGTTCGTTCCGCGCTTCAAGGCCACATTCGAACTGGGTGTGTGCGCCATGCTTTTCGCCATCGTGGTCGGTATTCCGGTGGGCGTCCTGGCGGCAGTCAAACGTGACTCACTCTTCGATCATGCGGCAGTGAGCGCCGCATTGACCGGTTATTCCATGCCGATCTTCTGGTGGGGAATGATGCTCATCATGCTGGTTTCCGTGCATCTCAATCTCACGCCCGTCTCCGGGCGGGTGGGCGACACCTTATTTCTGGACGAGTCTCTGCCGCTGACCGGCTTCATGCTCATCGACACCTTTATATGGGGGGAGGAAGGCGACTTCATCGATGCGGTGATGCATATCATTTTACCCGCCATTGTACTCGGAACGATTCCACTCGCAGTTATTGTGCGGATGACGCGCTCTTCCATGCTGGAGGTCTTGGGCGAGGATTATATCCGCACGGCGCGCGCCAAAGGATTAAGCCGCGTGCGGGTGGTTGTGGTACATGCCTTGCGAAACGCGATGCTATCGGTGATCACGGTGATTGGCCTTCAGGTTGGCACTTTGCTGGCGGGCGCCATTCTGACCGAAACCATTTTTTCCTGGCCGGGGCTGGGACGCTGGCTGATGGACGCACTGCAACGCCGGGATTACCCGGTCGTGCAGGGCGGCGTTCTGTTAGTGGCGTCGCTGATCATTCTGGTCAATGTGCTGGTGGACTTGCTGTATGGCGTGGTCAATCCGCGCATCCGACATGGCAAATAGGAGGCCACGATGACGCAACTGACTCCACCCGCGGTGAATACGGCACCGATGCCGTTGACGCCGTTGCAGGCGTTCTGGCACGACTTCCGCCGCAACAAAGGTGCCGTCGTGGGACTGGCCTACATCGTCGTCATGATATTGGTCGCGCTCGGGGCGGGAATATTGGCGCCGCACTCGCCGTCCGAACAGTTCCGTGAAGCGTTACTCGCGCCGCCGGTCTGGCAGGATGGCGGCAGTAGTTCATTTCTTCTCGGCACCGACGATGTGGGGCGCGATATGTTGTCTCGCCTGATGTACGGCACACGTTTGTCGCTGCTGGTCGGGTGCCTGGTGGTGACGATCTCCTTACTGTTCGGCATCGTGTTGGGGCTGATCTCCGGCTACTTCGGCGGTCTGGTGGATGCCGCCGTCATGCGGCTGGTGGACATCATGCTGGCGTTGCCGAGCCTACTGCTGGCGCTGGTGCTGGTTGCGATTTTCGGCCCGTCGATTGTGAATGCTGCCATTGCGCTGGTGTTCGTTTCGCTGCCGCACTACGTGCGTTTGACGCGTGCTGCGGTGCTGGTGGAAGCCAACCGTGACTACGTTACCGCCTCTCGCGTCGCAGGCGCAGGCGCGATGCGGCAGATGTTTATCAATATCCTTCCCAACTGCCTTGCGCCGCTGATTGTGCAGGCTTCCATGGGGTTCTCCAACGCGATTCTGGACATGGCGGCGCTGGGGTTCCTGGGTATGGGCGCGCAGCCGCCCACGCCGGAATGGGGAACCATGCTGTCGGACGTGCTGCAATATGCGCAAAGCGCCTGGTGGGTGGTGACCTTTCCGGGACTGCTGATTCTGTTGACGGTGCTGGCGTTCAATTTGGTGGGGGACGGTTTGCGCGATGCCCTCGACCCCAAACTCAAGCAGTCGTAGAGGAAGAACGATGGCGTTACTTAACGTAGAACACCTGTCCGTGAGTTTCGGCGAGGGGGCGCAGCCGTTCAAGGCGGTTGATCGCATCAGCTATCAGGTTGAACGCGGTCAGGTTGTCGGGATTGTCGGGGAATCCGGCTCCGGGAAATCGGTCAGCTCGCTGGCCATCATGGGATTGATTGATTATCCCGGCCAGGTCGCGGCCGACAGTCTGACGTTCGATGAACGCGATTTGATCGCCATGCCCGAGAAGGCGCGCCGTCAGCTAGTGGGCGCGGAAATCGCGATGATTTTTCAGGACCCGATGACCAGCCTTAACCCCAGCTACACCGTAGGATTCCAGATTATGGAGGCCATCAAGGTTCATCAGGGTGGCAACCGTCGAACACGACGTCAGCGAGCCGTCGACCTGCTGACGATGGTCGGGATACCCGATCCGTCCTCGCGGCTGGCCGTTTATCCTCATCAGCTGTCGGGGGGGATGAGCCAACGGGTCATGATAGCGATGGCGCTTGCCTGCCGCCCGCAACTGCTGATTGCCGATGAGCCCACGACTGCGCTGGATGTCACCATTCAGGCGCAGATTATCGAGCTGCTGCTGACGCTGCAACAGCAGGAGAATATGGCGCTGATACTGATTACCCACGATCTGGCGCTGGTCGCCGAGGCGGCGCATCAAATCATCGTGATGTATGCCGGTCAGGTCGTGGAATCGGGACTCGCTAGTGAGATTTTCAAGGCGCCGCGCCATCCCTATACGCAGGCGTTGCTGCGGGCGTTGCCGGAGTTCGCCGTGGATAAATCGCGGCTCGCTTCGCTGCCGGGCGTTGTCCCCGGCAAATATGATCGACCCTCGGGTTGCCTGCTGAACCCGCGCTGCCCGTATGTCACGGACCACTGCCGCCAGCAAGAGCCCGCGCTGCAGCCTTGGGGCGATCGCCGGGTGAAATGCCATACGCCGCTGGATGATTCGGGGAGGCCCAGTTTATGAGTCATAACAACGAGATGCGTCAGGACGTGCTGCTGGAAGCGCGTGCGTTGAAAAAATATTACCCGGTCAAGTCCGGGATATTTCAGCCTGAGCGGGTGGTTAAAGCGCTGGATGGCGTCTCGTTTACGCTCGAAAGAGGTAAAACGCTGGCCGTGGTCGGCGAATCCGGTTGCGGTAAATCGACCTTGGGCCGCCTGTTGACGCTGATTGAAGCCCCGTCCCACGGCGAACTTTATTATCAGGGACAAGATTTGCTGAAGTCTGACCCTGCGGCTGAAAAATTGCGGCGGCAGAAAATCCAGATCGTGTTTCAGAATCCATACGCGTCGCTGAATCCCCGCAAGAAAATGGGTCAGATTCTGGAAGAACCGTTGGTCATCAATACAGCGCTGAGCCGCGCCGAACGGCGGGAAAAGGCGCTGGCGATGATGGAAAAGGTCGGTTTGAGAACGGAGTTTTACGACCGTTATCCGCACATGTTTTCCGGCGGTCAGCGTCAGCGCATCGCCATCGCTCGCGGATTGATGCTGGACCCGGACGTGCTGATCGCGGACGAACCGGTTTCCGCACTGGACGTGTCCGTCAGGGCGCAGGTGCTGAATTTGATGATGGACTTGCAGCAGGAGTTAGGCTTGTCTTACATCTTCATTTCTCACGATTTATCGGTGGTCGAGCATATCGCCGATGAGGTGATGGTGATGTATCTGGGCCGCTGCGTTGAGCAGGGCAGCAAGGCGGCAATTTTCGACCATCCACGCCATCCCTACACTCAGGCGCTGCTTTCCGCAACGCCGCGCCTGACTCCCGATTTACGCCGCGAGCGTATCAAACTGAGCGGGGAACTGCCCAGCCCGCTGAATCCGCCACCGGGGTGCGCGTTCAACACCCGTTGCCGACGCCGGTTCGACGCCTGTGTGGCGCGACAGCCTCAGCTAATCGCTTACGGTGAACGGAAGGTGGCTTGCTTTGCCGTCGATGAGGAAGAGGCGCAGTCCCCGTTCGTATCGTAATAAGAACCGGTCATAAAGCCCGTCACACGATCGTTCAGGCGTCTGACGGGCTTCCTGTTTCTGTGGTGTAGCGCCACGCTTGCCTGCTTATCCAATCAAATAGCTGTACTGGCTTTATAGCAAAACCGGAAAAGTCAGAGGGGTAACATGCTGTTTTTCTGGTCGGAAAAAGGAAAGGTCATAAGTACATTATTGCGTCGGATAAACCTATTTCCCTCCGCGATAACGCCCGCGTCTTGGTAATTAAATATTACTTTTTTTATTATAAAAATTTCAATTATAAACACCTGAAAAGAGTGTGGATGATTTTCACTGCGCTGATTTTAGCGGCGAATAAGACGGAAGAGAAATGCATATCATTTTAATTATTTGATTTTCACGACTGCCGCCAATCTATTTTGTAATAATCGGTGAAGATATTTTTGATTAAGTGTTCGTTCAATAATGGTATATTAGCGGCCATTCATGTAGAGATTCGGGAGTCTTATGAGAAGCTATGACGATCTGAAGCATTTCAAAGAAAAGACCCAGTCGGAAGACATTAATTTCAAGGAAATGTCGGGTCAATCTTTGCATGATGAAGGTTCTCGCTGGGCTATTGTGAAGCAAGTCATTAATGAAGAGAAAGGCGGTGCCGAATCTTCATTAGGCGCTGGCTTGCAGCCTATGTTGAGGCCTGTCGCGAAAAATGAATTTGCGGCGCCGGCCTCCGGCGTCAAGCCCGTCAGGTTGGACGACTCGAATACCCGTCCGCGTCATGATGATCCCGCAGGACAGCGATCGCTTCTTGATTCTGTCGCCGCCGCGTCGAAGACGTCGCCAGCGGCGGATCCTACGACGTCATCACGGCAGCCAGAGACTGCCTCCTCTTTCCCTGTGACCCGCCCGGAACCGACCGCTGCCGCGAGCGCGACGCCGCTGGAGCCCGAGCGCTATAAGCAGATGTTCAGCACGCGTGGTCGGCAAACCGCGCAGACGCCGAATAAAGAAGCGCTGTTAAAACCGCTATTGGAGAAAATTTCCTCATGCCGTTAGTTTGTGTTTGTTCTCCGAAAGGCGGGGTTGGAAAAACCACCATGGTGGCCAACCTGGCCTACGCCCTGGCGCGCGGCGGCAGTAAAGTGCTGGCGATCGATTTTGACGTTCAGAACGCGCTGCGCCTGCATTTCGGTATTCCGTTATCGGATGAGCGGGGCTATGTGGCGGCGGCCGTCGAGTCTCCGGACTGGAGCCAGTCTATCCTGACGGCTGGCGGCAATATTTTCGTATTGCCGTACGGCAGCGTGTCGGAAGCGCAACGTGAGGACTTCGATCGGCACCTGGCGGATCCTGCGTTTTTGTTACGTGGGCTCAGCGCCATGCTGAACTACCCCGGCCTCGTGATCCTGGCTGACTTTCCGCCCGGCCCCAGTCCCGCATTAAAGGCGATGACCGCGCTGGCAGACCTGCATCTGGTCGTCATGCAGGCGGATACCGCCTCGCTGTCTCTCCTGTCTCCGGTAGAAGAAAACCGATTGATTGGCGGACCGTTGAACCATAAACAGGGATACTACTGGCTGCTGAATCAGACGGATACGCGACGCGCGATCAGCAGGGATGTGGCGGCTTACATGCAGGAAAACAAAGGCGACAGGTTGATTGGCTGCGTACATCGCGACGAAAGCGTCGTCGAAGCCAACGCTTCACAGCGCTCCATTTTTGATTTTAGTCCGGCTTCCGCCGCGGCATTTGATATTGAATTAATCAGCAAACGTATTGCGGCTCTGTTGAATATCAAAGTGGGCAATGGCGAAGTCCATAAGACATTCGTGCCTGCCTCTTATTAATAGAATAAGCGCAAAGAATAACTCTGCGTCGATATTTTTAGGATATTTCCCCTTTACTATATTAACCCGCTTATTACTGACCATCAGGGTAGATTTATGAAGAAGGCGCTTTTTTATCTGTTGTTACTGGTATTATTTCCGGTAGCGTTAGTGATTATCATCACCCCGATGGATAGCCAGAAACAATACATCTTTGGCTTAATCAGTATTGGTATGCTGTTTTTATTGGGCCGCAGTGAAAGCCGAAAGGTCACTGTGGTCATGGTTATTCTTACGTTATTAATGTCAACGCGCTATATATACTGGCGCGCGACGGAAACACTGCATTTTAATTCTGAGATCGAGACTATCTTGGGAATTGGCTTATTTATTGCCGAGGTCTATGTCTGGGTTATTTTGATGCTGAGTTTCATGCAGACCTTATGGCCGCTGCAACGCGGCATTGAGGCGCTGCCGGAGGATACCAACCTGTGGCCGACGGTGGACGTCTACGTCCCGACCTATAACGAAAGTCTGGATGTAGTCAGGGATACGGTGCTGGCGGCGCAGTGCATGGATTACCCGCAGGACAAGTTCAAAGTCTACATTCTGGATGACGGCAAGCGCAGCGAGTTTGCGGTGTTCGCCGCTCAGGCTGGCGTGGGCTATATCACCCGTGACGACAACTCACACGCCAAAGCGGGCAACCTGAACCACGCCATGCAGCTCACCAGCGGCGAACTGATTTGCGTCTTCGACTGCGATCACGTGGCTAAACGTATTTTCCTACAGGCGACGGTCGGCGCGTTCCTGAAAGACGACAAACTGGCGCTGATGCAGACGCCGCACTACTTCTATTCTCCCGATCCGTTCGAACGCAACCTCAAGGCGGCGAGACAGATGCCAAGCGAAGGCGAGCTGTTCTACGGACCGATCCAACAGGGTAATGACTACTGGAACGCCACCTTCTTCTGCGGCAGCTGCGCGGTGATACGTCGCACGGCGCTGGAAGAAGTGGGTGGCTTCGCCGTGGAAACGGTGACGGAAGATGCGCATACGGCGCTGAAAATGCAGCGTCGTGGCTGGAAATCCGCTTTTTTGGCGATCCCGCTTGCTGCGGGACTGGCGACCGAGCGACTGGTGCTGCATGTCATTCAGCGTACCCGCTGGGCGAGAGGAATGACGCAGATTTTCCGCGTCGACAATCCACTGCTGGGCAGAGGGCTGACCTGGCAGCAGCGTCTGTGTTACCTCAGCGCCATGCTGCACTTCCAGTTCGGCCTGCCGCGCGTCATTTTCCTGACCGCTCCTTTGGCCTATCTATTGTTCAATCTCAATATCATTCACTCGTCGGCGAACCTGATTTTCGCCTACGTGTTGCCGCATCTGGTGATGTCGATATACCTCAATGCGAGGATGAATGGACGCTTCCGCTACAGCTTCTGGGGTGAGATTTATGAAACGGTCATGGCGTTCCATCTGATTATTCCGACGCTGTTAACGCTGATCTCCCCGCGTCACGGCAAATTCAATGTGACGGATAAAGGCGGCCTGCTGGACGTGGGCTTTTTTGACTTCCGCATTGTCAGACCGCACATCGCGACTGCCGTCCTGCTGTTCGCGGGTATCGTCGTCGGGGGCATTCGGGCCGTCGGGCACAACTATTACAACGTCGATCCGTACGTTATCGCCCTGAACGTCGCCTGGGCCTGCATCAGCCTGCTGATTTTGATGGCGGCTATCGCCGTGGCGCGGGAAACGAAACAGACGCGTCAGACTATTCGTATCGACGTCGAACTGCCGGTCATTATTCACTACGCCAGCGGTATAGCGTCACGCACGGTGACCGTGGACCTGTCGATGGGCGGCGCGCAAATCAAAGCGCCGGATCAGCGTCACAAAACCGACCCCATTGAGTGTCTTGAGCTGTTATCCCGCGCGGGGGAAATCGCGCTGCCGGTGAAGTCCGTGAGTTTTGATGACAGCACCATTCGCCTGCGGTTTGATGAAATCCCGCTGGCGCAGCGACGTGGTCTGGTACGCGTTGTGCTTTCGCGGGCGGATGCCTGGATGGACCCGCCCTGGCCACGGGACAACCCGCTGCGCTCTTTTGTGACGGTGCTCAGGACGGTGTGTGAATTCTTCTGGCTGACCTGGAAGGGAAAAAAGAAAGAGGGGGCGACGCCGTCAGCGTTACCTGCAACGACGGAAGGGACGCGGCAAGAGGATAAAACGGCATGACATACGGATTTTTCAGGACGCCTTCTGCGTTAACGACGGTGTTGCTGCTGTGCCTGAGCGGCAGCGCCTCTGCCGCTGAGGAGTCAAGCCAGCCGCTGTCGTTAATCGATGCCCCGTTGCCTGCGGGATTGCCCCGAATTGATGGCGGATATGAAACCGCGCCGCCCTTTGAAACGCCTTTGGCGCCCCGCGCCGCGCCGTCGTCTCCGTCCGTCCCCGCGCTGAATGCGTCGTCGGACGTTTACAATCAGCCGGTCAGCAGCACGATTTCCGTGGCGCAAATGGGGCAGGCGCAGGGCGTCGCGCTGAGCGGTGGTCAGTTGCAGGCCGGTTTGAGATTTACGCTCTCTGCCGATCAGGTGGTGACGTCCGCGCATCTGGCGCTCAAGTTCGCCGTCTCTCCGGCGTTGGCCGAGCGCAACACCGCGCTACAGCTGATGCTGAATGGACAGCCCTTGGGCAGCGTTCCCCTGACGACGAACGGGCAGGAGACCGGGACCTATCAGATTGAGATCCCTGCTGCGCTGGTGGTGTCCGACAACAACCTGAGTTTCCGCATCATCAATTCAGACCGTCTGCTGTGCGAGCGCGACAATGCTCATCAATACAACGTCACCATTCTGCCGAGCACCACGTTACAGCTGGAAGGGCAGCAGCTGAATGTCGGAGCGGACATCGGCAACTTCCCGCGACCGTTTATCGACTCCATGCAGATGGCGACGGCCTCCGTGCCGATGATTTTTCCCGCCGAGCCGACGGCCGATCAGGTGAGCGCGGCGGCGCTGGTGGCATCCTGGATGGGGGTGCAGACCAACGGGCGAGATATCACTTTCCCCGTGAAGCGAGACAGCGTGCCGGAACAAAACGGTATTTTGTTCGGTTACCCGGGCCAGAAGATCGGTCGTGTGACGTTGCCGCAGGTCGACGCGCCGACGTTACAGCTGATGGATAATCCAGATAACCCGATCTACAAGCTGCTGCTGGTGGTAGGGAAGAACGAGGATCAGCTGAGACAAGCCGCCTATTATCTCGTCAGCCAGCCGTTGGCCTCGAAGCAGTCGGCCATCACCGTCACCCCGCAAACCCTTCCGCGGCATAAGAGCTACGATGCGCCGCGCTGGATCAGCACCGATCGGCGTGTCCGTTTCAGCGAACTGCTGGAGCAAGATCAGAGCATGACGTCACTCGGCATCTGGCACTCCGCGCAGAACCTCAAGTTTCGGGCGGCCCCCGACCTCTTCCTGTGGGACGGCGAAACAATCCCGGTGCACATCAGCTATCGCTTCCCGGCGGAGAACTGGATTGATGAACATCGCTCTGACCTGAACGTGACGCTTAACGGCACGTTTATCAGCAACTTACCGATGGTGAAAGAGGGCCTGCTGGAGCAACTTTGGCGTCGGCTGGGGGGCGATAATCGTCAGGAATCTTATACGCTGAAGCTCGACCCCTATCTGATTTACGGCTTTAACCAACTGCAGCTCTACTTCAACATCCGGCCCAAAGCGGATGCGCCGTGCAGCGTACTGCTGAACAACAACATCAAAAGCCGCATTGAGAACGACTCGTGGATAGACCTGACCCGAACGCGTCACTTCACGATGTTGCCCAATCTGTCGTATTTCATCGGCGCGTCCTTCCCCTTCTCCCGGCTGGCTGACTACGCGCAGACGGTGATGTTGCTGCCGGAACGCCCCACCGATCAGGAAATTAGCACGCTGCTCGGCATGGCGGGTCGCTCCGGCGACGCGACCGGCGTCAGTATCAATCACAATCAGGTCGTGTTTGGCGTGCCGAAAGACGGCGTAGCGCTGCATCGGCTGCAAAACAGCGATGTGCTGGCGGTCACGACGCTACCGCACGCAGGGTTTAACGCGGCGCTGCTGGCGGAGTCTCCTTACCAGACCGACGGTCATGCGCTGGGTGTCAAAATGCCCAGCGTGCCGGAAAAACTTGTCAGCTGGCTAACCGGCGACTGGGCCCGCCACCCGATAGATGCCGACCGCTACTTCTCCTCGAATGAGCTCTGGCGTGGTTTTGTCAGCTATCGATCCCCGTGGAACCCTAAACGTGTCGCGGTAGTCGTGCTGGCGACGAACGACCAGCAGTTGCAGCGGCTGCATGGCGACCTGACGTCGGCGCGCGTTACCGCGGCGATTCGCGGCGATACCGCCATCATCACCGATGAGAATGGTATCCGCAGTTTCCGGGTCGGCCCGCAGTTCCCCAGTGGGCAAATGCCCTGGTACATGATGATTATCTGGTATGCCAACCAGCATGCCGTCATTTTGGCGTTTGTCGCCTTAATCACGGCCTCGTTAGGCGGAGCGGGTTTGTATCGCGTGCTGAAACGCCGCGCCCATCGCCGTCTGCACCCGCAGCATGAGCGTGATTCAGGCCGGAAATAATTGAGCGATCTATGAAAAAGAACACACTGACAGCCAGAATGCTTCGGTCACTGTGCCTGATTGGGGCGGCGGCGCTGTCCGCGCCGACGCAGGCGGCGGACAACACTAACCCGGCGTTTCAGGCGTTATTCGATCAGGCGGAATATTGGCATCAACGCGCCCACGACGATTTGGCTAAAGGCGCCTTGCAGAAGGTGCTGGCGGTCGACGCCGAAAACACCCGCGCGATTTACCTGATGGCGCTTTACTCTCAACAGCGCGGCGACAACGCCGAGGCCACGAAGTGGCGTACGCGTCTGGCGAGCATTTCGCCGCAAGATCCTCGGTTGCAGGAGCTGGACAGCTCCCGGCGCTGGCAGAATATTCTGCCCGCTCAGCTGGCGCTGGCTCGCCAGCAGGCCCGTAGCGGCAACATCGCCGCTTCGCTGCAAACCTGGCGCAACCTGTTCGACGGCGGGCAGCCGCCGGCCAATGTGGCGGTCGAGTATTATCTGACGATGGCGGGCGATCGCACGCTGTGGCCGCAGGCGTTGGACGGTCTACGTCAGTTCGCGGCGGTGAATCCGCAGGATATTCAGGCCCGGCTGGCGCTGGGGAAGGCGCTGACCTATCAGGAATCCACCCGGCGCGAAGGACTACAGTTGCTGGATGCCATGGCCTCCGGCAACCCCGACGCGGACGGCGCTATGCGCCAGGCCCTGTTGTGGATGAGTCCTCAGCCGGAGGACGCGGCGCTGTATGGCAACTACCAGCAGCGTCACCCGCAGGATAATGCGGTGATGGCGCACTATCGCACCAACGTTGGCGGCGCGGCGAAAGGAAAAGGCTTCGCCGAACTGAACAGCGGCGATGCGGACGGTGCGCAGCAGGCGTTTGAACAGGTGCTTCAGACCTCGCCGCAGGATGCGGATGCGCTGGCCGGTCTCGGCTATATCGCCCAGCGTCGAGGCGACTACGCCAGCGCCGCCAACTATCTGGAGCAGGCGGCGAAGCAGGGCGGAGAAAACAGCGTCGAACGCCGACAGCAGGCGGAGGATGCCCGTTTTTACGCGCAATTGAGTATGGCGCAGCAGGCGATGAAAGCGGGCAATGCCGCGCAGGCGCTGACGCTTAGCGAACCGCTGATGCAGGCAAGCGGAGAACGCGGCATCGCCGTTCGTCTCTTTCGGGCCGATGTGCAACGTCGCAGCAGTCAGCTGACGCAGGCGGAGCAGAGTTATCGCGATGTGCTGACGCTGGATGCGGATAACAACGCAGCAAAAGAAGGGTTGTACTATGTGCTGCACCAGCAGAATCGCAGTACGGAAGCTGACGCGCTGCTGGCGGAATTGCCGGATAGCCTACGCCAACGTCTGGCGCCGCGCGTAGCGGTGGTCGAAGGCAGCGCGTCGATGAGGCGCGCCGCAGAGCGCGAGCTGGCCGCGGGGCGCTCGGCGCAGGCTATCGCGATTTTGCAGCAGGCGATACAGCGCTGGCCCGCCGATGGCTGGGTGAGATACGACCTGGCGCGCGCTTACAAACAGCAAGGGGACATGACGACGGCCGCTGATGTGATGCAGCCGCTGTACCGTCCCGGCGCTAGCCCCGAGCAGCTGTTCGCTGGCGCGCTTTTCGCCAGTCAAAACGGCGCCTGGCAGCAAACCGGGGCGCTGTTGGCTCGCGTACCCGAGCGCCAGCAAACACCGAATATGCGTGCGCTGGCACGACGGGCCAACTTCAATCTGCAAATGGTGACGGCGCGAGATTATCTGAAAACCGGCGCTAATGTGGCGGCGGCCAACACCCTGAAGGCGCTGGCGGTGAATCCTCCCGCCGATCCGCAGGATGCCGGACAGCTGGCGCAAGCGTTGGCGGCGGCGGGCGATACCGCCGGTGCCGTCGGCGTCGTGCGCAATAACATGCAGCGTGGTATTCAAGGCAATGCGGGCGACTACGCGGCGCAGGTCGCCGTCCTGAATCAGGCTGGTCTGGGTCAGGAAGCGCAGTCGTGGCTGAGCAATCCCGATATGCTGGCTCGCAGCACGCCGGAACAGTTGGCCGCCGTGCGTAACGGCGGCGTGATCCAGGAGGCGGATCGCCTGCGCGAGGCCCGGCAGTATGCGGCCGCTTACGACAAACTGATCGGCGCGTTGCAGCACGATCCGCAGAATACCGATTTGATGCTGGCGATGGCGCGACTCTATCAGTCCGGCAAAATGAATCAGGAAGCGGCGACGGTCTACGACTATCTGATGACGCGCGATACCCCGACGCAAGATGCGCGCGTCGGCGCTATCGACGTGGCATTGGCGCAGAACGACGTCTCGAAAGCCAGCACGCTGGCCGCCGGCCTGAGCGACAAACAGACGCCCGAACGCCTGCTGCTGCTGGCGCGTGTGGCTGACGCGGAAGGGAACAAAGCGCAGGCAATAGCCTATCTGCGTACGGCCCGTGGGAAAATGATTGGGCTGCAGGGCGCGGAGTCCGGCAGCCTGCCGGTGATTGGCGGACTGGCGCTGGCGGATAATCCGTTCATCAACCGGACGACGGAAAGCACGCGTCGTTCGCCGTCGACCTACGGCAGCGCGATGCCGTGGCAGCAACGTGACGAAACCGCCGACTATCGCGCGGTTGGGGGGCAGCGCCTCGACGGAACGTCGGGGGGCACGACGGCCTCTGCGCAGAACGGCACTTTCCGCCAGATTAACCAGATGATGGATACGCTGGAGAGTGACACCGGCACCTGGGTTCAGACCGGGGTGCAGGTGCGTGGTCGGGACGGCGAGTCCGGCCTTAGCAAGTTGACCGAGGCGAAAGCACCGTTGACGTGGTCCAGCGCGCCGTTGGGCGAGGATCGATTCAACTTTACCGTGACGCCCGTGACGCTGAGCGCGGGAAGCGCCGAAGACACTTCCAGCCGTCGCTTCGGTCAGGGGGCGCTTCAGCAGGCCGATAGCGCTGACAGAGCACTCAAAGCCTCTTCCTCAGGAACCATCAACCTTGACGAGATCACGGCGGACTCTCCCGGTGCGCAGAACGCCACCGGCGTAGAGCTCAATCTGGCGTTGACCGGTAAACAATACAAGGTGGATATCGGTTCGACCCCGCTGGGGCAGGATCTCAGCACGCTGGTGGGGGGCGTTCAGTGGTCGCCGAAACTGACCGACTTCCTGACGCTGGTGCTGACCGGCGAGCGTCGGGCGGTCACCGACAGCCTGCTTTCCTACGTCGGCGCGCGCGACGCCTATAGCGGCGAGAAGTGGGGCCGAGTGACCAAGAACGGCGGAACGGCGCTGCTGAGCTATGACGACGGCGACGCCGGTTTCTATGGCGGCGCAGGCGCCTACAGCTATTTGGGCGAGAACGTGAAGAGCAACAAAAGTCTGGTGGCGAATGCCGGGGCTTATGTGCGTCCCTATCACGATAGCGAGCGTGAGCTGAAGACCGGCATCAGCATGTCGTGGATGGATTTCTCCCGTAACCTGAGCTACTACAGCTACGGGCAGGGCGGTTATTTCAGTCCGCAGAACTTCGTCTCGGTTTCTTTCCCCATCGATTACACCCAGAAATACGACGATCTGAGCGTGAAGATCGGCGGCGCTTTGGGCTATCAGTCCTACTCGCAGGATCGCAGCGCCTACTACCCCAACGACCCGTTATTACAGAATGCGTTGGAAAGGGCCGCCGCCAGCGGCCTGACGCAAGAAGCCTATTATCCCGGCACCAGTAAAAACGGTATCGGCTACAACCTGCACGCCGGGGCTGACTATAAGGTCAATCGCAACGTCACCATCGGCGGTCAGCTCGGTTACGACACCTTCGGTGACTATAACGAAAGCAGCGCGCAACTCTATTTCCGCTATATGCTTGGAGGTGAATAAGCATGAGTGAATATCATCAAACGACCTTGCAGTACTATCGCCAGCAGCAGTGCCCGCCGGGCTGGTTTGATCTTCTCGGGATCATCATTGAGAATATGATGAACAACGTCGGTGAAAGCGAAGGTCAGGCTTTTCTCCAGCAAATGGGCGAGGCGCTTGCGAAGCGTTATCCCCTGTCGGCGGCATTGACCGTGGCTGACCTGGAGCGGGAGATGAATGCGGTGCTGGCCACGTTTGATTGGGGCTATGTCGAACTGCTGCCGGGCGACGCGTCGCTGGACATTCTCCACCTGGCTCTGCCTGCCGGTGACAGCGCGTTGAGCAAAGCGCGCTGGCTGATGGCGATCAAAGCGGTGTTGCAGGGGCTGTATGCGCACTGGTTGAAAGAGCAGGGCGGCGGCGCTCATGTGCCGCTGGTCGGTGAAGCGACCGACGATGAGACGGCGCTGCGATTTCGTTATCAAAATAACTAGAGGGGAAAGCATGATAAAGCCATTGCGGCACTGGACTATGGTCTTGCTCATGGCGTTATGCAGCACGAGTGCGATAGCGGCAGATCAGGGATGGGATAGCTACAAAAGCCGTTTTTTAACGGTGGATGGGCGAATTCAGGATACCGGCAATAACAACGTCAGCCATACGGAAGGGCAAGGTTTCGCCATGTTGCTGGCGGTACATTATGATGACCGGAACACCTTCGACCAGCTGTGGTCATGGACGCAGTCCCATCTCAAAAACAAACAGAACGGTCTGTTCTACTGGCGCTATACCCCGAAAGCGGCCGACCCGGTGGCCGACAAAAATAATGCTTCCGACGGCGACGTCATGATTGCCTGGGCTTTGTTGAAGGCCGGTGAGAAGTGGCGCAACGAGCAGTATTTACAGGCGTCCGACAGCCTGCAAAAAGACATCATCGCGCACAATGTGACCCGTTACGCCGGGCATACGGTGATGTTGCCGGGCGCGAATGGTTTCAACAAAAGCACCTACCTTGTCCTCAATCCTTCTTATTTTATCTTCCCCGCTTGGGAAGATTTTTCTAAACGCAGCCATCTGCCGGTGTGGCATCAGCTGATTGAAGACGGGATGCTGTTGCTGAGTAAAACGCGGTTCGGGGATACCAATCTGCCGTCGGACTGGGTGGCGCTGAACGCCGATGGTTCTATGGCCCCGGCGATGAACTGGCCGTCGCGCTTCAGCTACGACGCCATCCGCATTCCACTGTACGTTTACTGGTACGACCGTGAGAGCGCGGAGCTTAGCGCGTTCCGCCTGTACTGGCATGGTTTTCCGCGTCTTCGAACGCCCGCCTGGGTGGACGTGTTGAATAACCACACCGCGCCGTACATGATGAGCGGCGGCCTGCTGGCGGTACGGGATTTGACGATGGGCGACGTCCAGCAGGTGACTGACGCCATCAGCCCTGATGAAGACTACTACTCCGCCAGTCTGCATCTTCTGGCCAATCTGGCGCGGGTCACCGCCGACGCGCGTTAACCTCATCAGGCGCCGCCGTATTCCGGTTGCGCCTGCTTAAGACTAATAAGAGCGCCCTTTTTCTGATGTTCGGCCACTGACAGAAAGACTTTCCTCAGAAAAATCCTTAAACCTTTTAACCGACTTCCCTTTGCATCCTATAAACTTGGCGCTCGAGATATACTGTACGGCTGTTTTTCCCCGTGCGTCGGGGTTTTGGGAGAATAGGTTTGCACGTTCGTCGTTCACTAACTATCAAACAGATGACGGTGATTTCGGCAGTGTCGGTCACCGCCGTCTGCCTGTTTATCGTGATCCAGCTGTTCCATTTCGTGCATCAGCGACGGGATGATTACGTGCGTCAGCTGGAACACATTGCCTACTCCGTGCGAACTCCCCTGACCAATGCCGTCTTACAGGGCGATGTGGTCGAGGCCGACGGCCTGCTCAACAACTTATTGCCAGTCGGCTTTCTGAGCCGGGCCTATCTGGTGCTCCCGGGCGAGCTGCATACGCTGCATGCCAACTTTCCGTCCGAACGGCCCTTACCGCGTTGGATAGCGCGGACGTTTAATCTGCCCATTGAAGTCTCGATTCCTTTATATTCCCTGCCGCAGGTGCCGGGCTCTACGCCGCTGGCGCATCTGGTGTTGCAGGCGGACTCGTACCGGATGTTCCAATTTATCGTCAGCACGTTTTCGACCCTGCTGGTGACCTATCTGTTGCTGGCGCTGATCCTCTCGGTAGGCATCACCTGGTGTGTGAAACACCGCGTCGTCAACCCGCTTCGTTTAATCATCAAAGAGTTGCAGGATGTTCCCGCCGAGTCTTTGCCCGACTGTCCGCTGACGCTGCCGGAGCGGCATAGCGACGACGAACTGGGTATGTTGGTGCGCAGCTACAACCGTAATTTGCGGCGGTGGAAGTCGCACCGCCGTGCGGGTGATGAGGCGCTGACGGACAAAGCGACGCTCATTAACGCTTTATCTCGCCAAAGGGAACCGTTCTGTCTGTGCGTGGTGGGGCTGGAAGGAGAAGCGGTCCGTGGAAGCGACACTCTGCCGCCAATGCTTGCGGCGCTGCGTACTGTTATCGGCGATTCCAGTCTGCTGGCGCGTCTGGATAACGACGAATATGCCGTGTTGGGCGCGGTGCCGGCGACACCCGATCTTGCGCAGGCGTGGGGACATCAAACCCTCGCGCTTCTGCGTGAAGGAGGATTGCTCGCGGGCGTGAATGTCAGTATCGGTTTGCTGGCGGTGCCCGACGAGGCGGCGTTCATGCAGCCCAACGCCGCCGGGCAATGGCTGGCGCAGGCCCGTCTGGCGATGGAGCAGGCGCGCGGCGCGGGTGGCGATGCCGCTCTCTCCCTCGTCGCCTCCCAGCTCGCTCCCCACTCTTAACAACGACGTCGCCTTTCTGCCCGTGGGCGACAATGCTCTTATTTAAATTATTTAATAAATAACAGAGTGTTAGATCGCTCTCCGTCCTTTCCCCCGCTGACATTGTTATCGGGCTGTTTCTGCACTATTTTTTATTCATAACCCATTGATGCGATTCAGCTCCTAACTCTCGCCTTTAAGTCACAAACTTAAGTTATAAAAGATATTCGAACTGTTAATGCAATGTTACTTTTCTGCGCAATCACAGGTGGCTGTGTTATGCCGTTTCTCGTCCACGTGTGCACTCCTACCCAAGGACATAATGATGAAAACATCAATCTTCAAAAGTTTGTATTTTCAAGTGATTGTGGCGATTACTATCGGGGTACTGCTGGGACATTTTTATCCATCCATCGGCGAGCAAATGAAACCGTTTGGTGATGGTTTCGTTAAATTAATTAAGATGATCATCGCGCCTGTTATCTTCTGTACGGTTGTGACGGGCATCGCCGGTATGGAAAGTATGAAAGCGGTCGGGCGGACCGGCGCCGTCGCCCTGCTGTATTTCGAAGTGGTGAGTACCGTAGCGCTGTTAATCGGGCTGGTTGTCGTCAACCTGATGCAGCCGGGCGCGGGGATGAACGTCGATCCCAGCACGCTGGATGCGGCTCTGGTGTCTAATTACGCCAGCCAGGCCGCGGAACAGGGCGTCATTCCATTCTTGTTGGACATCATTCCCGCCAGCGTGATCGGCGCGTTCGCCAGCGGCAATATCCTGCAGGTACTGCTGTTTGCGGTGATGTTTGGCTTCGCGCTGCACCGCTTAGGCGCGAAAGGGAAAATCGTTTTTGATGTGATCGAAAGCTTTTCCAAAGTCATTTTCGGCATTATCAATATGATCATGCGTCTTGCACCGCTGGGCGCGTTCGGGGCAATGGCGTTTACGATCGGTAAATACGGCGTCGGCTCGCTGGTGCAGTTGGGCCAGTTGCTGGTCTGCTTCTACGTCACCTGTCTGTTGTTTGTCATTCTAGTGCTGGGGTCTATCGCCCGCGCCACCGGCTTCAGCATCTTTAAGTTCATTCGCTACATCAAGGAAGAGCTGCTGATTGTCCTGGGGACATCTTCTTCCGAGTCGGTTTTGCCGAGGATGTTGGAAAAAATGGAGAAGGCGGGCTGTAAGAAATCGGTCGTGGGGCTGGTGATCCCGACCGGATACTCCTTCAATCTCGACGGCACTTCGATCTACCTGACGATGGCGGCGGTATTTATTGCGCAGGCCACCAATAGCCACATGGATATCTGGCATCAGGTGACGTTGCTGGTGGTGTTGCTGCTGTCTTCGAAAGGGGCGGCGGGGGTCACCGGCAGTGGGTTTATCGTGTTGGCTGCGACCATCTCCGCCGTAGGCCATTTACCGCTGGCCGGGTTGGCGCTGATTTTGGGGATCGACCGCTTTATGTCGGAAGCCCGCGCGCTGACCAATCTGGTGGGTAACGGCGTCGCGACAATCTTCGTCGCCAAGTGGGTCGGTCAGTTGGATGAAAAGCAGCTGAATGAGGTGCTGGATAACAAAAAACCTGCCAAGTCGGAGCCTTCTTCCCCGCGTATTTCCTGACGTTATTGCCTTTCTGCCCTCGGCCCGCAGCGGATTTCAACGCTGTGGGCCGCTGTTTATCTGAGACGTCAACATCCAGCATTTTTCACTTTTTTAGGTATATTTCGCCCTATTGAGTGACATCGACGAAAGCGCGTGGTCTAACCGAATGGTACACTGCGGTTCTGTTTTTTGTGAGGTGAGTACACAGTGTGGTGACCGCAGAACCGTCACCGTAATCCATAAAATGCACGTCTTCAGATAGTGATAAAAAAGCAGGGGTTCACATGCAGGGAACCAAAATCAGTCTTTTATTAGGTGGCGTTTTACTGGCGGCCGTTAGCCGTTTTGCGTTGGCGGAAGAGCTACAGCCCGATCCCGCCTGGCAGCAGGGTAAGCTGGATAACGGCTTTAACTGGCAGCTTCTGACCACCCCTCAGCGTCCCAACGACCACCTCGAACTTCGTCTGGTGGTGAATACGGGATCGTTAAGCGAAAACACACAGCAAATCGGATTTTCTCACGTCATTCCCCGCCTGGCGATGATGCCTAATGCGTCGTTTGCGCCGGGCCAACTGGCGGCATTGTGGGCGTCCTCTCCCAACGATGAGAAGCCGTCGCCGGTTGTCGTTTCGTACGATTTCACTTCCTACAATTTGAGCCTGCCGAATAACCGACCGGAGCTGCTGAAAGCGGCGTTGAGCTGGTTGGCGGAAACCGCAGGCGGGTTGTCCTTCGACGAGCAAAGTATGGTGTCGGCTCTGCAAATGGGAGACGGCGTCGCTACCCTGCCGTCTAATCCGCAAGATCCCGCCTGGCGATATCGCCTGCAAGATTCTATTCTGCTGGCGCACAATCCGGGAGAGCCGGTCAAAACGCCGCTGACGGCCGATGCGTTGCAGGCGTTCTACAAGGCGTGGTACACGCCGGATGCGATGACGCTCTATGTCGTCGGTAACGTAGACCACCGCGCCATTGTCGACCAGATTCGAAAGGTTTTCGCGCCGCTGGAAGGCAAGCGCGCGACGCCCGCACCGATGCCGGTATTGTCTCCGCTGCCCGCGGAACCGGCCCGACTGATCGGCACGGCAGGCAAACCTGACTCCATCGCGCTGGTGTGGGATACGGTCTGGCAGCCAATTCGAGATTCAAATGCACTGGCCCGCTATTGGCAACGTGACCTAGCGCGGGAGGCGATGTTCCAGCGCGTACAGCAGGCGCTGGAGAAAAGCGCGCTGAAAGAGGCCAGCGTGCGCTTCGACTGCAACGTGTTGTACGGGCGAGCCCAGTGCTCTCTGCATATGGACAACCTGAACAGCGAGCAACTGGTCGAGGGCGTCACGCTGGTGGGCAACGTGCTCAGCGAACTGCAGGACAAGGGCCTGACGCAGGGCGAATTCGATGCGCTGGTGGCGCGTAAAAATGACGAGCTGGGCAAGCTTTTCGCGACCTATGCGCGTACCGGCACCCAGATTTTGATGGAACAGCGGCTGCGCTCGCAGCGAAGCGGCGTCGTGGATATCGCGCCGGAGCAGTATCAGCAGCTGCGTAAACGCTATCTCTCTACGGTGACGCTGGAGTCTCTTAATCAGTCTCTGCGCCTGCAGCTGGCGCAAAATGCGACGCTATTGCTGCAACAGCAGCCGGGCGAACCCGAGGCCAACCTGAAAGAGCTTCTGGATATGTATAACGGAATGATGAAACCGGCTGATAGCGCAGCGCCCGCGGTGGATGAAACCGCGCCTGCAACGCCCTAGCCCGACGTCGCCAGAGGTCGGCGCGCTGGATTTGTCAGCGTGTTGGCGCTCTTCATCGTTGCTCGGTCGAGGGTTAAAACACGGACCGCCGTGCGGTCCGTCATCAGAAAGGGAACGGCGTTTTACGTGTCAACGCCGCTTCCGACGGGTCAGGACGACTTGCGTCGTTCGCTTATGCTCTGGCCGCCGACACCCAGATTATCGGCCTCCACTTCATCAATCATCACGATGATTTTGGCCGGATCCTTTCCCAGCGTGTTCTCCAGTACCTGCGTGATGCCACTGATGACCTGCGCTTTTTGCTCTGCGGTGGTGTCCTCTTTGAGGATGCGTACGGTAACAACCGGCATATGTTTCTCCTGTCTGGGTGACATGATCGGCTAAGCCGCCGATCATGATTAAGATGCAGCCGGCGGTTCGGCTGTGTCCTCAGATATGTTGTGACGTTTGGGCTTGGCGGTGGCAATCCACGCGGCGCAAAAGAGCGTCAGCTGGGCGAAGAAATAGAAAAAAGTCATCAGGCCGATCACCGAGCCAAAGGCGGCGCCGGAGGGCGAAGACGCCAGTTTGGGCAGCACGACGGTCATAATGAATTTCAATATTTCAAAGCCAACGGCAGCCAGCAAGGTTCCTCGCAACAGCGCTTTTCGATTGGGCTTGCGGCGCGGCAGAACGCCAAGAATCCAAAGAAATAACAGATAGTTGGCAAAGATAGAAATCGAAATTGCAATTAACGTCATGGCGGGCCGCAGCCACTCAATCCCTTCCAGTCCCAGCGCTATCACAATTCTGTTCTGCGCCGTACCGGCGACGGAAGTCAGGAACAGCGTGAACGCCAGCGCGATCAACAGCCCCAGCAGCGACAGGAAATCCCACAGATACTGAAAATAGATTTTCTCTTCATCATGCGGATTGCGTTCCCATTTCGTTCGGAACTGCGCACGGATGGCGTTTCGCAGGTTGCCGATCCAGTTCACCCCGGAGTACAGCGCGATCAGCAGACCGGTCAGACCCACGGTAGTACGCTGCTGTATTGCCGTATTCACGGTGTTTTTCAGCGTATTAGCGAGATTGGGATCGCTGATGCTGTTGACGATGCGGCTGATGAGCTCTGTGAGTAGATCGGGGTTTGAGGCCAGCACGAACCCGACCGTGGCGAAAGAGACCATCAGTATGGGGATCAGCGACAAAAAGGAAAAGTAGGTGATAGCCGCCCCGAACTGGCTGCCCATGCGGTCATTGAACCGTTCGACGGCACGAATAAAGTGCGCGACGTAGGGTAAAGACTGAATCCATTTACCCCAGCGGGTCAGCCGGGCGATAGGGGTTTTCTTCGCCGAAGACGAAGCGTCTTCTGGGGAAGGGGTCTGGGCCGATGTGTTGTCGGAGGGCCGTTCAGGTGTTACGGGCATGTAAAGAAACCTCTTACGCGCAGTTATCCATCCTATTGATTATAACCGACATATTCGTAATAACCGTGTTGTGCGGGCTTGGGTCAGGAATAAACGGCGAAACAGGGCGTGTTCGTCATTGTTGGAAAGGCCGTTCAGGGCCGGTATGAGGCCCTGAACGATCAGACTCAGTTGAGTTTCAGCGTACGGATAATATTTTCCGCATCGGTCTGCGCCTGCTGCTGATTGTCTGCCGGGAGGGTAATTTGCAGCGTCATCAGATGGTCGCCGACGATACCCAGAACGACAGAGGAATAGGCTTTCTGACCGCTGCTGGAGATGATGCTGTCCAACTGCTGCAGCTTATGGCCGTCGACATCAATGGTTTTATTGGTGACGACCTGCAGATTGGCGTCACGGGTACGCTGCTGATCTTCCAAACGCTGGCTCAGTACCGGCAGATCTTCGGTGGTGCTGTCGCCCAGAATCACGATGACGGCTTTCTGCCCGCTTTTGTTGGCATACACGTGCATGTTATTGGCCTGATTGCCCAGCTTGCCGCTCTGATCGCTCAGATCAGCGGGCAGAGTGAACGTTAGCTTGCCGGAGAGCAACGAGATCGTCTGGCTGCTCTGAGCCTGCGCCGCCGTATCGGCGGTGGAAGACGTCTCATCGTTTTTGCCATCGCAGGCGGCTAGCGTCGCGGCCAGCAATCCGATTCCGATAAATTTGACTACTTTCGACATAGCGGCTCTTTCCTTAACCAGAAAACATCAATGCGGCTATGCCACCTGATTCAGGCAGTAAAAACAAGCGTTTTGTTGTCACAAAGCCTGTCTGTCGGCCCCTTTCGGGACAATCTGGTGTTATGCCGTCTGTGGCGTCCGTTCGCTCAAACGTTTGAGCAGCATGTTCAGCATGATGCCGTACATCGGCAGGAACAGAATGCCGCAAATCAGGATCTTGAAGGTGTAATCCACCAATGCGATCTCCACCCAGTGCGTGGACATGAACGGGTCCGGGCTGCGATAGAACGCGATAAAGAAGAACGCCAGCGTGTCGCAGAGGTTGCCGAGTACGGTGGACGCCGAGGGCGCGACCCACCAGGCGCTGCGCTGCCGCAGGCGGTTAAAGACGTGGACGTCCAGAATTTGTCCCAGTACGTAAGCCATAAAGCTGGCGCAGGCGATGCGGGCGACCACGATATTGATTTGACTCAGCGAGGCTAAGCCCTGCCAGCTGCCGTCATAAAATAGCGCGGAAACCAGATAGGAAATCGCCAGCGCCGGGATCATCACCAGCAGAATAATGCGTCGTGCCAGCGGCGCGCCGAAAATCCGCACCGTCAGGTCCGTCGCCAGAAAAATAAACGGGAAGGTGAAAGCGCCCCAGGTGGTGTGAAAGCCGAAGATGGAAACCGGCAGCTGCACTAAGTAGTTACTGGAGGTGATAATCAGGATGTGGAACAGCGTGAGCCAGCACAATGCTGTCAGCCGCTGCTGCGGCGTAAAGTCAAACATGTCGCGACCTTTTTGGGTTTATGGGGTGAGGGAACCCAGTGACAACGTTCTGCTTGGCGCAGGACGTCAATAAAACGGCATCATACCCATTTCCGTTTTCTTTGAACATGGGGGTTTTTCGCGGCTTGCGCCCTGAAATTCGCAGCGTAAACTAAGGCCGCTATCCATCGACAACCCCTTTTGAGACTCGCCATGACCGATATTTTTGCCCACGCCGACCGAACCCTCGACACGCTAGGACTACGCTGTCCGGAACCTGTAATGCTGGTGCGCAAAACGGTTCGCGAAATGGCCGCGGGAGAGACGCTGCTGATTCTTGCCGATGACCCCGCGACGACGCGCGATATTCCCGGTTTCTGCGTGTTTATGGAGCACGAGCTGCTCGGTCAGACGACGGATGCTTTGCCCTATCGCTATCTCTTGCGTAAAGCGGGCAAATAACCCGCTTCTGCTCACGCTCCGTTTGACACTCAGGCATAGATGGAACGGACAATCAGGAAATGGCCGCCGAAATAGCAGATGGCCAAAATCACCTGATGAGCCGGAAATTTAAAGCGGAAGTGATAAATCAGCCAGGATGCATGCCCGATAAAGAGCAGGGCCGCGCCGACCAGCAGCGACAGGTTGTAGTCGGTGCTTGCGGCAAAATAGGGGCCGCCCGCCACCCACACCATGATGGCGGTCATGGCGATAAATGCGCATACCGGCAGACGCAGCGTGTCCAGTCGGGTCCACAGCATCGCAACCAGCAACGCCGACACGATGGCGAGCAGCAGCAGCAGCGGCAGCGGCCAGAACAAATTCAGCGTCATCTGGGTGGACAGGAAGCTGATGGTGTAGAGCAGATGGGCGACGAAGTAAGCGCCGATGGCGTACAACATTCTCTGTGCGGGCAGCAGCAACAGCGCATCGCCGGCGAGTGTCACCAGCAGGCCCAGAACGATGAGGTAAGCCGGAACGTTCAGTATCGGCGCCTGCCAGGCCAGCGCGATCAGCAAGAGTAAGGTGAGGGGCTTAAACAGCCAGCGCTGCCAGGTGGGACCGCGATAGCTGGCATCGACATACAGCCAGCCGGAGAAAAGAACGGCAATAAATGACCAAAGCATAGAACGTCCTTAAATGTGGGAAATTCAGACGGCCAGAAGTGCGAGTGCGCCGAGGCGAAACCCGGCTTCTGGTATGAATCTGCACAATGATTGCTCTTTCAGTGTAGGTGATCGACCCTAAGCCAGACAACGGCGGGATGGCGGATGCGGGGGGTAGGGCATCATGCTAAGGTAGCGCCGAATAGGTGGCACTACGTTATGGTTAATCGCTCGAAAGGGAGAATGTTGTTGAATGAGTAATGAATCCGCACTCTACCGCATTCAATTTATGAACAACGGTAAGAACTATCAGCTCTATGTCCGAGAATTGGCGCAGAGCGCGCTGTTCGGCTTTATCGAAATCGCCGACTTCGTGTTTGAAAGCCCGTCGGAGCTGTTGGTCGATCCGAGTACGGAAAAACTGAAGACCGAATTTGCCGGCGTTGACCGCAGCTATATTCCGCTGCAGGCGGTGATTCGCATTGATTCGGTGAAAGAGCGCGAGCGCGGCAGTTCACGGATTGCTGAGCTCGGCGACAATGTGACCCATTTCCCTTACCTGCCCGGCAAGAAGCCCTAATCCCGGTGGTCAGGCATCCGCCTTGCATGTGCGGATGCCCTTGCGCCTAGCGCTTTTTCGGTTTGCTGTTCTGCGGCTGATGACGCTGCCACGCCATCAGCTCGAATACCCCGAACAGAAAGATCCGCAGTTGCGTCATCCCGCTGATGGGCGGGGCATCTTTTGGCTGGCTGGCCTTCAGCAGCAGATACTGCATGCCGTGCATCAGTACCATGAACACCATTGCTACCGTCATGAAGATGTTTAACGGTCGCGGAAATGGCTGAATCAGGTTCATGATCAGAAAGCCCCATACGCCCAGCATCAGTAATCGTCCGAGATTAATCCAAATTATCATAGTGTCCTCTGAGGTTGCCGGTCTGTCAGCCGCGCGCGTAAAGCCGATAGGCGACCTGGCCTGCGACTTTTTCACGGTGCAGCTGCCAGTTGGCCGGAAGGTTCAGGGTGCGGTTTTCCGCCTCTGTTTCAATATAGATCCAGGCGTCGTCCGCCAGCCAACCTTGTGTTTCCAGTAGGTTGACCGTGTTGTTCAACAATCCCTGTCGAAACGGTGGATCGAGAAAGACCACGTCAAAGGCCTCTCCTGGCTGAGCCAGCCACTGCAGCGCATCAGTATGGATCACGCTGGCGTTTTCCGCCCGGAGCAGCGACAGATTTTGGCTGAGCTGACGCGCAATGCCGCGTTCTGCCTCCAACAGCGTGGCGTGAGCGGCGTACCGCGACAGCGCTTCCAGCGCCAACGCGCCGCTGCCCGCAAAGCAGTCCAGACAGCGTGCCTGCTGGATCACCGGCGCCAGCCAGTTAAACAGCGTTTCCCGCACGCGATCGGTGGTGGGGCGCAGGCCGGGGCTATGGGGAACGGGAAGTTTTCTGCCGCGCCACTGGCCGCCGATGATTCGAATTTGTCCGGGTGCGGATGTCGCGTGTTGTTTTGCCATTAGCCTGCCATTCACTGAGGTTCGTTACCGGTCGCAACCGTATAGGGTTGAAAGTAGCGCTATTCTAACGGGGCCGGGCCATCGAGGAAATGCAAAGATATTCGCCTATTGAAGGGCGTCGCAACTTCCGTCTCCCGGCATTTTTCTCCTTGTATATTGAAACACTTGGTTACGCAGATTGTCTGCGTTCAGGGCCGTACGCCGCGTGTTGCTGCGGTCGGGAAAGTGTTAAACTCTGCTCTTTATCGACTTCATAATTATTCATCATCTGCACTGGATGGCGAGGAGCGCAATTACAAGATGGCTAAACAGAAGAAGCGCGGATTTTTTTCCTGGCTGGGATTGGGACGTCAGGAAGAAGAAAAGACTGAGCAATCGCAGACACAACCTGAATCAGGCGAGATGGCGCACTCAGATCCGGATGCGCAGATCGTCTCTACTGAAGCCTCGGCACCCCAAGAGGCTGAACGCCAGCCGTTGAACCCGGATGATGACGCGCCAGCGCCCGTTGAGCGCGAAGAAACCGCCGAGGTGGCGGATAACACGCCGCTCGGCGAGATGCCGGAAGAGGCGGATGTGGTCGACAAAACGGCTGATGAGCCGGTCACCGCCACCGTGGAAGAAACGGCGCCGCAAGCCGTCGAAGCATCGGACAGTCCGGTGCAAACCGCATCGCCGGAAGAGATTCTGTTGCAGGAAGAGGCACTGGAAACGGCTCGTCAGGACGTGGAAGACGCGCCGTTAGAGGAGCTGGAGCCTGACGTCGTCGAAGAGGAACCGCAAGCGGTCGTCGTTGCGCAGGCTGAAGTGCCGGAAGACGAACCCGCAGAGGCCGTCGACGAAACGGCGTTAACGCCGTCAGCGTTGCCTCAGGAGCAGGAACGTCCTACCAAAGAAGGTTTTTTTAGCCGCCTCAAGCGCAGCCTGGTGAAAACCCGGCAGAATTTGGGTTCTGGATTTGTCTCATTGTTCCGCGGTAAGAAAATTGACGACGATCTGTTCGAAGAGCTCGAAGAACAACTGCTGATCGCGGATGTGGGGATGGATACCACCCGCAAGATCATCGCCAGCCTGACGGAACACGCCAGCCGCAAGCAGCTCAAAGACGCCGAAGCATTGATGGCGCTGTTGAAAGAAGAGATGGCCGCCATTCTGGAAAAAGTCGATGAGCCGCTGAATATCGAAGGCAAAACGCCTTTCGTGATTCTGATGGTCGGCGTGAACGGCGTGGGTAAAACCACCACCATCGGCAAAATGGCGCGCCAATATCAGGCTCAGGGCAAGTCAGTGATGCTGGCCGCGGGGGATACCTTCCGCGCGGCGGCGGTAGAACAGCTGCAGGTCTGGGGCGAGCGCAACAACGTGCCGGTCGTGGCGCAGCATACCGGTGCGGACTCCGCTTCCGTTATCTTTGACGCGATTCAGGCGGCGAAAGCGCGCGGCGTGGATGTGCTGATCGCCGATACGGCGGGCCGTCTGCAGAATAAATCCCATCTGATGGAAGAGTTGAAAAAAATCGTCCGCGTCATGAAGAAACTGGACGAGCAGGCCCCGCATGAAGTGATGCTGACGCTGGACGCCAGCACCGGCCAGAATGCGGTGAGTCAGGCTAAACTGTTTAACGAGGCGGTAGGGCTGAGCGGTATCGCCCTCACCAAACTGGACGGAACGGCCAAAGGCGGCGTGATTTTCGCCATCGCCGATCAGTTCGGTATTCCTATCCGCTACATCGGGGTAGGGGAGCGCATCGAGGATTTAAGGCCATTCAAGGCTGACGATTTTATTGAGGCACTTTTTGCCCGTGAGGACTAAGACGGATGATTCGTTTCGAGCAGGTCAGTAAGGCGTATCGTGGCGGTCGCCAGGCATTGCAAGGCGTTGATTTTCATGTCCGACCCGCGGAGATGGTCTTTCTGACCGGCCACTCCGGCGCAGGGAAAAGCACCCTGCTGAAGTTGATTTGCGGGATAGAACGACCGAGCGCGGGACAGATCCTGTTTGGCGGCCATGACATCAGCCGGTTGAAGAAGAGCGAAATCCCCTTCCTGCGCCGTCAGGTCGGTATGATTTTTCAGGATCACCACCTGCTAATGGATCGCTCCGTTTATGAAAACGTGGCAATGCCGCTCATCATTGCCGGCGCATCGGTGGAAGATATTCGGCGTCGCGTGTCGGCGGCGCTGGACAAAGTGGGGCTGCTGGATAAAGCGCGCAGCTACCCCATTCAGCTCTCCGGGGGTGAACAACAGCGTGTGGGCATTGCCCGCGCGGTGGTGAACAAGCCCGTGGTGCTGCTGGCTGATGAACCGACGGGCAACCTCGACGACGAATTGTCCGAAGATATCCTGCGTCTGTTCGAAGAATTTAACCGCGTCGGCGTTACGGTGCTGATGGCAACCCATGATACGGGGCTGATCGCCAGCCGCCGTTACCGGGTTTTGACGCTGTCTCAAGGTCATATGCTGGGAGATAACGTCAATGGCTAATCATCAGGTTCGCAGAAAAGAGAAACACAAACGTCCCGTCAGTAAGGCCCGCGCGCTGAAAGGCGGCTGGCAGGAGCAATGGCGCTACGCCTGGGGGAACACGCTGCGGGATATGCTGCGCCAGCCGCTGGCGACGCTGTTGACCATTATGGTCATCGCGATTTCCCTGACGCTGCCGAGCATCTGTTATCTGGTGTGGAAAAACGTCAGTCAGGCCGCGACGCAGTGGTATCCCACTCCTCAGCTGACCATCTATCTGGATAAGTCGCTGGACGATAAAGCGGCGGAGGGCGTGATCGCTAAAATTCAGGCGACGGACGGGGTCGATAAGGTCAACTATCTGTCGCGTAACGAGGCGATGGGCGAGTTCCGCAACTGGTCCGGTTTTGGCGGCGCGTTGGATATGCTGGAAGAAAATCCGTTGCCGGCCGTGGCCATTGTGACGCCCAAAATGACGTTCCAGAGCGCGGAGACGATGACGTCCCTGCGGGACCGCATTACCGCCGTTGAAGGCGTCGATGAAGTGCGAATGGACGACAGCTGGTATTCGCGTCTGGTGGCGATGACCGGACTCGTCGGGCAAATCGCCTTTACGATCGGCGTGCTGATGATCGTGGCGGTGTTCCTGGTGATCGGCAACAGCATTCGTCTGAGCATTTTCAGCCGTAGAGATACCATCAACGTCATGAAGCTGATTGGCGCGACCGATGGCTTCATTCTGCGGCCGTTCCTGAACGGCGGGGCGCTCCTGGGTCTGTGCGGCGCGGTGTTGTCGCTGATCTTGTCTCAGGCGCTGGTGTGGAAGCTCTCTGCGGCTACCGCGCAGGTCGCCGCCGTCTTCGGCACGACGTTCGCGGTGAAAGGAATGGGCTGGGATGAAGGCCTGCTGCTGCTGCTGGTCGCCGCAATGATTGGCTGGCTGGCCGCGTGGCTGGCGACGGTCCAACATTTACGCCGCTTTACACCGGAGTAAGGGTTTTCTGATATACTCTTCCCTTGTAAAAGGGATTAAATGTCAAGGGAAGAGTATGAAAAAAACCGCTTCCGTAAACACTTTTTCTCCTGATTTATTCTTACTGCACAGCCGTCTTGATATGTAAAAGAAGATGGATAAAATTGTGTGAACTTGTGAGATAAGTCACGCTCTAATAATGAGCGAATTCTAGATTTGAACGTTGATGTGGGTTAGACATTGCTTGTCATGTCCGACGACATAAACAAACCATGAGAGGGTTGAATGACCAAAGATATGCAAACTTTCACCTTAGTTCCCCAGGGCAGTCTGGAAGGGTATATTCGTGCCGCCAATGCCTATCCGATGCTGACGGCGGAGGAAGAACGGGCACTGGCTGAACGGCTGCATTTTGAGGGCGACCTGGATGCGGCTAAGCAGCTGATCCTGTCACACCTGCGCTTTGTCGTTCACGTAGCCCGCAACTATTCCGGCTATGGTCTGCCGCAAGCGGATTTGATCCAGGAAGGCAATATCGGCCTGATGAAAGCCGTGCGTCGGTTCAACCCTGATGTCGGCGTGCGACTGGTGTCTTTTGCCGTCCACTGGATCAAGGCGGAAATCCACGAATACGTGCTGCGCAACTGGCGCATCGTCAAGGTCGCTACGACCAAGGCTCAGCGTAAGCTGTTCTTTAACCTGCGTAAAACCAAGCAGCGTTTGGGCTGGTTCAATCAGGATGAAGTCGAGCTGGTCGCGCGCGAGCTGGGGGTGACCAGCAAAGACGTGCTCGAGATGGAATCCCGCATGGCGGCGCAGGACATGACTTTCGATCCGGCGCCGGAAGATGACGCGCAGCCGGGACACGGCATGGCGCCCATGCTGTACCTGCAGGACAAAACGTCCGACTTTGCCGATGGCATCGAGGAAGACAACTGGGAAAGCCATGCGGCCGATAAACTGGCCCATGCGATGGAAGGTCTGGACGAACGTAGCCAGCATATTATCCGCGCCCGTTGGCTGGACGACGATAATAAGTCCACCCTGCAGGAACTGGCCGATCGCTATGGCGTATCCGCCGAGCGTGTACGTCAGTTGGAAAAGAACGCCATGAAAAAACTGCGCACGGCGATAGAAGCCTAAACAGGCTCACGACTGAACATCGCCGAAAGCAACGGCCGGGCTTGTCTTGGCCGTTGCTGTTTTCATACCAGGTAAAGGCTGATAACTCAGAACGGCCCCGCTGAATTACCGGCTGTATTTCCAACCGCCGGATACCGGATCAAACCCGCAGGATCGCATAAACGCATCCATCACGCTTTCACTGACCAAGGCATGATCGGCTGCATCCAGCCACCACTCTTTGACGTGCGGCAGCGCCCGCAGCACTTCTTCGACTAAATATTTCCCCACTCCTCGCCGACGCGTGACATCCCTTATTTGCAGATCGCAGAGTTTGGCGCTGTCCTGTTTAATTTCCACGATGACGGCCCCGAGCAGGCGATCGTTGAACCGCGCGGCGAACAGCTGGTGGTCAGGGTTCAGGCTCTGCTCCAACTGCGTGAAGTTTTGATGTGGCCATAGCGGGCTTAGATCCAGCTTGTCCTGGTCGGTAAAAGAAGTCAGGCATTCCACGGTCAGTTTCATGCGATGTGCTCCGATTGATGGCGAAGACGATTGTAGTGAGTAGACGCCAGAAAGGTTGTGTCATTTTTTATGTACAGTTTACAGGGCAATGTTTTTCACTTTGGTCATTTTTCGAGTTATTAATTACCTTTCTATATGTCGGTTAGCATAACTGACTAGATATGAAGCAAACCCTGGGGATTAAGACTAAAATTTTATGCTGTTTACACCGTGACTTACTGCGTGTGCGAGTTGCTATGTAGCATAAAATTCCTGTTTAATGGCATGAAAAATAAAATCTTATTGCTAACTATTGCCAAATATTAAGCCTAACTTGTTATTACTTATAAAAAAAGCGTGGGTAGTCACGGTTAGCGCCAAAAATGATCGCAATAAATGAAAATTAGAATGGGGTAAAACGGGATGAAATTAAGCAAAGGCAAAATGTTGCTGATGGGATGTATGGCGATGACGTTGGGTCACGCTGTTAACGCGGCGGATATCAAAGTGGCCGTCGTTGGGGCAATGTCTGGCCCGGTCGCACAGTATGGCGATATGGAATTTAACGGCGCTCGTCAGGCCATCGCGGATATCAACGCCAAGGGCGGCGTCAACGGCAATAAGCTGGTCGGTGTTGAATATGATGACGCCTGCGACCCGAAACAAGCGGTCGCCGTCGCCAACAAAGTGATTAATGACGGCATCCACTATGTCATTGGTCATTTATGCTCTTCCTCCACCCAGCCCGCGTCGGATATCTATGAAGATGAAGGCGTGATCATGATTACGCCCGCCGCTACCAACGCCAACCTGACGACCCGGGGTTATGAGCTGATCCTGCGCACTACCGGGCTGGATTCCGATCAGGGCCCGACCGCCGCCAAATACATTCTTGAAACCGTGAAGCCGCAGCGTATCGCCGTCGTGCATGACAAACAGCAGTACGGTGAAGGTCTGGCGCGCGCCGTTCAGGACAACCTGAAAAAGAGCAATGGCAACGTCGTCCTGTTTGAAGGCGTGACCGCCGGAGATAAAGATTTCTCTACGCTGGTCGCGCGTTTGAAGAAAGAGAACGTCGATTTTGTTTACTTCGGCGGCTACTACCCGGAAATGGGGCAGATCCTGCGCCAGGCGCGTCAAGCGGGTCTGAAAGCTAAGTTCATGGGGCCGGAAGGCGTGGGTAACTCCTCGCTGTCCAATATTGCGGGCGATGCCTCAGAAGGCATGCTGGTCACTCTGCCGAAACGCTACGATCAGGTGCCGGCGAACCAATCCGTCGTGGCGTCGCTGAAAGCGAAGAATCTCGACCCGTCAGGCCCGTTCGTATGGACGACATATGCCGCGTTGCAGTCTCTGACCACGGCCATGCAGCGTTCCGGCAGCATGGAACCCGCCAAACTGGCCGCCGATCTGAAGGCCAAGCCGGTGGAAACGGTGATGGGCCCGTTGAGCTGGGATGAAAAAGGTGACCTGAAAGGGTTTGAGTTTGGTGTATTTGAGTGGCACGCAGACGGTACTTCCTCCTCCGTGAAGTGATTGACTGAATCCGTATTACTCCCTGAATACCGTTGTCCTTCCGTCTCCTGACGGCGGGGCAACGTCAAAGGTTTAAGGTATGTCCGAGCAGTTCCTCTATTTCATTCAGCAGATGTCCAACGGTTTGACGTTGGGCAGCACCTATGCGCTGATCGCCATTGGTTACACCATGGTTTACGGCATTATCGGCATGATTAACTTCGCCCACGGCGAAGTGTATATGATCGGTAGCTATGTCTCCTTTATCGTGATTGCCGCCCTGATGATGATGGGTATCGACACCGGCTGGCTGCTGATCAGCGTCGCCTTTGTCGCGGCGGTCGTGATTTCCAGCGCGTATGGCTGGAGCATTGAGCGCGTGGCCTACAAGCCGGTGCGCAGCTCCAAACGTCTGATTGCGCTGATTTCCGCCATTGGGATGTCTATTTTCCTGCAAAACTACGTCAGCCTGACTCAGGGATCGCGCGACGTGGCACTGCCTAGCCTGATCCACGGTCAGTGGATATTGGGCGAAAGTAACGGTTTTGCCGCTACCCTCAGTACGATGCAGTTGACCATCTGGGTGGTCACCTTCCTGACCATGCTGGCGCTGACGCTGTTTATTCGCTATTCGCGTATGGGCCGCGCCTGCCGCGCCTGTGCGGAAGATTTGAAAATGGCTAGCCTGCTGGGTATCAGTACGGATCGGGTAATCTCGCTGACGTTTGTGATCGGCGCGGCGATGGCCGCGGTCGCCGGCGTCCTGCTAGGACAATTTTACGGCGTTATTAACCCCTACATCGGCTTCATGGCGGGTATGAAGGCGTTTACCGCCGCGGTGCTGGGCGGTATCGGCAGCATCCCCGGCGCGATGATCGGCGGCCTGATTCTGGGTATTGCAGAAGCGCTGACCTCCGCTTATCTGAGCACGGAATACAAAGACGTGGTGTCGTTCGCCCTGTTGATTGTCGTGCTGCTGGTGATGCCTACCGGTATTCTGGGCCGTCCGGAGGTAGAGAAGGTATGAAACAGCATAACGTCTTCAACGCCTTCTTCTCGGCGTTTGTCCTGCTGGTGCTGGCCTCATTCATGATGGGAATGCAGTTGAGCCTGGATGGCACGAAGCTGGTGGTTCATGGCGCGGATAAAGTGCGCTGGTACTGGATCGCCGCAGGCTGTGTCGTGGTTTTTCTGTTCCAACTGCTGCGTCCTCTGCTGGCGCGGGGCGCGCAGCAATTTTCCGGTAAAGGTCTGGTGCTGCCGAGCTTTGACGGCAGTACGCCTCGGCAGAAACTGCTGGCGCTGCTGCTGATTGCCGCTGCGGTGGCCTGGCCGTTTATCGTGTCCCGCGGCACGGTCGACATCGCCACGCTGACGCTGATTTATATCATGCTGGGTTTGGGTCTGAACGTGGTGGTGGGCCTGTCCGGTCTGCTGGTTCTGGGCTACAGCGGCTTCTATGCGATTGGCGCTTATACCTATGCGTTGCTGAGCAACTACTACGGGCTTGGTTTCTGGCAGTCTCTGCCGCTGGCGGGGCTGACGGCGGCGCTGTCCGGCTTTCTGCTGGGATTCCCGGTGCTCAGGCTGCGCGGCGATTATCTGGCGATCGTGACGCTGGGATTCGGCGAAATTGTCCGTATCCTTCTGCTTAACAACACCGCGTGGACCGGCGGCCCGAACGGCATCAGCCAAATTCCCAAGCCAACGCTGTTTGGGCTGGAGTTCAGCCGCACGCCGCGTGAGGGCGGATGGGATACGTTCCATCATTTCTTCGGGCTTGCTTACGATCCCGGCGACCGCATTATCTTCCTGTATCTGGTCGCGTTACTGCTGGTGGTACTGACGCTGTTCATCATCAACCGCCTGTTGCGTATGCCGCTGGGCCGTGCATGGGAAGCGCTGCGGGAAGATGAAATCGCCTGCCGCTCTCTGGGCCTCAGCCCGACCAAAATCAAACTGACGGCCTTTACCATCAGCGCCGCGTTTGCGGGCTTTGCCGGCACGCTGTTTGCCGCCCGTCAGGGATTTATCAGCCCCGAGTCGTTTACCTTCGCCGAGTCCGCCTTCGTGCTGGCTATCGTCGTGCTGGGCGGTATGGGGTCGCAGTTCGCGGTTATTCTGGCAGCGGTGCTGCTGGTGGTTTCCCGTGAGCTGATGCGCGATCTCAACGAGTACAGCATGCTGTTGCTGGGCGCCCTGATGGTGCTGATGATGATCTGGCGTCCGCAGGGACTGTTGCCGATGAAACGGCCGCAGATGAAGCTGAAGGTTGAGGATAAGGAAGGACAGGCATGAGTACGCAGCCATTATTATCGGTACGGGGCCTGATGATGCGTTTCGGCGGTCTGCTGGCCGTCAACAATGTTGAGCTGGATCTGCATGCCGGTGAAATCGTCTCGTTAATTGGTCCGAACGGCGCAGGCAAGACCACCATTTTTAACTGCCTGACCGGATTTTATCGCCCGACCGGCGGCACGATTCTGTTACGCGATCAGCATCTCGAATCGCTGCCAGGACAGCAGATCGCCCGAATGGGCGTCGTGCGCACGTTCCAGCATGTGCGTTTGTTCCGCGAGATGACGGTGATTGAAAACCTGCTGGTCGCTCAGCATCAGCACCTGAAAAGCGGCGTCTTCGCCGGACTATTGAAAACCCCTGCCTTTCGCCGTGCGGAAGCGGACGCGCAGGCGCGCGCCGTCACTTGGCTGGAGCGAGTCGGGCTGTTGGATCTGGCGAACCGTCAGGCTGGCAATCTGGCCTATGGGCAGCAGCGCCGGTTGGAAATCGCCCGCTGTATGGTGACGCGTCCGGAGCTGTTGATGCTGGACGAACCGGCCGCAGGTCTGAACCCGAAAGAAACCGACGAGCTGAACGACCTGATTGTCGATCTGCGCGATAACCATCAGGTCTCCGTCCTGCTGATTGAACACGATATGAAACTGGTGATGGGCATTTCAAACCGCATCTACGTGGTGAATCAGGGGACGCCGCTGGCACAGGGCACGCCGGCTGAGATTCGTAATAACCCGGATGTGATCCGTGCCTATCTGGGTGAAGGATAAGGTTATGTTGTCATTAAATCAGGTATCGGCGCATTACGGTAAAATCCAGGCGCTGCATCAGGTCGACCTGCATATCAATCAGGGCGAAATCGTCACCCTGATCGGCGCTAACGGCGCAGGAAAAACGACGCTGCTGGGGACGTTGTGCGGTGACCCGCGGGCGTCTACCGGGTCCATCGTGTTCGACGGTAAGGAGATTACCGACTGGCCGACGGCGCGGATCATGCGAGAAGCCATCGCAATCGTACCCGAGGGGCGTCGGGTCTTTTCCCGCATGACGGTGGAAGAAAATCTGGCGATGGGAGGCTTTTTCGCCGAACGTGAGCAGTATGATGCGCGTATTGAGCGGGTGTATACGCTGTTTCCGCGCCTGAGAGAACGTCGTACTCAGCGTTCGGGCACGATGTCCGGCGGTGAACAGCAGATGCTGGCGATTGGTCGCGCGTTAATGAGCCAACCGCGTCTGCTGTTGCTGGATGAACCGTCTCTGGGACTGGCTCCGATCGTGATTCAGCAGATTTTCGACACCATTCAGCAGTTGCGTGAAGAAGGGATGACCATCTTCCTGGTGGAGCAGAACGCTAATCAGGCGTTGCGTCTTGCCGACCGCGGTTATGTTCTGGAAAATGGACGCGTGGTGCTGGAAGATACCGGTGCGGCGCTGTTGGCGAACGAAGCGGTGCGCTCCGCCTATCTGGGCGGTTAAACTTTTCTTTGGCCGGGGTTCTCCCGGCCTGTTTCTATTATTCCCTCTTTTTCATGAGTGAGCATTGTTATGGCAATGGGTAAGTTGGTAGCGCAGCGGATGGAGCGGCTTAAAAGCTCCGCGATTCGAGAACTGCTGAAGCACAGCAAAATGGATGGCGTGATTTCGTTGGCGGGAGGGATACCTTCAGACGCGCTGTTTGACTTTGACGGACTGCGGCAGGCGACGGAACTGGCGATCGTCGAGCAACCGAAGGCGGCGTTCCAGTATGGCCTGACCGAAGGCAGCCCGGTGCTGCGTGAACGCATTGCCGAGCTGTGCGAACTGCGTGGCGTACAAACCTGTGCGGACGATATCGTCGTCACCGCAGGCTCCCAGCAGGCGCTGGATTTGGTCATGCGCGCAACGGTCGATCCGCAGGATGTTTTCGTCGTTGAGCGACCGACCTACCTGGCGGCGTTGCAGACGTTGGAACTGGCGGAAGCGCAGATTATGTCGGTCTCTTCCGACGAACACGGCATGGTCGTTGACGAACTGGAAGCGCTGCTGGCCACGCAGCGTATCAAAGGCGTTTATCTGGTGCCGAACTTCGGCAACCCCAGCGGCGTTTCGCTGAGCGAGGCTCGGCGCAAGCAGCTGGTTGCGCTGGCCGCGAAGCATGATTTCCTGATTATCGAGGACGATCCCTACGGTGAACTGCGGTTTACCGAGACGCGCCATGCGACGCTGTATCAGCTGGCGAATGAGGCCGGACACGCCGATCGCGTGGTTTACCTCTCTTCTTTCTCCAAGGTGCTGGCACCGGGCCTGCGTCTGGGCTGGGCCGTACTGCCCGACTGGTTGCTGCACAACGTGGCGATCATCAAGCAGGCTGCGGACTTGCACGCCAGCGCGCTGTCCCAGGCAATTGTGGAGAACTATTTAGGGTTGGGTCGTTTGCCGAAGCAGATCGAAACCATCCGTCATGCTTATCGTCAAAAAGGCGAGCGCCTTTCCGCGTTGGTTGAAGAGCAGCTCGGCGATGTGTTGACCTTCAATCAGCCAGAAGGCGGCATGTTCCTGTGGGCGCGCTTCCGTGAGACGTTCGATACGACCGAATGGTTGAAAAAAACGTTGGCAGAAGGGGTGGTGTTCGTGCCGGGCGAGTTCTTCTTCGCAGAACAACCGGACCGTTCAACGCTGCGCCTGTCTTTCGCGACGGCGACGGAAGAGCAGATGCATGAAGCCGTAGCGCGTCTGCGCCGGGCGCTGTAAATCAGAGACGTAAAAAGCCCCGCGAGAGCGCGGGGCTGTGGAAGGAATTCGCGGTTGCCATCCTGCCATTCGCCAACGCGTTATGCCGTTAGGCCAATGGCCGATCTAGCATGACGTCTGGCTTTCAGGCGGCAACTCGCCGGAACGCCGCATTATCGCGGCTGTTCCGTGGGGAATATCAGAAACGCTCCCAGTCGTCTTCGCTGCCACCCGCGCTTGCCAATGCGGGTTTTGGCTGAGACGCGGCTGCCGGTCTTTTGACGGGCGCTTTGGCGCCGGGCAGAGCGTGCGCGCCTTCCACTTTAAATACCTGCATCAGATCCACCAGATTGGACGCCTGTGAGCTGAGGCTGTCTGCGGCGCTGGCGGACTCTTCCACCAACGCGGCGTTCTGCTGAGTCACCTGGTCAAGCTGGTTCACCGCATCGTTAATCTGGGTGATCCCATCCTGCTGTTCGTGGGTGGTGACGCCGATTTCGCTGATGAGATCGGCGACGCGGTGAGCCTGCTCGACGATCTCATCCATTGTCGTTCCCGCGTTGCCGACCAACTTAGAGCCGGTTTCCACTTTTTCCACGCTTTCCGTGATGAGGTCTTTGATCTCCTTGGCGGCAGACGCGGAACGCTGTGCCAGAGAGCGAACTTCACCGGCCACCACCGCAAATCCACGTCCCTGTTCACCTGCTCGGGCAGCTTCTACAGCGGCGTTCAGCGCCAGAATATTGGTCTGGAACGCAATGCCATCGATGACACTGATGATGTCGCTGATTTTGTGAGAGCTGGAGGTGATCTCGTTCATGGTGTTGACGACGTCGCTGACCACGGTGTTGCCTTTGGTCGCAGAGTCGCTGGCGGACTTCGCCAGTTCCGTCGCCATGCGCACGGTATCCACGTTCTGTTTGACGGTCTGGCTGATCTGCTCCATCGACGCCGCCGTCTGCTGGAGATTCGCCGCCTGCTCTTCGGTACGCTGGCTCAGATCGGTGTTGCCCATGGCGATCTGGCTGGAGCCGGTAGCGATGGATTCACTGCTTTGACGTACCTGATTGACCGTCGTGCTCAGGCTGTTGCGCATTTCTTCCATCGCAGCCAGCAGGCTGGATGTGTCGTTGTCGCGCAGCTTGACGCGCATGGCCAGGTCGCCTTTGGCGATAGCGCCGGCAATTTGCGCAGCATAGGCCGGCTCACCCCCCAACTGGTTGATGATGCGACGGGTAATCAGCCAGGCGGTTATTCCGCCCAGTACGGCGACAAGCACAGCTAAAGCCACCATCACCGCACCGGAGCGGTTGGCCTGATGGCCAGACTGTTCGGCGTCGCTGATGGTGGTTTCTTTCTGGAAGTTCAGAATGTTGTCGACGGCCTTGAAGATTTTGTCCTGCTCATCGTGTACCTCCGTGAGGATGGTGTCTCTGGCTTCTTCCTGTCGGTTCGCCAGCCCTAACGTGAGCGCTTTTCTGACGGCGGCGACATAACCCGGCTGAACCTGAGACAGCTGGTTGACCAAAGTCGACATTTCCTGTGTGGACACGGAGCGGCTGACTTCATTCAATGTTGCGGTATTGACCGTGATGATGTCTTCGATCTGTTTTTGTCGGCTCAGCATTTGATCGCGATCTTTCAGCAGCGCGATATCACGGACGGAGCGGGCAACCACGTTGACGTTGTCTTTAAACTCCTGGAACTGCAGCAGACGGGTGATACGCAGCTCGGACAACGTCTGAACGTTGGCGCTGATCTGCTTGAGCTGAAACAGGCCGAACAGGGCGACCAAAAAGCCGATAGCAATGACCAGCGAAAAACCGCTGCCCAGCATGGTGCTGAGCTTCATGTTTTTTAGCAATTTCATAATGTCCCTTTGGGTTGGCGGACACCTGATTTTTCATGGTGAAGTCCGGGTGTCTAAAAAATGTAAAGCGGGCCGAACGCGGTATGTCATTGGCAATCGCCTTTACTGCCATATGGCGACATACCATTTAGGAACCCTCAGGGGTCTTTATCGGCTGCGTTTCTTGAGCCTGTACCATCAATTTTCAAAACATGTTGATAACAGAACGCCAGTGACCGGGGCGTAATGTTAGGGAGATGACAGAACGTTTAAAAAGCGATGCTCATCGGCCATGCTGCGCCTGAAAGTAGTCGGCAAAAGCGCGTCACCCTTTTATTTGCTGGATTTTTTCTCAGCGCAGTGCTGGCGGTGAATGACTCGTTTTTATCCTGTCTGATATGGCTTCTTTTCACGCGTTTTGCTGAATGCCTTTGCCATCGGGGTGTCATTTTTTTGTCATTTAAAAGTTATTTTTATGTCATCTGCACATGTCATGTTACCTGCCACATTTATGGCTCCCACCGGGGGGCCGAACGGTATTTTTGCAGGAGACTGGCATGTTGAAACACGCAATCCGCACCGTCGCCGCCAGCGCCGTCATGGCGATGGCCCTCACTTCTCAGGCGCAGGCGGTGACCGACATCCCGTTCTGGCATGCGATGGAAGGGGAGCTGGGGAAAACGGTCAATACGTTGGCGGACCGCTTTAACCAGAGCCAGAATGACGTCAGGATTGTGCCCGTCTACAAGGGCAACTACGAACAGACGCTGGCCGCCGGGATTGCCGCCTACCGCAGTGGGAATGGGCCTGCGATCTTGCAGGTCTATGAGGTGGGCACCGCCACCATGATGGCGAGCAAGGCCATCAAACCGGTTTACGAGGTATTCCAACAGTCGGGCGTGCCGTTCGATGAGAGCGTATTCGTGCCGACGGTCTCCGGCTATTACACCGATGCCAAAAGCGGCCATCTGTTGTCTCAGCCGTTTAACAGCTCCACGCCGGTGCTTTATTACAACAAGGATGCATTCAAAAAGGCGGGCCTGGACCCGGAACAGCCGCCGAAAACCTGGCAGCAGATGGCGGAGTACACAGCCAAACTACGCTCCTCCGGCATGAAATGCGGTTACTCCAGCGGCTGGCAGGGATGGATTCAGCTCGAAAACTTCAGCGCCTGGCATGGTCTGCCGTTCGCGAGTCAAAACAACGGTTTTGACGGCACTGACGCGGTGCTTGAGTTCAATCAGCCCGCTCAGGTCAAACACATCGCCCTGCTGGAGGCCATGAACAAGAAAGGGGACTTTACCTACTACGGGCGCAAGGACGAATCGACAGAGAAATTCTATAACGGCGACTGCGCCATGATCACGGCCTCCTCAGGTTCGTTGGCGGGTATTCGTCAGTACGCCAAATTCCACTTCGGCGTCGGCATGATGCCGTATGACGCCGACGAGAAAGGCGCGCCTCAGAACGCCATTATCGGCGGAGCCAGCCTTTGGGTGATGAACGGCAAGGATCCCGCCACCTATCACGGCGTGGCGGAATTTATGCAGTTTCTGGCGAAGCCGGAGATCGCCGCCGAGTGGCACCAGAAGACCGGCTATCTGCCGATTACTGCCGCCGCCTACGACCTGACGCGCCAGCAGGGCTTCTACGAGCAGAATCCCGGCGCGGATATCGCCACCCGTCAGATGTTGAACAAACCGCCGTTGCCGTTCACCAAAGGGCTGCGTCTGGGCAATATGCTGCAAATCCGCACCATCGTGGACGAAGAAATGGAGAGCGTCTGGATCGGCAAGAAAACGCCGCAGCAGGCGCTGGATGCCGCGGTACAGCGGGGAAATATGCAACTGCGTCGCTTCGAACAATCCACCCGGTAAGTGTGTTTTAGGCCGAAAGGACGCGGCCTATTCCTATTGAGATTATCCGATGAATGCTTCCCGCCCCGTTTTTAGCCGCAGCTGGCTGCCTTATGCGCTGGTGCTTCCGCAGCTGTCGATTACGGCGATATTCTTCCTCTGGCCCGCCGGGCAGGCGCTGTGGTACTCCGTGCAGGACGTCGACCCGTTTGGACTATCAAGCCGGTTTGCCGGGTTGAATAACTTTATCCAGCTGTTTCACGATCCCTACTATCTCGAGTCGTTCTACACCACCCTGTGGTTCAGCGGGCTGGTCACGTTTTTCGGGCTGATCATCTCCCTGTTTCTCGCGGCGTTAGTCAATCATGTGACGCGTGGGCGGCGGATTTACCAGACACTGCTGATCTTGCCCTATGCCATCGCGCCCGCGGTGGCAGCGGTGCTGTGGATGTTCTTGTTTAATCCGGGTCTGGGCCTCATCGCCTACTGGCTACGTCACCTGGGCTATGACTGGAATCATGCTCAGAACAGCGGTCAGGCGATGCTGTTGGTGGTAGTGGCGTCGGTCTGGAAACAGATCAGCTATAACTTCCTGTTTTTCCTGGCGGCATTGCAGTCTGTGCCGCGCTCTCTGATTGAAGCCGCTGCGATTGACGGCGCGGGACCAGTCCGGCGTTTCTTCAATGTGGTGCTGCCGCTGATCTCGCCGGTAAGCTTCTTCCTGCTGGTGGTCAATCTGGTCTACGCATTCTTCGATACATTCCCGGTGATTGACGCCGCGACGGCCGGCGGCCCGGTACAGGCCACAACCACGTTGATTTATAAGGTGTATCGCGAAGGCTTTGCCGGATTGGATCTCGCCAGTTCGGCCGCGCAGTCGGTGGTGCTGATGGTGTTGGTGATCGTGCTGACGGTGATTCAGTTCCGCTTCGTTGAGCGTAAGGTGAACTATCAATGATTGAGCATCGTCGCGGGCTGAATATTTTCAGCCATGTCATGTTGGCGGTCGCGCTGCTGGTGGTGCTGTTTCCGCTGTATATCGCGGTGGTGACGGCGACGCTGGATCAGGCGCAGGCTTCGCAGGCGCCGATGACGCTCATCCCCGGCAGCCATCTCTGGCAGAACTTCACTACCATTTGGCAGCATGGGGTCGGCAACAACAACAGCGCGCCGTTCGGCTGGCTGCTGATCAACAGTTTCATCATGGCGTTGACCATCACGGTGGGGAAAATCAGCGTGTCGATGCTGTCTGCCTACGCCATGGTGTATTTCCGCTTTCCCCTACGGCAGGTCTTTTTCTGGATGATTTTCACCACCCTGATGCTGCCGGTGGAGGTGCGTATTTTCCCGACGGTGGAGGTGATTTCTCATCTCGGCATGATGAACAGCTACACCGGTTTGACGCTGCCGCTGATGGCTTCGGCCACCGCAACCTTTCTGTTCCGGCAGTGTTTCATGACGCTGCCGGATGAACTGATGGAAGCGGCGCGTATCGACGGCGCGGGTCCGATGCGCTTTTTCTTCGACATGGTGCTGCCGTTATCCAAAACCAATTTGGCGGCGCTGTTCGTCATTATTTTCATCTACGGCTGGAACCAGTATCTGTGGCCGCTGCTGATTGTAAGCGATTCGCGTCTCGGCACCGCCGTGGCGGGTGTTCAGAGCATGATCGCCAGCAGCGACAGCCCGACTCGCTGGGAGCATGTGATGGCGGCGATGCTGCTCACCATGCTGCCGCCGATATTGGTTGTGCTGCTGATGCAGCGCTGGTTTGTCCGTGGACTGGTCGACAGTGAGAAATAAGACGCTATGACATCGTTAAAACTACAGGCCGTCACTAAATCCTACGACGGCAAAACGCAGATCATCAACCCCATCAACCTGGACGTGGCCGATGGGGAGTTCGTCGTGCTCGTTGGCCCGTCGGGCTGCGGTAAGTCGACGTTGCTGCGCATGGTCGCCGGTCTGGAACAGACGACGAGCGGCGATATTTATATTGGCGACGAGCGCGTTACGGAAAAAGAGCCGAAAGATCGCGGTATTGCGATGGTGTTCCAGAATTACGCGCTTTATCCGCACATGAGCGTCTATCAAAACATGGCCTACGGGCTGAAAATTCGCGGTCTGGGCAAAGAGCAGATCCGTAAACGGGTCGAAGAAGCCGCGCGGATTCTGGAGCTGCTGCCGTTGCTGGAGCGTAAACCGCGCGAGCTGTCCGGCGGTCAGCGCCAGAGGGTGGCGATGGGGCGCGCCATCGTGCGAGAACCGGCGGTGTTTTTGTTCGACGAACCGTTATCGAATCTGGATGCCCGGCTGCGTGTCCAGATGCGGCTGGAGCTGCGGCAGCTGCATCAGCGGCTACGGACCACCAGCCTGTATGTCACGCACGATCAGGTCGAAGCGATGACGCTCGCGCAGCGGGTGATCGTCATGAACAAGGGCGTGGCCGAACAGATCGGCGCGCCCGCCGAGATCTATCGTCGCCCGGCAACGCTGTTCGTCGCGAGTTTTATCGGGTCGCCCGCCATGAATCTGCTCTCAGGCCGGGTCAGTGACGACGGCGACCGGCTGATCTTATCCTCCGATCTGGCGTTAACGCTACCAGCTTCAAAACCCGAGTGGCGGGGGCGAGAAGTGACCCTCGGTGTTCGGCCGGAACACATTCTACTGGCGGACGGTCCGGACAATGCCGTGCCGATGACGGTCGACACGGTGGAATTATTGGGCGCGGATAATCTGGCGTATGGACGGTGGGCAGGGCAGAATGTCATCGTGCGCTTGTCGCACGAATATTGTCCGGCCGTGGGCGCTACCCTCTGGCTGCATGTGCCGGCCTCGTCGTGGCATATATTTGATTCGCAGAGCGGATTACGGATGGAACGATGACACACTCTTGGCCTTATCCTGCTTATGTCGCCCATCGTGGCGGTGGTTCACTGGCGCCGGAAAATACGCTGGCGGCGATTGATGCTGGCGCACGTTACGGGCATCGAATGATTGAAATTGACGCCAAGCTGTCGCGCGACGGGCAGGTTTTCCTGCTGCACGATGACACGCTGGATCGCACCACCAACGGTTGGGGGATTGCGGGCGAGCAGAGCTGGGAACAGCTATCCCGGCTGGACGCGGGCAGTTGGTTTGGACGGACATTCCGCGGCGAACATTTGCCGTCGCTGGCGGACGTGGCGCAGCGCAGCGTTCGTTACGATATTCTGGTGAACATCGAAATTAAGCCGACTACCGGTAAGGAAGCGGAAACCGGCCGGGTCGTCGCGTTGGCGGCGCGGGAACTGTGGCAACATCGTGTTGTTCCTCCGTTGCTGTCTTCTTTCTCCGTCGAGGCGTTGGAAGCGGCTCAGCAGGCGGCGCCTGAATTGCCTCGCGGGCTGCTGCTGGACGAGTGGCGCGAGGACTGGCTGACGCTGACGCAGCGGTTGGCGTGCGTGTCGATTCACCTCAATCATGCGCTCCTCGATGAAGCGCGCGTGGCGGAGTTGAAGCAGGCTGGGTTGCGAATTCTGGTCTACACCGTCAACCAGCCGGAACGGGCGCAAGACTTATTGCGCTGGGGCGTTGATGCTATCTGCACTGACCGGATAGATTTGATTGGGACAGCGGAAATCGCCGACTGAAGCTGTCTCCAGGATGGCATGTCGGTCAACGCTCGGCGTTTTCCATTCTTAGCCGCATTGGATGCCGTCATCCGGCAGTTTCGCATTATCCTCTGTATGGATAGAGCGAGCCTGCCGTTATGAGGCGGCTCAGGGACGATGTCGCAAACATTAAGGAAGAAGGGCTATGCCCGCGTTTATTGTTTCACTCTGGCACCAGATTTATCTGTCTTTACCTCTTTTCGTTCTGATTGCGTTGGGATATGGCCTCGTCCGCGTGGGCCATTGGCCGGCCGACATCGCTGACGCATTGACCAGTTTCATTTTCAATATTGCGCTACCCGCAATGTTATTCCTTATGATGTGCGACTTCGCCGACCGCCCGGCGGTGGATGCCCGCTTGTTGATTGCCTTCTTCGGCAGCTGTCTGGCCGTGTTTATATTAGGGCGTGTGATTGCCCGCTGGGTATTCAAGTTAGATGGGGTATCAGGTTCGATCTTTGCGCTGAGCGGTATTTTCTCCAACAACGTCATGCTGGGTCTGCCTATCGCCACGATGATGTTGGGGCCGGAGGCGATCCCCTCCGTGGCGCTGGTGCTGATTTTCAACGGCCTGATCCTCTGGACGCTGGTCACCGTGTCCGTCGAATGGGCTCGCAATGGCGCGCTATCGTTAAAGGGATTCACCGCCACCGCGCTGGGCGTGCTCAAAAACCCGCTGATCATCGGTATTCTGTCTGGCACGCTGTTTGGCTTTACCGGTCTGCCGTTGCCCGAGGTGGCGGAGCGCTCGGTGAATATGCTGGGCCAGAGCGCCGTTCCGCTGTCGCTGGTGGCGCTGGGCATGGGGCTGGCGGAGTATCAGATCCGCGAGGGGTGGAGAATCAGCGTCGCCATCTGCATCATCAAGCTGTTGGTACAACCGCTTATCGTGTGGTTGCTGGCGGTTGCGTTGGGATTGCCTGAGATGGAAACACGAGTGGTGGTTCTGCTGGGTTCAATGGCTATCGGAGTGAACATCTATCTGATGTCGCGTCAGTTCAACGCGCTGGGCGGCCCAGTGGCCGCCAGTCTGTTGTTATCCACGTTGCTGGCGGCGGTGACGACGCCGCTCATCCTGACGCTGATGGGCGTTCGTATATAACGCCGGCTCTCAGGGCGTGGTTGACGGCATCACGCGCTGTTGCGTCTGTTGTTGTTGCTGCCTGAGCTGCTGCTGTCGCGCGGCGCTGTTTTGCTGGATGCTCTGATTCAACTGCTGCTGCTGTAACTTCTGATCCTGTTGCATCTGCTGTTGCAGCCGTTTTTGGCTGCCGATGCCGCTTTCAAACTGTTGCTGTTGGGTCGATGGCAGGGGCGCTGCATTTGCCCACAGGGCCATCGATGAGAGTAAAACGCCGAGCATGACTGTCCGAATCACGTTGTGGTGCATACGTCCTCCGCGGGAAAGCCGCCTGTCGCTTAAGTTTAGTCGTTAATTGTCTCGCCGTCGCCCGCAGGCTGGGGTGGTGCGCAGGGATACGATATACTGCCGCCACCTTTTTGACGACAGACGTTATCTGAATGTTCCATATTGCGCTTTACGAACCGCAAATTGCGCCCAACACCGGCAATATCATCCGGCTGGCGGCGAACAACGGATGCTCTCTGCATCTGATTGAACCGCTGGGCTTCGACTTCGAAGAGAAGAAATTGCGCCTGGCCGGACTGGATTATCACGATCTGGCCGTAGTCCAGCGTCATGCGAATTACGAAGCCTTTCTGGCGTCGGTGCCCGGCTGTCGCATTTTTGCCTGCACGACCAAAGGCAGTCAGCCCTACGATCGCCCCACCTATCAGCCCGGAGACGTGTTGCTGTTCGGTTCGGAAACGGCCGGACTGCCTGACTCCGTGCGTAACGGCATCGCGCCGGAGTATCGCATCCGCATCCCGATGGAGCCGGACTGCCGTAGTCTGAACCTTTCCAACTCGGTGGCGATTATCAGCTACGAAGCCTGGCGCCAGAACGGCTTCGGCGGCAGAAGCTAACGCGTCAACGTAGAACGCTTGGCGGGCGGGGGATTGAGCAGGAAGACAACGGCCCCGCGATAAAACGGCGAGGCAGACAGTCGATGCTGCCAGCGCTCGTCCCAGCGCCCATGTTGCACCAGCCCAAGTCGGAACGGCACTCGCAAGGTTAGCAAGGCCGGAAGGTACTCGGTGTAGCGGTTCACCGTATTGCGCCCCTGATAAGTCTGCACCACCAGTTCGTCCACGATGTCATTTAGCCGGTTGATTTGAGAGATTTCACCGGTTTTCGCCCAGTCAAGTAGCCCGGTCACGCTAAGACGGTAGTCCGACGGCAGACGCTGCCGCAGCTGCTGTAGAAAAGCGACGTAGCCGGAGAGATGATAGCTGGCGGCATCGAAATCAATTTGAATGCCCTCGACTCGATTGCCCAGCGCACGCCAGCGTTGGGCGATGTTGAGGATGCGCGCCAGCTGAGGTTCACCGAAGTCTAGCGTGGTCACCCGGAACGATAGCCACAGATGTTTGACCGTCAGCGTGCTGGCAGGCAGCCCCTGTCGCAGGAATACGACGTCGCCCCGCCGCAGCGCAATCTCTCCCTGATGCAGATACAGCGTATCGGCCTGATGCAGTACCGGCTGGGGCTGCACGGCGGCCCACAGCCAGAAGGCGTTATAGCGGGCGGCGTTGACGGTCGTGGCATCCGCATTGATGCTGGTGAGCAGCAGGCTGGCGATGATAAAACGACGCGCTACCAGTAATATTTGAGCTGCTCGGCCCATTGGCTACCCTTAAACTCGGTTTTGAGCTGTCTGAACCAGGCTTTGCGAGTGGCCTTGCTGATGTCTTGAGAGCCGCAGCTGTTGTAGCCGCTGGGGGAGTAACAGTAGATTGCACGGTAGAGCGCGTAGCTCTTGTCTTCCGGTGGGGCCTTCGGGTTGGCGATCACCTCAATATAGCCGTCCAGCCGATTAAACTCCGGTCCCTGATATTGGGTTTTGGCGTCGGTCAGACCGTTCAGCATGTTGTTTTCCCCCCAGTCGAAACCCACGGTATTGCCGGTACGCAGGAAGAACTCACCCAGGCAGTTGACGGCGCGCGCGTCCTGCGGGTTTTTGTTCAGGCGGACCACCGTTTCTTGCAGGCTTGAGCACTGATAGCCTTCCTCGGTATCGCTGCCGTCCCAGGAGAACGCCGTCAGATCTTCCTCGTCCCAACTCATGTTTTCGGTGCTTTTCAGCGGTGGAATGGCGGCGAGTTTTTCGCTGTCCTTCAGATACCCTGCGTAGTCCCTGTGTGTGATCTCCTTGGTAAGCAGCGTATCCAGCGCAATAGCGCGTTCGGCGGGCGTTTGCTGCGGGCCGGTCTGTTGGCGTAATAGGTTAGCGTCGGCGCTGACTTTAAGGATGGCGGAACGGAAGCGCAGATTTTTGACTGGGCTATTCGCCGCAAACACCTGCTCCGGATGACCGCTATCGACCAGCGTTTGGGCCAGCGCGAGCTGGAGGAACTGCTGTTGGGTGTAGAGGGTGTTCATCGTCAGCAAATGACGCCAGTGCGTTTCGGCTTCCGGCCAACGTTGTAATTGATCCAATGCCAGCCCGCGCAGCGCCTGACTGCTATAGGCGACGGTATCCGTCAGGTCCTGACCAGTGGCGGCGGGGAGGGTGCGGAGCACTGCCTCGTAATCCCGCCGGGAATAGAACTGAAAAGCCCCTTGCAGATAGAGAAACTCGGCGTGCATGCCCGCGCGTTCGAACCCGGAACGCTGCTGTTCAATCTCCTCTTGCGTCAGCGCCGGCAAGTTCATCCAGCCGTCTGAACTGCGCAGCCGTTTGAGGTCTTGCACCAGAGTCAGCAATGGCACGGCATCGGACGAGACGAAATCGCTGTTTTCCAGCAATTTATCGTCAATTTCGTTACTGATATCGAGCAGGGCGGGCACGTTGTCGACTGACGTCAGCGCTTGATTATAGAGGTTGGCTAACGCGATGTGGTCGCCGTTCATCCAGTAGGCGCGGCGATACAGTCCGCGCGCTGAATCGGCATAAAATCCCTGCGGGTACTGCTTCAAGTAACCGTCGATACGTTCGACGGCGCGCTGTCCGGCCGCTTTGTCTGTTTTGCGGATATCAAACATGTCGTATTCATCCAGCGCGTGCTGAGTGGCCTGATTGATCGCAACGCGAATCAGCATATAGCGGGCGGTTTCGGCGACCCAAGGCTGTCCCGCGGTCAGCAACTGCTGAAAGTCGTTATCGGCCTGTTCTAATTCGCCTTTGTAGAAGGCTTGCGCGCTATTCAGGTAGCGGAGGAAGTCACCCGCATGACCGTTGGCGAGCTGTGAATCTTTATCCAGTGCGGCTCGGGTGGCGGGGTAATCCGCCGAGACCAACGCGATACGCCCCTGCGCCAGCAGGATCCGTTGCGCTTCCGTCAGGTCGGCGTCACTGCTCAGGACATCGAAAAAATCGCCCAGCGTGCTGAGGCCATTTGATATTCCTCGCCCTTCCATGTCCTGCGGGGACAGGGTTTTGAGCTTTTCTATCATGGGTGCGGGCAGATGTAGTCGCTCCGCTTTGGGAAGCAGTTCGGCATTTTCTACCTGTATTACCTGAGCGTCAGCAATATCGGAAGAGGGCGATGTCGCCTCGTCGGGCGCTTCGGTGGCGACCAGCCCCATCACTCGGTAGGCCGTAAAAGGATCGGTCCGTGACTGTCCTGGGTCGGGGATTGGCTGCGGGATAGGGAGCGCTATCTTGTTGCGGCTGCTTTGCAGCAACATCAGGTTGGTGCGGGTATCGTTATCCGGCAGCAGGTAGGGAAGCGCGGGCATACCGCATTCAGAATCTGTAAATCCGCATATTCCATCGCCAGAGGCGTGAGCGGAAGAAATCAGTAATGTCGTAACCAAACCAGCCAGTAGGGCCAATCCTTTCATGTCCTTTTCCTGTGGGTGAGGTGTCAGGCGATTTCAGGAACGCTGCCCAGATGACGGCTGGCGCCGAAGACAGCGTTGCAAGTCGCTAATTGTGCGACCCTATGAGGTTCACACTCTACCCGACGTCGGGAAAAACTCAATGCGAAGGGGAAGATCGAGGCGGAAGAGCTGCGCGCTCTTCCGCTTTTTACGAGGGCTGATTAGCGGTGATAAAGCGGCAACCAGATCGTCAACTGCAGGCCGCCGAGAGGGCTGGCGTCGGCCTTGACCCAGCCATGATGCTGCGAGATGGCCGTTTCGACGATCGCCAGTCCGAGGCCGGTTCCGCCGGATTCGCGGTCGCGGGCTTCATCGGTACGGTAGAAAGGACGGAAAATCTGTTCCCTGTCTTCCGGGCTGACGCCGGGCCCGTCATCGCCGACGATAATGGTGACGCCCTGACCGTCGACGGAGAACGAAACCTCGATGTGCGTTCTGGAGTAGCGCAGCGCGTTGCGGACCACGTTCTCCAGCGCGCTGTCGAGCGCTGACGGGTTGCCAAACAGCGGCCATGGGCCGGGCGGCGACAGCACGTTCAGCGTTTTGCCCATCTGCTCCGCTTCAAAGCTGGCGTCGTCCAGCACATCGCTCCATAGTTCATCCGCTTTCAGCGGTTCACGATGCAGTTCGTTTTTGTGTTGATTACGCGACAGCACCAGCAGATCGCCGATCATGCTGTCCAGACGCTGGGTTTCGGTTTCAATGCGGGTCAGTTCGTTGCTTTCGCCCTGCCTGCGGCGCAGCAGCGCGCTCGACAGCTGCAGCCGGGTCAGCGGCGTACGCAGTTCGTGAGAGATGTCCGACAACAAACGCTGCTGCACGGTCACCATGCGCTCCAGCGCGCTCACCATCTGGTTGAAGCTGGCGCCGGTCGCGCGGAATTCGTGCGGGCCGGATTCCAGTTCAGGATGCTGACGCAGGTTGCCTCGCGCGACTTCGTCGGCCGCGATTTTCAGCTTGCGGGCTGGTTTTGCCAAACTCCAGGCCAGCCACAGCAGCAGCGGGCTACTGATGAGCATGGTGACGATGAGCAGCAACAGCGGGCGATCAAACAGCAGGTTGATGAAGTCGGACTGCGGGCTGCTGGCGGGCCGGATCAGGTACAGCAGATAGTTGTCTTCGCTATCCCTGACGGAGAACGGACCCAGCAGCTCGACGCGGCCGTATTTCTTCTTCTGGGGGAAGTCGGCGTTATCGGACTGGCCGATAAAGTTGCGTACGATCTGCATTTCCTGGCGCTGCGAACCGATGACGCGCCCCTCGGTGGTCACCAGCAGCAGGCGTTGGCCCGGCGGCGCCCATTTCTCTATGGCGTGAAACAGCCGACGCCACCAGAGCAGGTCGTTCGCCGGGTCGTGAGCCAGTTCCGCTTCGATATGTTGTTCGAGCATTAATCCCTGACGCTGCTCGCTTTCGAGCAGCGGGGTCAGTTGGCGGGAGTCCAGTTTGGGCAGCATCAGCACCAGCATCAGCACCAGGACCAGCGTCAGCCAGAATATGGCGAAAATACGGGCAGTAAGGCTGTTGATCATGCGGTGGACACCATCAGATAGCCTCGTCCGCGCAAGGTTTTAAACCACGGCAGGCCGTCTTTGCGGTCGGGCAACTTACGTCGCAGATTGGAAATGTGCATGTCGATGGCGCGGTCAAAAGGCGTTAGCCGTTTGCCGAGCACCTCCTGACTCAGGTGTTCTCGGGATACCACCTGACCCAGGCGCTGCGCCAGCAGATACAGCAAGGTAAACTCAGTACCGGTCAAATCCAGCACAGTCTCGTCGAAGCTGGCTTCCTGACGGCCGGGATTCAGACGTAGAGCATCCACTTCCAGCGTCGGTGCGGTTGTCTCGCCCACCTGTTGCTGATCTGTCCAGTTTGACCGGCGTAAGATCGCACGAATACGCGCCACCAGCTCCCGGTCGTTAAACGGTTTCGGCAGATAATCATCGGCGCCCAGTTCCAAACCCAGTACGCGGTCCAGCTCGCTGCCGCGCGCGGTCAGCATAATGACGGGCGTCTGATGGCGTTGACGCAGTTCCTTCAAGGTATCAAGGCCGTTTTTCTTCGGCATCATGACATCCAACAGCAGCAGATCTATTGAATCGTCCAGCGCGCCCAGTGCTTGTTCGCCGTCATAGGCCACCACCACGTTGAACCCTTCCATTTCGAGCAGTTCCTTCAATAAGGAAGTCAGCTCTTTATCATCGTCAACCAACAGGATTTTATTCATGAGTTACCTACCTCCTCGGGCAAAATACGCCATAGATTGCCGCTATTCCATGACTTTACGTAGTTTTACACCGTCTGACGCATGTTTGCAGCGGGGTGTTTAGACTGAACCCATCAATTCGCTGAGCGGTACAACTTACTGAGGAGTTATTGATGCGGCGCACCACCTTATTGTCTCTCGCTTCACTGCTGTTGCTGGGTTCCAGCATCGCTACGGCAGCCGACGCCGGGGGGCTTGGGATGGAAGAACTGACGCAGAATGACTCTGCCACGAAACGCATTCCTAGTCAGCAAAGGATGTTCGATGGCGTGAAGTTGACGGAACAGCAACGCCAACAGATGCGTGATCTGATGCAGGAAGTGCGGCATGACATGCCTCCCTATTCCGCGCAGGACGTAGAAACAATGTATCAATTGGTTATAGCTGAAAAATTCGATGAGGCGGCCGTACGGGCGCAAATCAATAAAATGACGCAGGCGCAGATTGCACGCCAGGTGGAAATGGCCCGGGTGCGTAATCAGATGTACAGCCTGCTGACGCCGGAACAGAAAGAAGTGCTGCGTCGTAAGCATGAGCAGCATATGGAAGTGATTCGCGAGCAAATCTCAGTCGCGAATCAGCAGGAAAAATATTTTAGCGTGCCGAAGTGAGCCTTTGACTGAGGTGTAGGCAGCGCAAAAGCGGAATCCCTGAGCAGTCCCTGTGAGTTGTTGAACGATAGTGAAACGTTGTGTGTGTAGATGATAGACCCTGTTTTCCTTGCCATAGACACCATCCCTGTCTATTTGCCCTCCTTGATGGAGGGCTTTTTTTTGGCTATTTCCGGTAAACACCTTTCAAAACAAAAAGATATAAACCAAATGCAAGCGGTTAGCATGTGGACGGATACAGGCCAAAAACCGGTTTTTTTCCTCAAGTGTGGACACCATGGGGTCACTTTTTACAGCGCGTATCCCGGATATGTGTGAATCGCAGACTCAGTCCTTGCACGACGGCTTTTTTCCTTTGTCAGATTATCAATATCCTATCTGAGAAAGAAAAAATTGTGGGGAAATCACTTCTGGCAAAGAGGGTATTTCGTGGACTCGGTAGGAGCGAACGAAGAGATTATTCGCAGATATGTCAGGTATCAGGACAAGGTAGCGAAAGAGGAAGCGGAAAAACAAATGCAACTGGGGTTGGAATAATAGTGTTTAAGCCCCCTTTTAGGGGGCCGTGTCAAAGCCGCCTTCTATGAAGGCGGATTTTTACTTAAATAGCAAAAAATTAAGTGTAAAAAGGATCTCAAGAATATCTTCAATGAGATTATGCCTTTTCCTTTTTACCATCGGCAATACCTTTGGTACGGCAGGCTCTACACCACATCTGAGAGCCCCCCCTTCAGGTACATTTCTAAAACTAAATAAAGGCTCAATCTCTTGATACGTTGTAGCCATAACAGGATTAAACTTATAGTCATAATCAGAACAATGGCATTGATGGGGTAATGTTATTGTTCTGATCACAGATAATCCCCAGTATTTAACTAAACAACTAATAAGACTATAAAACAAAGTAATACTAAAATAATTATAAACGAAAAGATAACAAATCAGTGGTTATCTTATCTTTTTAAAAATTAAAAGAATCATAATCATACAGATAGGAAAAGCAATAAATGAAGCCCAATAAATTGAATCTATGTGTTCTTGCATCAATTCCACAATAGCATTGTGATATTCAATAGATATATTCTTCTCTGAAGAGTACATGATATCCTTATCAAAGGATATTGCACCGACCCCACCAACCAGCAAATAATAAAATAAAAATGAAAGTGAAATACTGAACCATCGTATAAACGTTTTGCTTTTACTTGTTAACATCATGCATTCCTTCTAATAATCCACCAAAAGTACCTCCAGAATAAGGTGATACTTCTCCGATACTTGAGGAAACTTCAGAGACGCTCCTACCCACAACCATTTCAAGTGTATTTTCACTTATAGGTGTATGGTTATCGATGTTAGGATACTGTTTTTTAAACTCACTGGTCATATCAACAACAAGCATGGATTGCTCTTTGCTTTTCTTCTCTAAATACCTTCGCAGTGATACAGGTATTGCAAAATCTTCTTCATACTTGATATACAGCTGAGAGTTAGTTGTATACCCATTTTTAAAGACTTGTGATCCAGCGATCTTTACGCCTTTTGTTGCATGGGTTGTACAGTTCACGCCAGTGACATCGTATTGATCAATAGTGTGTCCATTTCTTTTAGTACTGTCCTTCATAAATGGAGTCTCTTTTGCTTTTACTCCTGAATGCCACAATTTTTCAAAGTACATTCTTGTAATCACCGGATCTGCGTCTGTAATTATGAACGCTTTGGCTTCCATCTTGTATAATTCTTCTCGATAATATTTTCTCGCATCTTCAAATTGCAAAAAATTAAGAATACCATCACCGACAACTCCGGCAATACCAGACCGTCTACCGAATCGGCCATAAGTGAAAACAGAAGCATTATTACCCTCATGAACAGAGACAAAAGCGTGTCCTGTCCCCTTAATTTCTGTCCAGATAAAGACACCGTTCTCTAATGGGTTATTTTCTTTTTTGCACTGTTGTATCTGATCGACCCATTCTCCTTTTGCGGGGGTGAGGTAAATGGGGTCATCTTTGAGGTACGTTACGGGTTCTGGCTTAATATTTTCCCGGGGATTCTGCCATAGGCCTAACCCGCGGCCATATTGCATAAATTTATTGTGCTCCACTAAATCCGCTCCATGTGGTTTTTGCGTCCATAAATATGTTATTAATGAATAGGTTACCATAACGCTTGTTACGCGCAACGCTTCAGCCGCCCCCAAAGTGTTTCGATGCCCTGGAATCGCTTTGTCGCATAGTTATGCATCCGAATTCCCGGCAAATGTTTTACTACACGAACATTCGCTGTGGCGCTGCGGGTTCTCTTTCCCTCTCTTCTCCCTCCTTCACCTAAACCGCGCCTTAATCACAGGCCATGTTTACCGCATTTCGCGCGGAATTACCGCTAGGGTACATCACGTATTATTTTGCGCTACGAAGTAGATGGTGTGGCGTAGCCTTGTCTGAGCGATGATGCTATTCCGGCGGTCAGATTGGTCGGCGGAAACGATGCATCATCAAGAAGCATAAACGGAGAGTTAAGATGGCGTGTCTGCTAGGGCTGGCGCTTGTTGTGTTGGCATTACATCACACCGTCGCTGGGGTGTTGCTGGCATTCACGTTACTTTGTGCCTGGTTGCAGGGCGTTATCACACTGCCTGCCGTGGGGACGCTCTGCGTGGCGATGTTGATAGGATATTGGCTGCATCGCTATCGGGACAGAACGTGGATTGCGGTCGGCGGCGAAGGGCTTTTAGTTCTGCTTTGTGTACTGCTGTTTTTGCATCTGGTGCCCGGTTTTCACAACCCCAAAGTGCTTGAGCATGTTGTGGCGGGTCCGCACAGTGCCCCTTTTTCGCTCTCTTACAATCTTGATAAGGCTATCGCGCCCTTCCTGCTGTGGATGGCGATCCCCGGTCTGTTTTACAAGGCGACGTCTGTCTCAAGGCCGTGTTGGCAGTGGGGGCTACTGATGCTGACGATGCCGGCCCTGTTGCTGCTGGCCGTCGCCCTCGGTGGCTTACGATTCGAGTGGCATTGGCCTGTATGGCTGGGCCAGTTTGTGTTGGCCAATCTTCTTTTCGTTTCTCTGGCGGAAGAAGCGCTGTTTCGCGGTTATTTGCAAAGACGCCTGACGGAATGTGCCGGCCCTCTCCCCGCGCTGATCGTGACCGCGACGTTATTTGGTCTGGCGCACTTTCAGGCTGGGCCGCTGATGATGATTTTCGCCGGGCTGGCAGGACTGATCTACGGGGCAGCCTGGTGGTGGAGTGGTCGGCTGTGGGTCTCGACGGCGTTTCATTTCGCGTTGAACCTCATCCATTTGCTGTGCTTTACCTATCCCTTTTTTGTGCGCTGACGCCCTTGGGCGTCTTAATCCGAGAGATGTTTCTGTAGCAGTGAGAGCAGGTTATCGGGGTAAACCGTATCGTCTGTCAGGGCCAGTTCAGCAAAAGACCACCATGCGTACTGGCTTATGACGCGTTTTTCGTTGTCGCTCCAGCCGCTGGCGTCGATCTCTGCGTGGTCGACGCGGACAATAAAGAAGTGTTCTTCGGCGATGACCTCTTCACCGTTATCCAACCTCATAGAGAATGTCTGCGTGGCGATACAGGGGGAGAGTGATGCCGTCGCGAATCCAGTTTCTTCCCAAAGTTCCCGTCGCGCCGCTTCTTCAACGCTTTCTCCGCTTTCAACGGCACCGCCGGGAGTGGCCCAATAAATTTGCCCCGCCAGAGCATCCCCGTGATGGGAGAACTGAAACAGCAGAACGCGTTGCGCCGGGTCGATGACCAAAAGTCGGGAAGCGGGACGGTGTCTCATGGGAGGAAGCCTTAATTACAGCGTAGAGTGATAGCGCGATTGTCTGCTGAAGTCGGCGATCTGTCTACGGCGCTCAGCGCGGGCGACACCGGTCGGCGGCAGGGTGTCTGTGCGCTGTCACGTTATTGTCGGGTGGCTGTCGTGTTGCATAGAGCGTGCGGGGTATACGCTCATCGGCGTGTTTTACCATCATGGGAAAGAGAGATGAATCCGATAAAATCGTTACGGCTCAACCGGGCCTGGTCGCAGGAGCAGCTGGCTGAGCTGTCTTCATTGAGCGTCAGGACAATACAGCGCATAGAAAATGGCGAACGCGCGAGTCTGGAAACCCTCGGTGCGATTGCCGCCGCTTTTGAGGTCAAGGTGTCGGCGTTGATGGAAAATGGCGCGACGCCGCAGAGGGCGGGTGAACCGCTGGAGCAGCGTATTCAAGACGCCCGGCATCAGGTGCGTGAAGAAAGCCGCTTCTGGCGTGGGGTGATGTTGTTCATCGTGGTTAATCTGGCGCTATTTGTCATCAATCGACTCGCCGCTCCCCAAAGCCACTGGTTTCTCTGGCCGCTGCTGATCTGGGGCGGGATTCTGGCGCTGAGAGCGATAAAACTGTTCCTGCTGCGTGGGCGGCTGGCGCGATGGGAACAAGCACGACTGCAAAAAATATTGCGGCGTTAGAGCCTGTTTCCAAAGACACGTTAACTGCCAAAAGCGCCTGTTCGGATCCCATCAGCCCGATCCGCTATACTTAACGTCTTGTTTTCATGGGAGGTGGGTATGGATTCACGCTACGGGCGCCTGGTGACGACAGCCGCTATTCTGGCGACCGCAACGGCGCTGTCGCTTTTTGCTCTGAAGGTTTTTGCGTGGTGGTATACCGGGTCGGTCAGTTTGCTGGCGTCTTTGGTCGATTCGTTGGTGGATATTGCCGCCTCATTAATCAACCTGCTGGTGGTGCGCTATTCATTGCAGCCGGCGGATTCCGAGCATACTTTCGGTCACGGCAAGGCCGAGTCACTCGCCGCGTTGGCTCAGAGCATGTTTATCTCTGGCTCGGCGTTGTTTCTGCTGCTGACCGGTTTCCAGCACTTGATTTCTCCCCAAGAACTGAAGGATCCGGCCGTCGGGATGTGGGTAACGATAGTCGCGCTGATCGTGACGGGGTTCTTGGTCGCATTCCAGCGCTGGGTGGTGGCCCGTACCCACAGTCAGGCGGTGCGCGCAGATATGCTGCACTATCAATCCGACGTGATGATGAACGGTGCGATTCTGGTCGCGTTGGGGCTCAGCTGGAAAGGCGTGACCTGGGCGGATGCCGTTTTCGCGCTCGGGATTGGCGCATATATTTTGTACAGCGCTTTACGGATGGCGTACGATGCCATTCAAGCCCTATTAGATAGAGCGCTGCCGGATGAAGAACGGCAGGAAATTACCGATATCGTTGCCGCGTGGCCGGGCATCAGCGGCGCTCATCAGCTGAGAACGCGAAGAGCGGGTCCCACCCGGTTTATCCAGCTGCATTTAGAAATGGAAGATACCCTACCGCTGGTGGAATCTCATCAGATTGCGGACGATTTGGAGAAAGCATTGCTGCAACGCTTTCCTGATGCCGATATCATTATTCACCAGGACCCAATATCGGCTGTTCCCGACGCCCAGCGCGGGTGGTGGAACATTTGATTCAACAGAGAATTATCACGTAGGCGTTATATTTTTGTAAATATGTGATACTCCACAGGGAAATTATTGGTCTTTAAGCCTGACTTGAATCAATTCAGCCGAGGGTATTTGTTATAAAATGCGTACAAGAAGGTGAGAGGTTTGCGTTGTCGGTGTTGAATGCCGCAAACTTCGCGCACGATATCAAAAATCTGCGAATTAACATCTACAAATCCAGAGGTTGTCATGATTAAGAAAATCGGAGTACTCACAAGCGGTGGCGATGCGCCAGGCATGAACGCAGCTATCCGCGGTGTGGTGCGCGCTGCATTAACGGAAGGACTGGAAGTTTATGGAATTTATGATGGCTATCTGGGTTTGTATGAAGATCGCATGGCGCAGCTTGACCGTTATAGCGTGTCAGATGTCATCAACCGCGGCGGTACATTCCTAGGCTCTGCCCGTTTCCCTGAATTCCGTGAAGAATCCGTGCGTCAGGTCTGCGTAGAAAACATGAAAAAACGCGGTCTGGATGCGCTGGTGGTGATCGGCGGCGACGGCTCCTACATGGGCGCCAAACGTCTGACCGAAATGGGCTTCCCTTGTATCGGTCTGCCGGGCACTATCGATAACGATGTGGCAGGTACGGACTACACCATCGGTTACTTCACCGCGCTCGACACGGTCGTTGAAGCGATTGACCGCCTGCGCGACACGTCTTCTTCTCACCAGCGTATTTCCATTGTTGAAGTTATGGGCCGTCACTGCGGCGACCTGACGCTGGCGGCAGCTATCGCTGGCGGCTGCGAGTTCATCGTGGTGCCGGAAGTCGACTTCAAAAAAGAAGATCTGGTCGCTGAAATCAAAGGCGGGATTGCCAAAGGGAAAAAACACGCTATCGTTGCCATCACCGAACTGATGTGCGATGTGGGCGAGCTGGCCAGCTACATCCAGCAGGAAACCGGGCGTGAAACGCGCGCCACCGTGCTGGGCCATATTCAGCGCGGCGGTTCTCCGGTCGCTTACGACCGCATTCTGGCTTCCCGCATGGGCGCCTACTCCATTGAACTGCTGCTGCAGGGATACGGCGGTCGTTGCGTGGGGATCCAGAATGAAAAAATGGTTCACCATGATATTATCGACGCAATTGAGAACATGAAACGTCCGTTCAAGGGCGACTGGCTGGAAACGGCGAAAAAACTGTTCTGATTGAGTGTTGGCCCGTTGTGGCAGGGTGTATAAAATCCCGTCCCTTAGGGGGCGGGATTTCTTTTGGCTGTCATCCGCAGGCACAGGGTGATAGGTTGACCTAAACTTTTATTTGGCGCTGATTGAATTAGCCTTTTCCGGCGGTTCAGCAAGAGCATAAACGCAGAAATTATCGAGGTTTCGCATGACAAAAGTGACTGTTGCCGCCACGCAGATGGCCTGCACTTGGGATCTGCCCAAAAATATCGAAAACGCGGAAAAACTGGTACGGCAGGCGCACGCGAAGGGTGCGCAAATCATCCTGATCCAGGAGCTGTTTGCCGCGCCTTATTTCTGCATCGACCAGAATCCTGAACACTACGCGCTGGCGCAGAGCCTCGATAACAGTCCGTTAATCAAACATTTCTCCGCACTGGCCGCCGAGTTGGAAGTGGTGTTGCCGCTGAGTTTCTTCGAGCGTGCCAATAACGCCTACTACAATTCGCTGGTGATGATCGATGCGGACGGCAGCGTGCTGGACGTTTATCGTAAAACGCACATCCCCAACGGCCCGGCCTATCAGGAAAAGCAGTTCTTCATTCCTGGCGATACCGGCTTCAAAGTGTGGCAGACCCGCTACGCCAAGGTGGGCGTGGGCATCTGCTGGGATCAGTGGTTCCCGGAAACCGCCCGCAGTCTGGCGCTGATGGGCGCAGAGATCATTTTCTACCCGACGGCCATCGGCTCCGAACCGGCTTTCCCAGACTGGGACAGCCAGCCGCACTGGACGCGTGTACAACAGGGGCACGCCGCCGCCAACCTGGTGCCGGTGGTGGTCTCCAACCGTATCGGCACGGAAGCCAGCAAGTATATCGACGGGCTGGAAATGACGTTCTACGGCTCTTCTTTCATCGCCGATCAGACCGGCGCGCTGGTGCAGCAGGCCACCCGTACCGACGAAGCGGTGCTGGTGCACAGTTTCGATCTGCAGGACATCGCGCAGATGCGTGCAACCTGGGGGCTGTTCCGCGACCGTCGCCCGGAAATGTATGATGTTATCGGGACTTCCGACGGCAAAACCTGGAGATAAATCATGTCACAGCTGACCACCCCGTTTCAGGACGGTTTCGCCATGCCCGCAGAGTGGGCTCCGCAGGAAGCGGTCTGGATGCTGTGGCCGTATCGCCGCGACAACTGGCGATCTGTCGGGGAGTTGATCCCCGCGCAGCAGACTTTCTCTACCGTTGCGGCGACGATTGCCCAGACGACCCCGGTTATCATGGGGGTCCCGGCGGCAGAGATGGCGCATGCTCGGAGTATCATGCCGGCCAGCGTCACGCTGGTTGAGATTGAGAGTGACGACGCCTGGATGCGCGACACCGGGCCGACGATCGTGTTGAATCCCGCGGGTAAACGCGGCGGCGTCGACTGGCAGTTCAACGCCTGGGGCGGAGAGCTGGGTGGTTTGTATGCGGACTGGCGTCGCGATGAAGAGGTCGCGCAGCAGGTTCTGGCCTACCACCACGATGCTCGTTATGTCGCTCCGCTAGTGTTGGAAGGCGGCTCTATCCATACCGACGGCGAAGGTACACTACTGACGACGGCGGAATGCCTGCTGAATCCCAACCGCAATCCGCATCTGGATAAGGCGCAGATTGAGCAACTGTTGACGGACTATCTGGGCGTATCCGCCTTTATCTGGCTGGAGTCCGGCGTTTACAACGACGAGACGGATGGGCACATCGACAACATGTGCTGCTTCGTGCGTCCCGGCGAGGTGGCGTTGCACTGGACCGAAGATGAAAACGATCCTCAGTATGCGCGGTCTATGGCGGCATATCAGGTGCTCTCCAAGGCGCGAGATGCCCACGGTCGACATCTGAAAATCTGGAAACTGCCCGCGCCGGGTCCGCTGTATATGACGCAGGCGGAAGCGGAAGGCGTTGATGTCGATGGGCAAGCGATTGAACGTATCGCAGGTTCTCGTCTGGCGGGCTCCTACGTCAACTTCCTGATCAGCAATCGTCAGGTGATTTATCCGTTGCTGGATAAACGTACGGACCGTCAGGCTCATGCGCTATTGCAGCAGATGTTCCCCGATTATCTGATCAGCGGCGTCCCTGCGCGTGAAATATTGCTGGGTGGAGGAAATATCCACTGCATCACCCAGCAGATCCCCTCAGCACGCGCGGAATAATCTGCCCATAAAAAAACGGCTCCTCGAAAGGAGCCGTTTTTCACAGCGAATAAAACCGTGGGCGTTACGCGCCTTTGGCTTCTGCTGCGGCTTTCACGATCACGGCGAAAGCGTCTGCTTTCAGTGATGCGCCGCCAACCAGCGCGCCGTCGATATCCGGCTGAGTGAAGAGTTCAGCTGCGTTAGACGCGTTAACGGAACCACCGTACTGGATGATGACCTGTTCTGCTACCGCAGCATCCTGTTTAGCGATGTGGCTACGGATGAATTTGTGGATAGCCTGTGCCTGCGCCGGAGTGGCGGATTTGCCAGTACCGATAGCCCAGATAGGTTCGTAGGCGATGACAGCATTTTCAAACGCTTTGGCGCCCAGCGTGTTCAGAACGGCATCCAGCTGACGAGCACAAACGCTTTCAGTCTGACCCGCTTCGTTTTCTGCTTCAGTTTCACCGATGCACAGGACCGGAGTCAGACCGGCTTCTTTCAGTACGCCGAATTTTTTAGCAACGAATTCGTCGCTTTCTTTGTGATAGGTGCGGCGTTCTGAGTGACCGATGATGATGTATTTAGCGCCGATGTCTTTCAGCATGTCGGCAGAAGTTTCGCCGGTGAATGCGCCGGAAAGGTTTACATCAACGTTCTGCGCGCCCAGGGCAATACGGCTGCCAGACAGTTCGTGCTTAGCCTGACCCAGGTAAACAGCCGGTGGAGCGATAGCTACGTCACAGCCCGCAACTGCGGTCAGTTCATTGCGCAGACCCGCAATCAGTTCGTGAACCATGTGGGTGCTACCGTTCAACTTCCAGTTGCCCATGACTAAGGGATGTCGCATCTTTTTTCCTCCAGACGGATAGCAAGTTAATCAATACGTCACTGCCGCTCGGCAGTGTAACCTGACGACAGTATAAAGATGAAAAGACCTCGTGGCTCTGTTTTTCGTGCCTAATAGCGGCTTTGATCAATATTCTGCCAGCGTGAGCTTAATCGGTTCAACTGCGAACGTTAGCCCTTTTTCGCCCCCATCTGCCACCACATAACGCAGCGCCCCCTCCTCCTGCTGGAAGAAGGGATGCCCTTTGCCTTGCGTCAGCAGGGTATCGACTTTTTTCAGGCTTTGTTCGCGCGTCAGGGAGGGGACGAACACCCGCAGCAGCGCGGCCATATACTCCTGCGCCTGTTTGCGTCGGCCCGCCTCATCAGGATCTTTCGAGCCCGGCAGTAAGGTGATTTGCAGCGTTTTGATCTTGCCCGTGCCTTTCTCAAGTGCGGTAGAGGAGTAGAGCATATCGCTAATCTTGCTGGCGGCGCGGGTCAGCATAGGTGAATCTTCGTTGGTCTCTACGACCCGATATTCCCCAATCGGCAGCGTTGGATTGCTGAGATTATAGCGAGTGCGAAACTGGACGATGGTCATGTCGAACGTTGGCGAGCCGGCCAGCAGATAGGGCGCAGCAGGACCTTTGTGCTGAAACAGCGCATCTGCCCTGACGGCGCTGGCCTGATGTATTCCGGCGGTGAGCAAGCAAAGGATAAGTAGAGATTTTTTCATAGCGTGTTCGTTAATATCGTCGCAGTAGCCGTTATGCCGTAAAGCGGCCTTGTGATTAAAGCGGTATTAGTTAGGGATTGTCAAAATTCGCGTAAAAAATACGAGAGAAACTGTTCATTAAGGTAAACTCGTCGCCAGAAAACAGCTATCGGAATAGGCTTGAGATGACAGTGCAACAGTGGTGTTTTTCTTTTCGTGGCCGTCTTGGGCGGCGCGAATTCTGGCTGTGGATGGTGACCTGGGTGGTGCTGACGGTTGCGCTCTTCGCAGTGGCGGGGCAGAACTGGTTGCCGACTCAGACTGCCGCCTTCGCGCTGGTGGCGCTGATGTGGCCTACCTCTGCCGTACTGATAAAACGGCTGCACGATCGCAACAAGAGTGGGTGGTGGGCATTGCTGCTCGTGTTGGCGTGGCTATTGGGCAGCGGCAATTGGTATATGCTGCCCTCGCTGGGACAGTGGGGGCTGGGGCGCTTCCTGCCCTCGTTGATCGGTATCATGATGTTGCTGGACTGCGGCTATTTTGCCGGGACGTCGGGCGCAAACCGTTTTGGTCCAGAGCCGGAGCCGCTGCGGCTCCGCTCCTGAGATTTACCAGTAGTTTTCGCCGGTAATGTTGCCGGGCCGACGGCGCAAATGTTTCGTCATCTGGCGCTCATCTTTCAGCAGTTGCTGAGTATCTCGCACCATCTGTGGATTGCCGCACACCATGACATGACTGGTGGCGGCATCCATCGGCAGACCGACCGCCGCTTCCAGCGCGCCGCTTGCGATCAGCGCCGGAACGCGTCCGGTGAGTGAGCCAACCGATTCTTCACGACTGACGACCGTTTGGATATGCAGCTTGCCGTTGTAGCGCTGTTGCAGCTGTTGCATGTGCGGCAGATAGCTGAGATCGCGGGCAAAGCGCGCCGCATGGACTAAAACGATGTTCTTGAAGCGTTCTACGTCGCGGCCTTCTTCCAGAATGGAGAGATAAGGACCGATGGCTGTGCCGGTCGCCAGCATCCATAGTGTGTCGCAGGGCGGCACTTCTTCCAGCACGAAGAAGCCAGCGGCTTCCTGCGTGATAAGCAGTTCGTCGTTCTCTTTAAGCTGATGCAGACGGGGGCTGAGTTTGCCTTCCGGCACATCCACCAAATAGAACTCCAGCGTATCGTTGCTGGGTGCATTCACGTACGAGTAAGCGCGTTGAACTCGCTCGCCGTCCACATCCAGCGCCAGCTTGGCGTACTGCCCGGCGGTGAATGTATTGACCGGTGCGCGTACCCGGAGGCTGAACAGACTTTCCGTCCAGTTTTCTACCTCAACCACCTTTCCCGTTAGCCATACTGCCATAGTTCGAATACTCCTGTTGCAGCCTGCCGCGAGCGGCACGATATCCCGATCTGAAAATAAATAAACATGGCTGTGCATGGTTTTTTTCAGATGCAGAGCCGATGTGCGTCGGCCCCTAAGATACGCGATCTTTTAACAGCTGTGAAACAGTGTGAGTTTAGGTTTCATAACAGAAATTCATGTAGCGCCTGATCTTTACGATCGAGGTAGTGGGTAGACCGGATCCGGCGAATGGTGCGGGATTTACCTCGGATCAACAGTGTTTCCGTGGTGGCCATGTTGCCGCTGCGGGCAATGCCTTCCAGCAGATCGCCTTTAGTGATACCGGTAGCGGAGAAGATGACGTTGTCATTGCGAGCCATATCGCCGAGTGCCAGCACGTTGCCGGCTTCGATACCCATTTCGCGGCAGCGCGCCAGTTCCTGCTCGCCGATACGGCGATTTTCTTCGTTGTCGCCTTTCACTTCGTGGCGAGCGAGCAGGCGGCCCTGCATATCGCCGTCCAGTGCCCGGATCACGGCGGCAGAGATAACGCCTTCGGGTGCCCCGCCGATGCCGTACAACACGTCAACTTCGCTGTCTGGCATACAGGTGAGGATAGAGGCGGCGACATCGCCGTCCGGGATCGCGAAGACTTTGACGCCCAGGCGCTGCATGTCGGCAATGATGGCGTCATGTCGGGGCTTGGCCAGCGTGGTGACCGTCAGCTCATGCAGCGGTTTGTTCAGCTGTTTGGCGATCGCGCGCAGATTGTCTTCCAGCGGACGGTTCAGATCGATCGCGCCTTTGGCCTGAGGGCCGACGATCAGTTTTTCCATGTACATGTCCGGCGCGTGCAGAAAAGCGCCTTTCTCCGCCACCGCCAATACGGCGAGCGCGTTAGCCTGACCCATGGCGGTCATACGGGTGCCCTCAATCGGGTCGACGGCGATATCCACTGCATCGCCCTGACCGGTTCCTACCGCTTCGCCGATGTACAGCATGGGGGCTTCGTCGATTTCACCTTCGCCAATGACGATCTGACCGTCAATGTCGACCTGATTCAGCATAATGCGCATGGCTTGAACCGCCGCGTTGTCCGCCGCGTTTTTGTCGCCGCGCCCCAGCCATTTGTAACCGGCCAGCGCCGCTGCTTCGGTGACGCGGGAAAACTCGATGGCTAATTCACGTTTCATGGATATCTGTCCGTTATCTCTGGCAAGAATAAGTGCGGCAATATTATCACAGGGGTCGGAATGGGAGATAAAGCGGCGGGGAGAAAATGGGCGCGGCAGATGCGCCCGATCAAAGTTGTGGGGGATTTAAGCGACGAGCGATTTAATCGTCATGGTCTTCCCACGCGCGTACGCGCGCCACGGCTTTCTGCCAGCCGCGATAGCGATAATTACGCTCCACGGTTTCAATGCCGGGACGAAACTCCCGCTCGATAGCGGTCTTGCTTTTGACCTCATCCAGATCGCTCCAGAATCCGGTCGCCAGACCGGCCAGGAAAGCGGCCCCCAGCGCGGTGACTTCGCGAATGACAGGACGTTCGACGCGCGTGCCCAGAATGTCGGACTGGAACTGCATCAGGAAGTTATTGGCGACCGCGCCGCCGTCGACTCGCAGCGAGTGCAGATGAGTCCCCGCATCCGCCTGCATCGCGTCCAGCACATCTCGCGTTTGATAGGCGATGGACTCCAGCGTCGCGCGGATGATGTGGTTGGCGTTTACGCCGCGCGTCAGTCCGAAGATGGCGCCGCGCGCGTAGGGATCCCAGTAAGGCGCGCCCAGTCCTGTGAACGCGGGAACAACGTAAACGCCGTTGGTGTCGTTCACTTTGCCAGCGAAGTACTCGGAGTCCGTTGCGTCGCCAATCAGTTTCAGCTCATCGCGCAGCCACTGTATGGATGCGCCGCCCATGAATACGGCGCCTTCGAGCGCATAATTGACTTCGCCGCGCGCGCCGCAGGCGATGGTGGTCAGCAGGCCGTGTTCAGATTTCACCGCTTCCGTACCGGTATTCATCAACAGGAAGCAGCCGGTGCCGTAGGTATTTTTCGCCATACCGGGGCTGACGCACAACTGACCATACAGCGCCGCCTGCTGGTCGCCGGCGATGCCTGCGATGGGAATACGCGTGCCGCCTTTCCCCCGATATTGGTTTTCCCATAAATCTCGGACGACGAATGAACGCTCGGCAACATGGCGCGAGGGATATCCAGCGCATCGAGCAGCCGGTCGTCCCAGTCCAGCGTGTGGATGTTGAACATCATGGTGCGCGAGGCGTTGGTGTAGTCCGTGACGTGTACGCGTCCCTGCGTCATTTTCCAGATAAGCCAAGTGTCGACGGTGCCGAACAACAGTTCGCCCCGTTGCGCTCTTTCGCGAGAGCCTTCCACGTGGTCCAGAATCCATTTCACCTTCGTGCCGGAAAAGTAAGGGTCGATCACCAGACCGGTGAGGTCGCGGATCGTCTCTTCCAGACCCGCTTTTTTCAGCTGTTCGCAGATCTCGGCGGAGCGGCGGCACTGCCACACAATGGCGTTGTAAATCGGTTTTCCGGTGTCCTTTTCCCAAACGATGGCGGTTTCCCGCTGGTTGGTAATACCGATGCCCGCGACTTCATCCGTACTGATCCCGACCTTGGCGAGCGCCTCGACCAGCGTGGCGCTCTGCGACGCCCAGATCTCCATCGGATCGTGTTCCACCCAGCCAGCCTTCGGGTAAATTTGTGCGAATTCGCGCTGGGAAACGCTGACGATATTGGCATCGTGGTCCAGCACTACGGCACGGGAGCTGGTGGTTCCCTGGTCAAGGGCAACAATATATTTCTTTTCCTGAGTCATAGAAGTGGTCCTTTATCGGGAAGACACGTTGCGAGTTTCGGCAGGCGCTGCGCTGGCGTCATCGGTCGGGCAGACGTCGCAGGGCAGGTTGCGGCCAATCAGTTTCCGGTAGCCAAAAGCGCCCAAACCGGCACCGACGATCGGCCCAAGGATAGGCACCAGGAAGTAGGGAATATCCCGGCCTCCGGTGAAGGCGACCTTGCCCCAGCCCGCGAAGTAGGCGAAGAGTTTCGGACCGAAGTCACGCGCCGGGTTGAGGGCGAATCCGGTCAGCGGCCCCATTGAGGCGCCAATGACGGCGATGAGGATGCCGATGAGTAAAGGCGCCAGCGGGCCGCGTGGAATGCCGTTGCCATCATCGGTCAGCGCCAGTATCAGACACATCAGGATAGCGGTAATCACTGTTTCCACGAGGAAGGCTTGGGGAACGGAGATCAACGGGTTGGGATACGTCGAGAAAATGCTCGCCAGGCTCAGGCTTTCCACGCTGCCGCGGAGGATCCCCTGTGCCTGTTCGGTCGCGTAAAACAGATTGTAGTACAGGCCATAGACCAGCGCAGCGGCGCAGAAGGCGCCCCCTATCTGCGCCAGGATATAAGGGACAACTTTGCGTCCGTCGAAGCAGGCGAAGAGCCACAGTGTAATGGTGACGGCGGGGTTAAGGTGCGCGCCGGAAATCGCAGCCGTCAAATAGATAGCCATGGCGACGCCGAGGCCCCAGATGATGCTGATTTCCCATTGTCCGAAGCTGGCGCCAGCCAGTTTCAAGGCGGCGACGCAGCCAACGCCGAAAAAGATCAGCAGACCTGTGCCCAGAAATTCGGCAATGCACTGGCCCTTTAATGTAGAGATTCGCGATTGACTCATACACATTTCCTGTTTTTAACGTAGGGCGTAATAGTGAATGCAGGAGAAGATTCCTGCGGCGTTCGACCTTTCACGGTTTGTTTCACTGTGCTATCGCCAACGACACGCAAAGTGAGGAGGGAGTGACGTGTGCAGGTCAAATGTTCCTTTGATGTTAATTTATCGTTAATGAGCGAAATAGAAAAATATCGCTAGTAAAATGTGTGTTGTGCGTCAAAAAAATGAGCGTATTCGCTTATTTCTCGTGAGCTGGAAACCTTCCGCCGCTGAAACGCGTTAAATAACGCCTTAACTTGATTAACATTTGCTGTTCTCCGACGGTTTTTTTCGGTTTCTGCCGATAGCTCCGGTCAGGAAAAAATGACACACTCGCGATTGTGGAGGATGGGCGCTAGACAGTTTCCGGCTGGCTACATACAATCTTCCGAGCGTGTTGCGCCCTTGGGGCGTAACGGAGTCGGCGCAGACCGGCCGTTCGCATTGCGGCTAGTGCGCCAACGCTATGAATACGCCAGTACGGTGTGAGAATTCGCAATAAATCAGCGTTAACGGCGTATGCCTTGCGTGAAAAAGGGGTTAGAAGTTATGTCATTTGAAGTGTTTGAGAAGCTGGAATCGAAAGTTCAGCAGGCGATTGACACCATTACGCTGTTGCAGATGGAAATTGAAGAGCTGAAAGAAAAGAATAATGCGCTGTCGCAGGAAGTTCAGAGTGTGGCAGGCAATCGTGATGCGCTGATGCGCGAGAACGAACAATTGCGTGAAGCTCAGAGCTCATGGCAGGAACGTCTGCAGGCGCTGCTGGGAAAGATGGAAGAAGTACAGTAAGACAGTAGCAAGAGACGGAAAAGGGCGCGTTCACGCCCTTTTCATCCGGTCGCTTACTCCAGATCCAGCGGATCTTCGGAGAGAATGATACCGGTGTTGTCGGCATACAGATGGTCGCCGGAAAAGAAGGTGACGCCGCCAAAATTGACGCGGATATCCGTTTCGCCGATGCCTTCTCCCTCAGCGCCAGCCGGCGTGGCCGCCATGGCCTGAATGCCAATATCCAGCTCAGCCAAATCGTCGACCTGACGCACCGCGCCATAGATCACCATGCCTTCCCACTCGTTTTGCGTCGCTAATCTTGCCAGCTCGGCGTTGATCAGTGCCCGGCGCACAGAGCCGCCGCCGTCGATCAGCAGTACGCGACCGATGCCGTTTTCTTCCAGCAGCTCATAAAGCAGCCCGTTGTCTTCAAAGCATTTCACCGTGGTGATTTGACCACCAAATGAACTACGGCCACCAAAATTGGAGAAGAGAGGCTCAACGACATTGACCTCTTCATGATAGACATCACACAGTTCGGAAGTATCGTATTTCATAGGATTAACGCCTGGTTGTCGCAGGGATCGTGGAATTGAGTATATCCCTTTCTGGAGAAGGTTAGCAAAATCATCGCCTGTTGCCTTGACCGTCATCAGGGAACAGGGATGACCTTGAAGGGGCGAACTTAGCTCAGCATTACGCCCGCAGCGAACAAAATATTGGTCAGCAGGGCGCATTTGACCGTCTTTTCGAGCATGGGACGCATACTGAATGCCGTGGTTTCACGCAGCACGTAGCGCCCCTGTTTGACCAGCAGCGGCAGTGACAGAATAAACAGCCAGCCGGCCAGGCTTTGCAGATAAATGAGCGCGAACAGCCCGAGGCACAGCGGCGCGGCCATCAGCAGCAGCATGTGATACCGGCGGGCTTTCTGTGCGCCAAGCCGGACGGCCAGCGTGTTTTTTCCGCTCAAACGGTCGTTGTCGATATCGCGCAGATTATTGATGTTCAAAACGGCGGTGGCAAGCAGACCGCAGGCGGTGGCGGGCAGCATGACGATGCTATCGAAATGACCGGTTTGCAGTACATAAGAGCCTGCCACGCTCAGCCAGCCGAAGAAAATCAGTACCGAGATATCGCCCAGGCCGATATAGCCGTAAGGCCGGTTGCCCACCGTATACGTGATGGCGGCCAAAATCGCCATCAGCCCCAACACGAGAAAGACGACGATATCTACCGGTTTCTCGCAGGCGAGCGCGACCAGAGAAATACCCGAGACGATGGTCAGCAGCACCGTAACGATCAGGGCGTTGCGCAGTTCGGTCAGGCTGATGGCCCCGGTCTGAATACCGCGTAGCGGTCCGATACGTGTCTCGGTATCGCTGCCTTTCACCGCATCGCCGTAGTCGTTGGCCAGGTTGGAAAGAATTTGCAGCAAACCGGCTGTCAGCAGCGCAAGCAGCGCGACTCCCGGTTTGAAACTGCTTTGCCAACCGGCGATAGCTGAGCCGGTCACGATGGAGGCGAAGGCCAACGGTAGCGTCTTGGGACGCAAGCTGTCGAGCCAAGCCTGAGTTTTGCTGCTATGTGTCAATGAGGTCATGATCCGCTTCAGTTCTGGGAGATTATGCTTAACGTCGTTGCCGAAAACGCAAGTGGGAGGCGATAGCCTCCCACTTGATATGTTGTCAGGAACGATCCGCTGGCACGGATTATAAGATAAATCGGCTCAGATCTTCATCTGCTACTAATTCATCCAGGTGATCACGTACGTAATCCGCATCAATCGTCACATTCTGACCGCCCATTTCACTGGCGTTGTAAGACACTTCCTCGATCAGGCGTTCCAGCACGGTATGCAGACGACGCGCACCGATGTTCTCGGTACGTTCGTTGACCTGCCATGCCGCTTCCGCGATCCGACGGATACCGTCCGGCGCGAATTCCACATCCACGCCTTCCGTCGCCATCAGCGCTTTGTACTGCTGAGTCAGGGACGCGCTCGGCTCGGTGAGGATGCGCTCGAAGTCTTCCGTGGTCAACGCCTGCAGCTCAACGCGGATCGGCAGACGACCCTGGAGTTCAGGGATCAGATCCGACGGGCTGGCTACCTGGAATGCGCCGGAGGCGATAAACAGGATGTGGTCAGTTTTCACCATGCCGTGCTTGGTAGATACGGTACAGCCTTCCACCAGCGGCAGCAGGTCGCGCTGCACGCCTTCACGGGACACATCCGGGCCGGAGGACTCGCCGCGCTTACAGATTTTGTCGATTTCGTCGATGAACACGATGCCGTGCTGTTCAACGGATTCGATGGCATTCTGTTTCAGCTCTTCCGGGTTCACCAGCTTGGCGGCTTCTTCTTCCACCAGCTGTTTGAACGCGTCCTTGATTTTGATCTTGCTGGTTTTCTGCTTCTGTCCGGCCAGGTTCTGGAACATGGACTGAAGCTGATTGGTCATCTCTTCCATACCCGGAGGCGCCATGATTTCAACGCCTACCGGCGCGGCGGCCAGTTCGATCTCGATTTCTTTATCGTCCAGTTGGCCTTCACGCAGTTTTTTACGGAAAGCCTGACGAGCAGGAGACGGCTCCTGATTCTCTTCGGACTGTCCCCAGTTGTTTTTGGCCGGTGGGATCAACGCGTCCAGAATACGTTCTTCCGCCAGTTCTTCGGCGCGAACACGGTTCTTTTCCAGAGACTGGTGGCGCACCATCTTCAGGGCGGCGTCAGTCAGATCGCGGATAATGGAGTCCACTTCTTTACCGACGTAGCCGACTTCGGTGAACTTGGTCGCTTCCACCTTGATAAACGGCGCGTTGGCCAGTTTGGCGAGACGACGGGCGATCTCGGTTTTACCTACACCGGTCGGGCCAATCATCAGAATATTTTTTGGCGTAACCTCGTGGCGAAGGTCTTCGTCCAGTTGCATGCGACGCCAGCGGTTGCGCAGGGCGATTGCCACGGCCCGTTTCGCCTTGTTCTGGCCGATGATGTAGCTGTCAAGCTCGCTGACTATTTCGCGCGGGGTCATCTCAGACATAGTAGATCCTTACGCCTTGGAGGCTAATTCTTCAATCGTGTGGAACTGATTGGTATAGATGCAGATATCACCGGCGATACCGAGTGATTTCTCGACGATTTCTTTGGCGCTCAGGTCGGTATTCTCCAACAGGGCGCGTGCGGCGGACTGGGCATAGGGGCCACCGGAACCGATAGCGATCAAGTCGTTTTCCGGTTGTACGACATCGCCGTTGCCGGTGATGATCAGCGAGGCGTTCTCATCGGCCACGGCCAGCAGCGCTTCCAGACGGCGCAGCATACGGTCGGTACGCCAGTCTTTGGCTAATTCCACCGCGGCTTTTACCAGGTGTCCCTGATGCAGTTCCAATTTACGTTCGAACAGTTCAAACAGGGTGAAGGCGTCGGCGGTGCCGCCCGCAAATCCGGCGATGACACGGTCGTTGTAAAGACGGCGTACCTTCCGCACGTTACCTTTCATGACGGTGTTACCGAGGGTGGCTTGACCATCTCCGCCGATGACGACTTGGCCATTGCGGCGTACGCTTACGATTGTTGTCACGAGCTAATCCCCGTTACTGAATAAAAAGACCCCCGCATAGCGCGGGGCATGTTGAAATTAGAAATGGGGGCGGGGCGGGGGTTTTCAACCCCCGGAGGCTAATGGAATACAGCTGCTGTTGCCCATACCTTTCAGTTTTTGGACCATCTTGTCTGCCGCGGGGCGGCTGCTGTATGGGCCTAGTATGATGCGATTCCATCCGCCGCTACTGGTAATTCGGCTTTCCACGCCCGCGAATGCCAGTTGCGCCCGGATGGATTCCGCGGGCGCCATCGCCTTGAACGAACCGCACTGGATCATCCAACGCTGCGCTTTCTCGGGTTTGTCCACCGGAGCCTTGGCCGTTTCCGTGTTGGCGGGCGTGGTATTTTTCGGCGCAGCGGGCGCTGTTTTCGGCACATTCTGACTAGGTTGCTGCGTTAGCGGCGCGACGGGCGCGGGCGTCGCCGTCTGCGGTTTGATAAACACCTGAGAACGCGGCACCTGAGTCTGGTCGTTATATGGCACTTCGGACAGCTGGGTCGGCTGACGGCGCATGTCCGACTGCATCTGCTCCAGCAATTGGCGCTGCTCTTCGGTCAGTTCCCCCGTCGAGCGCACTTCGCCGCCGGCGGAAGGCTCCGTCGGTGTCGTCACGCCAATCTGGCGATTTTCCAGCTCTTTGATATAGCGCCAGCGTTCTTCGGGTTTAGGCGGAAGCCCATTGCCCTTGCCGCCGGCATGATTAGGGAGGACCGGAATTTCCTGCGGTTTGTTATGGGCAATGAAATACAGCCCGCCCGCGAAGGTCACCAATACGGCAACCGCCAGCGCAATCATGGTTTTGGATGCGCCTGAGGAACCCTTTTTTTTCCGGCTGGATGTCTTTTTCCGGCGTGTGCCTGAACGCCCCCGCCCGACATAGTCTCTTTGTGCCACTATCGTTTCACTACGAAGTAAAAAAAGTAACAGGATGTCATGTTACTGAACCCTAAAATGTTTGACTAGCACCGTGATTCCTAAAGCCGGTGACGCGCAAAATTCGGCGGAGCGGTACTGTCGCGAATGACCAGTTTACTGGACAGCAGGCGTGAGCCCCGGGTTACGGAATGCCCCTGCAGCTGTTCAAGCAGCAGCAGCGTTGCCTCACGTCCGATTTCGTAGCGGGGTTGAGCCACGGTGGAGAGCGGGGGGAAGCAGTAGCTGGCCTGGATAATATCATCAAATCCCATTAGCGATAGATCCCGCGGCACGTTCAGACCCATTTTATGAGCTTGCGCCAGCGCACCCAACGCTATGGTATCACTATGACAGAAAATCGCGGTGGGTGGGGTAGGATGTGACATCAAAACCCCCAACCCGCGGATGCCGGTGTCATAGCTGAAATCCCCTCGCACGATATAGTGGTTATCCACCGTCAGGCCGCCCCGTCGCAACGCCTGAATATAGCCTTGCAGCCGATATTCGCTGAGAGGCAACGTCTCTGGGCCTGCAATACAGGCGATGCGCTGATGGCCCAGTTCATGAAGATAGTGCACGGCGTCGAACGCGGCGGTCAGGTTGTCGATATGGACCGTCGGCATTTCCAGTTCAGGTACGAATTCATTCGCCATCACCATTGGCGGCAGATTGCGGCGTCCTGCCTTACCGGCATCGAACGGCAAGTCGGACCCGAGCAGCAGCATACCGTCCACCTGAGTGGTGATATTGGAATCGGACAGCTTTCCGTCTCGTCTCTGTTGGTAAGCGCAGTCGCCAATCAGAACCCAATAACCCCGAGCCGCTGCGGTCTCTTCGATCCCGTGAATCACCTCGCTGAAAAAAGGATCGCCGATATCCGGGACGATCGCCAATAGCGTACGGGTTTCATGCCGTTTGGCGTAACGAGCAGACGCGTATTGCAAATAGCCGACGGCCTTGGCCGCTTCCTCGACTTTCTGTCGGGTCACGGCTGAGACTTTTTCCGGATCCATCAGGGCTCGGGATACTGTGGCGGTCGAGACGCCCGCCTTGTCCGCCACGTCCTTCATCGTTGCAGCGGCCGTGTCTTTATTCTCCAACGCTTATTCTCCTCACGCCAGCTTCCGCTGCTGCGTCTTTCCGGCGTCTGTCAGCCAGGAGCGCCTGTATACCGCAGTCAAATTTACACCGTGTTCAGCATAGCGCCTTGCGGAGTAAGCATTAACAGATCTCGCATTATAGTTGTGGATTTATTATTCGCTGAACAGCATCACGCGCGAGTTTTTCGCGTTGGTTCGCAAAATTGTAGAAAAATCAATATGAAGAAAAGGTCACCCGTCCGTCGGGTCGACGTCCAGCACCCATTTGACCTTGCGCGACTGCGGCAGGGTATCGACGAGGCTCAGGGACGTCCGCAGCAGATGCTGTAGTCGGGCGCGGGAGGGGTGCTGAAGCAGCAGCTGCCAGCGAAATCGTCCCGCGCGTTTGGGCTGTAGCGCGGGCACTGGTCCCAGGACCCAGAGGTTTTCGTCGCGCAGCGGGCTGGCTTCCAGCAGATTACGTAGCTGGTGAAGGAATTGGCTGGCCTGCTGATTGTCGTGATCGTCAGCGCGAAACAGAACGTGGTTGGTGAACGGCGGCAGAGCCACGCTTTGGCGCTCTTTCAGCGTTTGGGCGGCGAAGGCATCGTAGCCCTGCTGCAACAACGTTTGCAGCAGCGGATGTTCGGGGTGATGGGTTTGCAACACCACCTCGCCGGCTTTTCCGGCGCGTCCGGCGCGGCCAGAGACCTGGGTGTAAAGCTGGGCGAATCGTTCCGCGGCCCGGAAGTCGGCGGAAAACAGAGAGCTGTCGACGTCCAGCAGAGCCACCAGCGTCACATCAGGGAAGTGGTGGCCTTTGGCCAACATCTGCGTCCCTATCAGGATCCGGGCGCCGCCCTGACGCACCTGCGCCAGCTGTTGCTCCAGCGCGCCTTTGCGGCTGGTGGTGTCGCGATCGATGCGAGTAATCGGCGTATCGGGAAAGAGGGCGGGCAGCGCCTGTTCGAGCTGCTCGGTCCCCAGTCCCACCGGCATCATGTTGGTTGAGCCGCAGTCAGGACATTGTTGTGGCACCGGTCGTTGGCTGTCGCAGTGATGGCAACGCAGCATCTGCTGGTGCTGATGCAGTGTGTAATAGTGATCGCAGCGCGGACACTCGGCGATCCAGCCGCATTCATGACACATCACCACCGGCGCAAAGCCGCGGCGATTGAGAAACAGGATGACCTGGTTTCCTTCCCGAACGTGGTGACGTATCCGTGCAATCAGGGGTTGCGATAGACCGGTGTTAAGCGGCAGTCCCTTCAGGTCGAGGATATTTTGCTGGGCAAGCCGCGCATTACCAGCGCGTTTACTGAGGCGTAACTGCCGGTATTTGCCGATTTGGACGTTATACAGCGTTTCCAGCGCCGGGGTCGCGGAGCCCATGACGATAGGGATATTCTCTTCCCGGGCGCGGAACACGGCCAAATCGCGGGCGTTGTAGCGCCACCCCTCCTGCTGTTTATACGAGCTGTCGTGCTCTTCGTCGATGACGATGAGGCCCAGCCGGGCGAAAGGCGTGAACAGGGCGGAGCGGGTGCCGATCACGATGGCGGCTTCCCCGTTTTTCGCCCGCAGCCATACAGACAGACGTTCGCTGTCGTTCAAACCGGAGTGCAGCGCGTCTACCGGCGCGTTAAAGCGATCTCTGAAGCGAGCTATGGTTTGCGGTGTCAGTCCGATTTCCGGCACCAGCACCAGCGCCTGCTTTCCCTGCGCCAGGATGTTTTCCAACACGCTGAGATACACCTCGGTCTTGCCGGAGCCGGTAATCCCGGCCAGCAGCCAGGCGGAAAAATGCTGATCTTCGCTGCGTATCGCGCCGACGGCGGTCGCCTGTTCGGTATTCAGACGCAGGCGTTCGCCGCTGACGCTGAAGTCCGGTCGCCAGTCTCGCGGCGCTTGCGATAGGGGCCTCAGGTCGCATAGCCCTTTAGCGCGTAACGCTTGCAGAGCGGCTTCGGTCAGTTGGGCGTCGCTGACCTGATGGCGGTAGAGCGGCCCTTGCAGTAACGCGGCCAGCGCTTGTTGCTGTTTGGGCGCGCGTTTCAGCGTCGGCAACGGAGTTTCACGCCCTTGTTCGGTGGCGAACCACTGCCACAGCGGCGCCGTGTGAGCGGGTTTACCCTGACGCAGTAGCGTCGGCAACGCATGGAACAGCACTTCGCCGATGGGGTAGTGGTAGTACTCGACGGCCCACATCAGGATGCGCCACAGGCTGGCTGGGAATAACGATTCCTGGTCCAGTACGTCCTGCACGGGTTTGAGCTGGGTCAGCGGCAGCGCGCTGTTATCGCTGAGAGCGGTCACGATGCCAATCATCCTGCGGTTGCCAAACGGCACGCGTACCCGCATGCCGGGCGTCGGGGGCAGAGATCCCGGGGGCAGCAGATAATCAAATGTACGCGCCAGTGGCACGGGCAGGGCAACCTGAACGACAGGCATGGCATCTCCGTCCGAAAGCTAAGGGGAAACTCTTTATACAGCATGGATGGCGAGTCAAAAGCGACACAATGCGATTGTGCGGAAAACCATCCGGCCGATAGTGTACATGGTGCGGCAGGTTCTGTGTGGGGGTGATTGCATCGGCTGGTTAATTTCTGTATGATTCGCCGCCTTTATACCGCGTGTATAAAGATAAAAACGAATTCAACTTCAACCTCGTGTGGTGTCTGGCGGAATAGGGCTGGATAGCGACACGGCCTTAATCAGAGGTTTCCCATGAAAGAAGGTATCCATCCGAATTACAGCGAAATTACTGCATCTTGCTCTTGCGGTAATGTCATCAAAACCCGTTCTACTGCGGGTCACGACCTGAACCTGGACGTATGCTCCGCTTGCCACCCGTTCTACACCGGCAAACAGCGTGTTGTTGACACTGGTGGTCGTGTTGATCGCTTCAACAAGCGTTTCAGCATCCCGGGCAGCAAGAAGTAATTTGCTTCACGGTTTTTGCCGCGGATTTTCTTCCGCGCATAACAAAGGCACCCTCGGGTGCCTTTGTCGTTTCTGGATGCCGTGAACGGCATCACTCAGTATTCCCAGGTATCCGGGTTGATACCCATTTCTCGCATGATCTGTTTGGCCACTTCAGGGATTTCATCGCAGCGCTCTTTACGCAGGTCTTCATCATTCGGCAACGGTTGCCCGGTAAATGCATGGAGAAACGCTTCGCAAAGCAATTCGCTGTTAGTGGCGTGACGCAAGTTGTTCACCTGGCGACGGGTGCGTTCGTCAGTTAAAATCTTCAATACTTTCAACGGGATGGAAACTGTGATCTTCTTGACCTGTTCACTTTTCTTGCCGTGTTCAGCGTATGGGCTTACGTATTCGCCATTCCACTTAGCCATGAGATACCTTAAAAATTATCGTGATGAGGACAGTCACTGTCATAAATTGTCTTAATTCTAGCGATTATTATAGGGATGCTCAATCTATACGCAAAGAAGTTTAGAAGTCTAGATGTATTGACGTCTATGTTGACTGCGTTTACTCTTGGGGCTCTTCATTCAGCTACCAGTCAGGAATCTCACCGATGACGCGCAAACAGGCCACTATCGCAGTTCGCAGCGGGTTGAATAACGACGAACAGTACGGTTGTGTCGTTCCCCCCATCAATCTCTCCAGCACCTATAACTTCGCCGGTTTTAACCAACCGCGTGAGCATGATTACTCACGGCGCGGCAACCCGACCCGCGACGTCGTGCAACGCGCGCTTGCTGAGTTGGAAGGCGGCGCAGGTGCGGTAATGACGAACAGCGGCATGTCTGCGATTTTGCTGGTTTGCACCGTTTTCCTGCGACCGGGCGATCTTCTGGTGGCGCCTCACGACTGCTACGGCGGTAGCTACCGCCTGTTCGACAGCCTGAGCAAACGTGGCGCGTTCCGGGTGAAATTCGTCGATCAGGGCAATGACGCGGAGCTGAAGGCGGCGTTGGCGGAAAAACCGCAGCTGGTGCTGGTGGAAAGCCCAAGCAATCCGCTGCTGCGCGTAGTCGACATCGCCGCGATCTGTCAGGCGGCGCGTGACGCGGGTGCGGTCAGCGTGGTGGATAACACCTTCCTGAGTCCGGCGCTGCAGAATCCGTTGAATTTGGGAGCCGACCTGGTGGTGCACTCCTGCACCAAATATCTCAACGGCCACTCGGATGTGGTCGCGGGGACGGTGATTGCGCGCGACCCTGAACTCGTGACCGAACTGGCCTGGTGGGCCAACAATATTGGCGTGACCGGCGCGGCGTTTGATAGCTATCTGCTGCTGCGCGGCCTGCGGACACTGGGGCCACGCATGGCGGCGGCGCAGAAGAATGCATTACAGATTGTGGAATTTCTTCAGCAGCAGCCGCAGGTGAAAAAACTGTATCACCCCTCTTTACCGGAAAACGCCGGGCATGACATCGCGCGTCGCCAGCAATCGGGTTTTGGGGCTATGCTGAGCTTTGAGCTGGACGGCGATGAAGATACGTTGCGCCGTTTCTTGTCCTCACTGGAGCTATTTACGCTGGCGGAGTCGTTGGGGGGCGTTGAAAGCCTGATCTCCCACGCCGCCACCATGACTCATGCCGGAATGGCCCCGGAAGCGCGCGCTGCAGCAGGGATATCCGAGACGCTGCTGCGTGTTTCCGTCGGTATTGAAGACGGTGACGATCTGGTCGCCGATTTAGAACAGGCATTTCAGGCAGTCGCAAAGAGGTAACGATGAGTGCTTTAGGGATAGCGGGTGCCGCCACGGGTCGGCAGCTGCATAAATTTGGCGGCAGCAGTTTGGCTGATGTGAAATGTTATCAGCGCGTCGCCGGTATTATGGCCGAATACAGTCGTCCCGGTGACCTGATGGTCGTGTCGGCGGCGGGTGGCACGACCAACCAGCTGATTAGCTGGCTAAAGCTTAGTCAAACCGACCGTATTTCCGCGCATCAGGTGCAGCAGGCGCTGCGCCGCTATCAAAGCGAACTGATTGCGGGTCTGTTGCACGAGGCTGCGGCAGAGCGGCTGACTTCTGCGTTTATTCATGACCTTGAGCGTCTGGCGGCGCTGCTGGACGGAAAAATCACCGAAGCGGTTTATGCCGAAGTCGTGGGACACGGAGAAATCTGGTCTGCCCGATTGATGGCCGCCGTGCTGAATCAATCAGACATCGATGCCTCCTGGCTGGATGCACGCACGTTTCTCTGCGCGGAGCGCTCTGCGTTGCCTCAGGTTGACGAAGGACGCTCCTGGCCGCTGTTACAGCAGCAGCTCATCCAGCATGCTAATCAGCGTCTGGTGATCACCGGTTTTATCAGCCGTAATGAAGCGGGTGAAACGGTCCTGCTGGGCAGAAATGGGAGTGACTACTCGGCCACGCAGATCGGCGCGTTGGCGGATGTCGAACGTGTGACGATCTGGAGCGACGTTGCCGGC